>CAIYCT010000287.1 GCA_903924765.1 uncultured Rhodospirillaceae bacterium | reverse complement strand
TCTGCCCAGTTTATTCAATTCCTCGAACAGATACAGCAATCGTTGGGCGATGGCGTCATCCACATTGCCGGTGGGTTCGTCCGCCAACAGCAGATCGGGGCGGCCGATCACGGCGCGGGCGATGGCGACGCGTTGTTTTTGTCCGCCCGACAGGCTGTGCGGCTTGGCCTCCATATGTTCGGACAGCCCGACCCAGGACAGCAATTCGGGCACGTGGCGGGCGATTTCCTCCTCGCGCACGCCGCGCACGCGCAACGGCAGGGCGACATTGTCCAAGGTGGACAAATGATCCAGCAGACGGAATTCTTGAAACACCACGCCGACACGGCGGCGCAAGGCGGGCAGCTGGCTGCGTTTGGTCCGGGCGATGTCGTGGCCGAACAAGGTGACGCGGCCACGGGTGGGGCGCAGTCCCAAAAACATCAGGCGCAACAACGACGATTTTCCGGCTCCAGATGTGCCGGTCAGAAAGTGAAACGAGCCCGGCGCCAGGGCCAAGGACACGTCTCGCAACACCTCGGGTCCTGGTCCATACCGCAGGCCTACGTTTTCTAAGCGGATGATGTCGGTTTCGGCTTTAGCGTCTGATCGAGGATTGCGCACTACGGCTGGTCTTTCCGAGAATGCTTGGCCGGGAATGCTTGGCCGGTAACGCTTGGGAAGATGACACGGAGCTTGGTTCTGCGTCCATATTTTTAGCCGCACTTGTCAGAATTTTATTCTGAGCCTATAAGGGCTTATCGATAAATGGCGGATCGTCTTGCCTTCATGCTGGTTAATTGCCCAAAGTGCGACGCTGGATTCTCGGTTCCCGATTCTGCCCTAGGGCAGAAAGGGCGGATGCTTAAGTGCGCCCGTTGCGGCGAGAAATGGTTTCAACAGCCGGTCTCCGCCGCCGAGGAATTTGGATTGGACGATTCGTCGTTTCCGCCTCCACCACCTCCACCACCTCCTCCGCCGCCTCCACCTCCACCTCCACCGCCTCCGCCTCCTCCGCCACCGGAACAGGAGTCGGACATGGAGGACGATCTGGACGCGGGCGACAATCTGGACGACGCGCCGCCTTTGCCGCCAAAAGGCGCGGTAAAGGGAAGCAAGGGCGGCAAGGACAAAAAGAAATCCGGCGGCAGCACCATCGGTCTCTGGCTGCTGCTGACGTTGTTCCTGTTGGCGGCTTCGGCCGGTGGGATTTATGTGTTCCAAGACACGGTGATCAAATACTGGCCCCCGGCCGAGGATTACTTGATCCAAGCTCAGGTGCGGCACGAGCGGCCCGGCGCCGGGTTCGAGATCAAGCGCCTAGGCGAAATCGAGCGCGGTGTTCACGACAATACCGAAGTGGTGATTATTCGCGGCATCATCATCAATGTGTCCAATCGCACCCGCCCGGTGCCGCCCATGAAGTTGGTGCTGTTGGATAAGGCCGGTCATCCGTTGCAGGAAAAGATCGACAAGCCTCCGGTCGCCAGTTTGGACCCGGCCGCCACCTCCAGCTTCAAGATCCAGATGGAGCGCCCTGATCCGGAAGCCCGCTCCATCGTGCTGGAATTCGTCGAATTGCCTGATGCGCCGCCGCCGCCGCATGATGGCGCGACCAGCGACGGTGCTCCAGCCAACGGCATGATGACGCCGCCCGCACAGCCTGCGGCCCCAGCGCCTGAATCGGTCCCTGCTCCCGTTGTTGCGGCCCCGGCGGTTGTGGCCCCAGCGCCAGCGCCTGAACCCGCCGCAGCGGCTCCGGCGACTATGCCGCCCGCAGCCGCTGCCAAGCCACCGGCCCACAAAAAATAAGTCTTGCCGATCTTAGTTGCTGGTCTAAGCTCATCTCCTCAATAAAAATCGGCCGAATACTTGGCCCAATAATGGGGAGATGCGTTACATGAAAACATCACGGATTTTTGCCGCCTTGGTTGTCGCGGCTTTTGCGGCGACGCCTGCGTTCGCTCTCGACGTGAAAAAGTCGGTGCACGTCGATGCGTCACCCGCTGATGCCTGGGCGGCGATCGGCGATTTCTGCGGCATCGCGTCGTGGCATCCTGCCGTGGCCAAATGCGAATTGTCGCAACAAAATATGGCGACCATCCGCACTCTGTCCCTGAACGGGGGCGGCACAATCGTTGAAAAGCAATTGGCCCGCAGCGACGCGAAGATGTCTTATTCCTATTCCATCCTTGAAAGTCCGCTGCCGGTGGAAGGCTATAAATCCACCATGTCGGTGAAGAAATCCAAGGGTGGCAGCGCCATCGTCTGGACCGGCAGCTTCAAGGCCAAGGGCGCTCCCGACGACAAGGCCAAGGACGTCATTGCCGGAATCTATGACGGCGGCTTGGCGTCTTTGCAAAAGAAATTGGCAAAGTAAGCCCGCGAATCGGACCCCGGTTAATCCGGGGTCCGTTAGATTAGCGGGTAATCCATCAACCGGCTGTAGTTAGCGCCATCCTTGGTCAGGGTGCTTTCGAACAAGGTAAATGTCAGCAAGCGAAAGCTTCCGGCATGGAATGGATTGTTGCCGCTGATGAAGGCGTTCAAGCGGTCGAGCGGCGCGTCGTGCAGGCGGGCCAAGGTGACGTGCGGCAAGAATTTGCGTTTTTCAATATCCAGCCCCAAATCGCGTGCCGCCTGGGTGGTTTTGGCCTGTAACCGGGTCAGGTCGGGCGTGACCGAAACGCCCGCCCATAAGGTGTGGGGTTTGGCGTGACCGAAGGTGCCTAGGCCCTCGATCTGAATGTCGAAGCCGGGCAGGACGATCTTGCTGAGGGACTCGTTGAGCTCCACCGCTTTGCTCTCGGGCACTTCGCCAATGAAAGTCAAGGTGATGTGGTAATTGTCGGGGCTGATCCAGCGCGCGCCGGGCAAGCCGCCTTCGATCTTGGACAGGGTCGAGGCGATGGCGGAAGGCAGCCCAAGGCCTGCGAACACGCGCATCATGTTGGCACCAATATAGTCAAGATGCCAGTATAGGCGTATATTTGGCCGTCGGCA
Organism: uncultured Rhodospirillaceae bacterium; assembly: GCA_903924765.1. Classification (GTDB taxonomy): domain Bacteria; phylum Pseudomonadota; class Alphaproteobacteria; order Rhodospirillales; family Magnetospirillaceae; genus CAIYCT01. The sequence goes on along the minus strand of CAIYCT010000287.1, from coordinate 22,738 downwards.
ATTTCGCCGTTAGCGAAGAATCCCAGCAGGGGGATATTATCGAGAGCGGCGCGGATTTGGGCCATTTCCACCCCTTCCTCGCCAAACATGTGAACGCCGCGGGCGATGCAGGAAAAATACAGCGCGCCCAATGGCGAACGGCCATTCAATTCGGTCTTAACCCGGTCCAGCATTTCGGATAAATCGGTCTGGGCGGTATTGGCGTCGCGGCGGACGAACATCACCCGTTGGCCTTCTTCGATCTCGCTGGTCACCGCCAAATAGCCATGGGCTTGATCGATGCCGACCAAGCTTCGGACGGAATAGGTCACGCCATCCAACACGCCCAAATGAATATAGCCCGAGGCGCGGCGCAAATCGCGGGCGATCAGGTCGCCGGCTTCGGCCTTGATGATGTCGAGCGGCGGCAATCCGTCCAATTCCATGACGACGTTATGGATCGAACGGGTGACGTGATGGATCGGTCCGATGGGACTGCATCCTTGGGTTAGGCCAACCACCAGATCCACGCCTTGTCCCAGCAGCAAACCCGACGCTCCGCCCATGGTTACCGATCCCGCCACTTGATACTCGGGACCGAGGGTCGAGACCAGACCGCCCACTGACCGCATCAAACTGACGCGGAGATTTTGGCACAAGGAGAGGATCAAGGGATGGCGGGGGTCACCATGGATGATGGCGGCGCGTTCATCGCCGATCAGACATTTGGGAATATCCGTGGCCAGGAACGGGCGGAACGATCCTGCGGGCAAGGCCCCCACCATGATGCCGATGGCCCCAGTGTTGCGGTGTTCGGTGGATTGGGCGCACAAGCCCGGAACGATGCCGCCCACCCAGGTCTCCACCGGCGTGGTTTCGCGCAGGAAGGTCAAGATGCTGCTCAGATCGTCGGCGAAGGCTTCGGTGGCGTACAGAAACCCCACATTGGCGCCCTTGCCGCGATAGGGCCCCAGACCGTCCAGGCACAATTTCGCCGCTGCTCCCCAATGGGGGGCCGATCCGTAGGATACGGTAAAATGATGCTGCAAGCGCTTCGCCATCAAAACTTATCCAATGAAAAAGTCTTCTAAATCAAATCTCGAAATAGGTTAACTTGATTCTTCCAGAGTTTCGCCCATATTTTAAGGGCCGCTTTCACAGGCGGCTGAAAAGGAGCCTTTCATGGCATTTGAAACTCGATCGCAGATTGGGGCCCGGTCTCAAGCCGTTGCCCATGAGGTTGATGTCGGTTTGCGCCAGTACATGCTGGGCGTTTACAATTACATGGCGTCCGGTCTGGTGCTGACGGGCATCGTCGCGGTGATGCTGTCGTCGTCGCCCGAAGCCATGGCCGCCATTTTCGGCACGCCGCTGAAATGGGTGGTCATGCTGGCTCCGTTGGGCTTGGTATTCTTCCTGGGCGCGCGTCTGCACGCCATGGAGGCGTCCACCGCCCGGACGCTGTTCTGGGTCTATTCCGCATTGATGGGCGCGTCGCTGTCCTCGATCTTCCTGGTCTATACGGGCGAGAGCGTGGCGCGGGTGTTCTTCATCACCGCCGCGTCGTTCGGCGGGCTCAGCTTGTACGGCTACACCACGAAAAAGGATTTGTCGGCGTTCGGCTCGTTCCTGATCATGGGGTTGTGGGGGCTGATCATCGCCGGTCTGGTCAACATGTTCCTGCAAAGCAGCGCCATGGCGTTCGTGATCTCGGCGGTGGGCGTGTTGGTGTTCGCCGGTCTGACCGCATGGGACACGCAGCAGATCAAGGAAATGTACTGGGACGGCGACGGCTCCGAGGTTGCCGCCAAGAAATCCGTGATCGGCGCTTTGGTGCTGTACATGGATTTCGTCAACTTGTTCTTGATGTTGCTGCAATTCTTCGGGGTTCGCCGCGACGATTAAAGGCCTTATAGATGGGAGGGAGAAGTCCCTCCCGTCGGCCCATTTGGATCTATCATGACTGTTTTGCCCATTGTTACCGCTCCCGACCCCGTTCTGAAAAAGAAAGCGGTCAAGGTCGCCGCCGTGGATGACCGCGTCCGTCAGCTGATGGACGATATGTTGGAAACCATGTATCTGGCCCCCGGCATCGGGTTGGCCGCGCCGCAGATCGGACTGAGCGAGCGAGTGGTGGTGATCGATATCGGCCGATCCGAGGAAAATCGCCAACCGCTCTATCTGGCCAATCCCGAAATTCTGTGGGTCTCGGACGAGGACAACATTTACGAGGAAGGTTGTCTGAGCGTGCCTGAACATTATGCCGAGGTCACGCGGCCCAAGGCGGTCAAGGTCTCGTTCCTAGACCGCGACAACAACACCGTCGAGATCGAAACCGACGGTTTGCTGGCCACGGTTATTCAGCATGAACTGGACCACCTGGATGGCGTGTTGTTCATTGATCATCTGACCTCGCTCAAGCGCAACATGATCTTGCGCAAATTGCTCAAGCAGAAAAAAGAAGCGGCGGCGGATAAGTGACGGCACGCCTGCGCCTTGTATTCATGGGGACGCCCGACTTCGCCGTTCCCGCCTTAAAGGCGCTGGTAGCCGCTGGTCACCAGATCCTGTGTGTCTATTCTCAACCGCCCCGGCCCTCGGGACGCGGCCATCACGTTCACCTGTCACCGGTCCACGCTTTGGCCCAATCACTGGGCATCCAAGTACGCACGCCGGTCAGCCTGAAAGGCCAAGACGAGCAGGATGCGTTTGCCGCCTTGAACGCCGATGCGGCGGTGGTGGTGGCCTATGGCTTGATCCTGCCCAAGGCGGTGATCGATGCCCCCCGTTTGGGCACGCTGAACATTCACGCCTCGCTGCTGCCGCGCTGGCGCGGCGCGGCTCCCATTCAACGCGCCATCCTGGCGGGCGATGCCGAGACCGGCGTCACCATCATGCGGGTCGAACCCAAATTGGATGCCGGTCCCATGCTGGACAAGCAAGTGGTTCCCATCACCTCTGACACCACTGCCGCCGCCTTGCACGATCAACTGTCGGACTTGGGCGCGGCGATGATCGCGCCGGTGCTGGAGCGTTTGAATGCGGGAGCCCTTGCTGAAAGCATTCAGCCCGAAGACGGCATCACCTACGCAGCCAAACTGGACAAGGACGAAGGGCGGCTGGATTGGACACAGTCTGCGCAAGACTTGCACCGAAAAATTCGCGCCTTAAATCCGTGGCCCGGTGTATGGTGCGAATTGGGCGGTGAGCGATTCAAGATTTTGGAGGCTTGCGCCATTGATGGTTCCGGTTCGCCGGGATTGGTGGTGGATACGCCGCTGGTTGTTGCCTGTGGCGTTGGCGCGTTGGCGTTGACCAAAGTGCAGCGGGCGGGAAAAGCGCCGATGTTGGCGGATGAATTGGTGCGTGGTTTCGCGCTTCCGGTGGGAAGTCGGTTTTCATAGTTTGAAGGTGAATGCATGTCGGCGCCAGCCAAACCCAGCGACGAACCCATCTTGTCCAAGCGGCAACTGGTCGAGTATCTCGAACAGGGATGCAAACCCAAGGAAGCTTGGCGGATTGGCACCGAACATGAAAAGTTCGTGTTCGACCAAATAACCTTGCGCCCGATTCCCTACGAGGGGGAACGCAGCATTCGTTCGGTCCTGATGGGGTTGGCCGATCTGTGCTGGACCCCGGTGGAAGAGAACGGCAATTTGATCGCCTTGGTGGACGATAACGGCGCCAGCATCACCTTGGAACCCGGCGGACAATTGGAACTGTCGGGCGCGCCGTTGGAAAGCATTCACGACACCTGCTTCGAGGTTCACACCCACCTGCGTCAGGTCAAGGACGTGGTCGAGGATCAGGAAATCGGCTTTCTGGGTGTGGGGTTCCAGCCCAAATGGGGGCTGGACGATGTCCCCAAAATGCCTAAGGGCCGCTACAAGATCATGAACGAGTACATGCCCAAGAAGGGCGGCAAGGGTCTGGACATGATGTACCGCACCTGTACCGTACAGGTGAATTTGGATTTCAGTTCCGAAGCGGACATGATCAAGAAGTTGCGGGTGTCGCTGGCCTTGCAGCCGGTGGCCACCGCCTTGTTCGCCAGCTCGCCGTTCAAGGACGGAAAACCCTCCGGTTTCATCTCGACCCGCGCCGATGTGTGGTCCGATGTCGATCGTGACCGCACCGGCACGTTGCCGTTCGCTTTCGACCAAAGCATGAGCTTTGAACGTTATGTGGATTGGATGTTGGACGTTCCCATGTACTTCGTTTATCGCGAGGGCCGCTATCTGGATGCGTCGGGCTTGAGTTTCCGAGATTTTATCGCCGGAAAGCTGCCCATTCTGCCGGGTGAAATCGCCACCATGGGTGATTGGATGGATCATTTGACCACCGCTTTCCCGGAAGTGCGGCTGAAGCGCTATCTGGAAATGCGCGGGGCCGATGGCGGCCCGTGGCGGTCGCTGTGTGGTCTGCCCGCCTTCTGGGTTGGCCTGCTATACGAACAGGAGGTGCTGGACGCCGCTTGGGAGATGGTCAAGGATTGGACCTTGGAGGAACGCGAGGCATTGCGTCGCGATGTCGCCCATCTGGGCTTGAAGGCTAAATTCAGGAGCGAAACGGTTCAAGATTTGGCGCTACGGGTGATGGCGCTGGCCGATGCTGGTTTGGCCAAACGCCATCGCTTGAATCGCAGCGGCGTGGATGAACGGGTGTTCCTGAAATCCCTTTGGGTTATCGCCGAAAGCGGTCAAAATGCCGCCGACGACATGCTGCAGTCGTTCTATGGCGATTGGAACGGTAAAGTCGACCCGGTGTTCGAGGAGTACGCCTATTGACGCCTAAGGATTGCAACACTCTGGCGGACGTGCGCCAGGGTATCGACGCCCTTGATCGCCAGATCGTGCCGTTGCTTGTGGAACGCGCCGGATTCGTTGCTCGCGCTGGACAATTGAAACCGCGCAAAGATCAAGTGGTCGATCCCGCCCGCATCGAGGACGTGGTCGCCAAAGCCCTATTACTCGCCGCCGACCATGGCGGAAATCAGTCGCTGATCGAGGCGCTCTATCGCGGCATGATCAATGCCTACATCGCCTTCGAAACCGCCGAATGGGACAAAGCTCATACAAAAGATTAAATCGGCGTTAACCGCGTCAATGGCACAATGGCTCGACTGGTCATCGGGGTGGGGGATGTTGTGCGGAATTTGGGAATCGTCCTGGTTTGCGCGGGCGGGCTGCTGACGGCAGCGTGTGGAACCGTGCCGGTACGGCAAGCCGCTTATGTTCCGCCGCCACCGCCGCCGGTCATCGTCGATCCCGACACCGCTTGCCGCGCCGATTTGACTCAGGCCCATGCCAGTTTCCAAGCCATCGACACGTTCGGCGAGGGTCAATGCAGCATCGCCAATCCTGTGCGTCTGTCTGCCGGGCCTGTTCCCCTCAATCATCCGGGCGTGCTGGGGTGCGACACCGCCAGGACCTTGACCCGGTTCGTCGATGACGTGATTCAGCCTCTGGCGAGAAAATATTTCAATCAGCCGGTTATCCGCATCGACCACATGGGTACCTATGATTGCCGCACCCGTCGGACTGAAGCGTCCAACAAACAAGTGGGCGGCAGTAAGGCCGGCCGCTTGTCCGAGCACGCCATGGGCCGCGCCATCGACTTTGCTGGCGTGGAACTGGCGGACGGCCGGCTCATCAGCGTGCGGGAAAATTGGCACAGCGCCGGGGCGCAAGGATTGTTTTTGCACCAATTGGCCCGCGAGGCGTGCCGCTCCTTCAACGTGGTGCTGACGCCCAATCACGACAAGCTGCATTGGGACCATATCCACATGGATACCGGCCCCTATACGCTGTGCGGGTATTAGATACTAAGCTTCGAAACCAGCTTGCTTCCTAGATATAGCCTTCCAATTTATAAGGCATTTTGCGTTCGTCAGAACCATCCGAACCGCGTGGAGAAACCATAATGCCCAGTTCAGAATACGCAGCCTATGAGGGGAGTCGTCCTTACTTCGACCTCGTCCGTGGGGCGCTTGGCGATTTGGTCGATGGCGAGCACTTTTTCGATATCATCGCTGATGATGTGATCTTCGAGGTTCTCTACGATTTTCCTGGTTGGCCTCGCATTGTCCAGGGACGGGCCGATCTAATGGCAGGGTTCGCCGGTTACGGCGAAGTTATTAAGATCCAGGCTGTGGATAAGCTGATCGCTCACAAGACGGATGATGGTCGTGTTGTTGTGATCGAGTATGAAGTCCATGGGACTATCCTCGCGTCAGGTGTGACGTATAACAATCGCTTTGCTTCAATCATAAGGATTGAACATCGGAAAATCGCACACTGGAGAGATTATATGGATTCTCTTGCGGCCTGGAACGCGCTGACAGATGGAACTCGCTGAAGCTTCGGCAGTCTACAAGACTGTAAGGCTACTGAGCCTGCTCCTCTTTCAGGGATGAAATATAGGCGGTGACGTCCTGCATCTCGCGTGATGACAGGGTGAAGCCCCGCATCGGCTGGGCGTGAACTTTGAGCGCGGCGCTGATTTGATCGGGCGACCGGGTGGTGGACAAAGAAGGGAAACTGGGCGCACGCTCGATTCCGGCTCCAGACGAGGAAACCACGTGGCAATCGGCGCACCAACGCGATGCGATGTCGGCACCGGTTTCCGGCGATGGCGCAACCGCCTCGGCCTTTCCCGCCGCCAACCAAAGAAGTGTGGCTCCCATGGCGATGCTGACCAGATATGCCAAGACCAAACGCATTTTCAAACCTCATGCTGCACTGCAAGCGCGACACAATATATAGATTGTGCTGGTAATCAAGATCGCATTTTGTGGTTAAAGAGAAGTTTATCTTCGGGAAAAAAGTTTTTCCACGTCGGCCCAGGAAATTCCCACATGGGTGGGGCGGCCATGGTTGCATTGGCCGGAAAGCGGCGTCGCTTCCATCTGCCGCAACAGGGCGTTCATTTCCTCGATGGACAGCTTGCGTCCGGCTCGGACCGAGGAATGACAGGCCATGGTGGCGACGATGTCGCCCAGCCGTTGGGTCAGCTCAAAAGACTGGCCCCATTGGGCGATATCATCGGCCAATGCGCGGACCAGGGATTGGACATCGGCCTTGCCCAACAAAGCGGGGGTTTCGCGCACAGCCACCGCGCCGGGGCCGAACGGTTCGATCACCAATCCCACTTTGGCCAAATCGTCCAGATGATCGGCCAAAAGAGCGGCGCGGGATTCGCCCAGATCCACTACTTCCGGCAACAACAAGGCTTGGCTCTGAACGCCGCGTTCGTCCAGGGCGGCCTTCATGCGCTCCATCACCAACCGTTCGTGAGCAGCGTGCTGATCCACCAGGATCAACCCATCCGGGGTTTCGGCGACGATATAGGTGTCCTTGATCTGGGCGCGGGCGGCACCCAGCGGATATTGAACGGCGTCTTGAGTCGCTTCTTCGTCTTCTTGCCGAATGGGGGCGGCGGGCGGCAGGCTCAGGCCGGGAATGTGCTCGGACAAACCATAGGGAGCTTGCGCCGACAGGGCCGATTTGATTGCCTCCGCCGAGGGACGATAGACTCCCGAGGGGCGGAAGGGAGAGGCTTGAAAGATCGGTCCCGCCGAGGACTCCGTCACAGCGGTGCGATGACCGGCTTGGGCCAAGGCGTGGCGGATGCCGCTGACCAGCAGGCCGCGCACCAGCCCTGCGTCGCGGAAACGGACTTCGGCCTTGGCGGGATGGACGTTGACGTCGACGCTGGCGCCGGGAAGGTCCAAGAACAAAGCCGCCACCGGATAACGGTCATGGGCCAGCACGTCCTGATAGGCCCCCTTCAAGGCTCCCAGCAGCAAGCGGTCTTTGACCGGCCGTCCGTTGACGAACAAATATTGCTGAGCGGCATTGCCGCGATTGTAGGTGGGCAAGCCCGCCCAGCCGCCCAGTTGAACCTCTTCTCGCTCGGCGTCCAGGGGAACGGCGTTGTCGCGAAAGTCTCGGCCCAGCACAGCCCCCAATCGACTCAGGCGCTGTTGCTGAAGATCGCCGGTTTCCGGGGCCAGTCGCAGGATCGAGCGGTTGCCGTCGCTCAGATGAAACCCTACGGCGGGATGGGCCATGGCCAGACGCTCGACCATATCGATGATGGCGGACAATTCGGCGCGTGGGGATTTGAGGAATTTCAGTCGCGCCGGAGTGGCGTAGAACAGATCGCGGACCTCGACGCGGGTGCCGGGGGCGTGGGCGGCTGGGCGCTGCTGGCTTTTAACGCCGCCTTCCACCGACAGCGTCCATGCCTCGCCACTCTTTTGTCGCGAGGTCAAACTAAGTCGCGACACCGATCCGATCGAGGGCAGCGCCTCGCCGCGAAAGCCCAGATGGCGGATGTCGAGCAGATCATCGCCAGCGAGCTTGGAGGTTACGTGGCGTTCCACCGCCAAACTCAGATCGTCGGCGCTCATGCCGCTGCCATCGTCGGTCACCGCGATCAATGCTTGGCCGCTTTCTACCAGGGCGATTTCCACCCGCGACGCGCCGGAATCGACGGCGTTTTCCACCAATTCCTTGACCACCGAGGCGGGGCGTTCGACCACCTCGCCGGCGGCGATCTGATTGACCAAAGTGGGGGGCAGCACACGCAACGCCATGGGGGACGATACCTCTGACAAAAGACGAGACCTTATTCCAAACGACCTGGAGCGCGGGTCTTTACGCTCCCTTTACCTGGATTGTGCGTATAGTTGCAGAATCGTCCAAGGAGCTTACAATGACCACGAATCCTTCGCATGATGACCCGCATCATCATCCCGCGCAACACGCTCCTTCGCATGCGCCGGAAGCGTCCGGTATTCACGCTGGTCACCACGCCCCCCACGCCCTTCACCCCCCCCACGTCAAACCGCATGCGCTGCATAAAAGCTGGTGGGAGCGGCGGTGGATGCTGGTGGTGATTCCAGTCACCGCCGCCATGGCTGGCATCATCGTTTGGAGTCGTCTGTCCGAGGAAAGCTCGGACCAGGGTAGTCCCGCCTCGGCCCCTTTGGTCGCGCAAATGAAATCGGCATCCGAGGGATGGGTCGAAGGGATGAATTCCTTTGGAGGCAAAATCTTCACCCAGGAAGACAACGGCAAACGGGTGATCACAGTCACCAACATTCCCAACAAGCCGTGCGTGGAAACGTCGTGGGCATTGGCTCGGGAAGGCCAAATCACCGTCAACGGTGTGTTCCTGCCGCGCTTGTCAGCGGGAAAATTAGCGGAATTGTGCAGTCAGGGTGACAACAAGTCCACCATCATGTGGATGCCGAAATAAGGCGGATCAAGGGGGTGGGGCCAATCGGGTTCTTATTCGCGGCGCCGCCCAATCCAGGAAAAATCGAACGCGCGGCGACAACAAGCGAGCGCTGGAATACAATAAGGTGATAGGCGCGGGTGGACGCTCGTAAGCGGGCAAGACCCGCACCAAGGATCCCTGAGCCAAAGCCTCCTTGATCTGATAATCCAGAAATATCCCCAATCCCATGCCGCCAATGCAGGCATCGCGCGCCGAATCCACCTGATTGGTGAGGAGAATGGGGGAAACGGCGACTCGCTTGATCTTGCCGCCCTGATTGAAGCTCCACCAATCAGGGGACGGCGATAGGCCGGTGAAACCGATGCAACGGTGATTCGCCAGATCGGACGGCGTTTGCGGCAGGCCGAAGCGGTCAAGATAGGCGGGGCTGGCGCATACCGCTCGCCGCGTTTCGCCCAGATGGATCGACATCAGGGACGAGTCCGCCAGCGCTCCGATGCGGATGGCGACGTCCATCCCCTCTTCCAACAAATCGACCACCCGGTCCACCAACAATAATTCCGCCCGCATGGAATTGTGTTCCGACAGGAATTCGGATGTTACCGGCGCCACATGCAAGCGACCGAACAAAACCGGCGCGGTGATGCGGATCATGCCCGATGGGCGGCGATCCTTCAGCGACAATGACGCTTCCGCATCCTCCATATCGGCCATGATCTTTTGGCAGCGTTCGTAATAGTCGCGTCCCTCCTCGGTCAAAGCGATGCGGCGGGTGGTGCGGTTGAGCAGTCGCGCATTCAAATGGCTTTCCAAATTGGCCAGGGACCGCACCACCGCGGTCAGCGACACGCCCATGGAATTGGCGGCGGCGGTCAGGCTGCCCAACTCGACCACGCGGAGAAACAATGCGACGGCGCGAAACTTGTCCATGGCGAGATCATTACGCCGATATATGCAGGAGTAAACTACTTATTGATCTATTTATTGCGGTCATCGCAGCGATCATGATGGCAGCAGTTCAACAAGGACAGGCTTAAGATGGATCACGGAGCGGGCATTCTGCATGACGGCGAAATTCAAGCGCAACGTCTGTTCGGCGTCGAAGAGCGGGGACAAAAAATGGCCAGGGCCATTCACGATTATTTGTCCCCCGGGGCAATGGCGTTCATCCAGGCACAACGATTTTTCTTCCTGGCCACGTCCAACCGCCTCGGCACGTGCGATTGCAGTTTCAGAGGCAGCGACGGCGATGACGAATCCGCCGTGGTGGCGCTGAGTGACCGGGAATTGGTGTTTCCCGATTTTAGCGGCAACAATTTGTATAATTCGCTGGGCAATATTTTGGACAATCCCCAGGTGGGTTTGCTGTTCATCGATTTTTCAGCCGGGGCGCGCTACCGGGTCAATGGCGGAGCCCGGTTGATCCTGGACAAAACTCTTTACCAACACCTTTGGCCGACAGCTCAGGGTTACATCCATGTGGCTGTGGTTCAAGCTTTCGCCAATTGCTCGAAACGGATTCCGCGTATGGCGGAGATCCATTAACCCGAAGGAGGGCATCATGAAGCTGTATAATCTGGAATTATCGGGAAATTGTTACAAAGTGCGCCTGTTCGCGGCTTTGGCGGGGATTTCGCTGGAGTTGGCGCCGGTGGATTTTATGGCGGGCGAGCACAAGCGATCGCCCTTGATCGACCTTAATCCTTGGGGCGAGCTTCCGATTTTGCAGGATGGTCCTGTGACTTTGCGTGATTCCCAAGCGATCCTGGTCTATCTGGGCTCGCGCTATGCGGGCGAAGAGTGGTTGCCGAAAGATCCGGCGGGCCTTGCTCAGGTGACGCAATGGCTGTCCACCTCGGCCAACGAGATTCAGAACGGGCCGTGCGCGGCGCGGTTGGTGGATAAGTTCGGTTTTGCCATCGACAAGGCCCAGACGCTGGCGCGGACGGACCGCATCTTGCCCCTGATCGACCGGCATTTGTCCACTCATCAATGGCTGGCCGTCGACCGTCCGACCATAGCCGATTGCGCGGTGTTTCCCTATGTGGCGCTGTCGCACGAAGGAGGCATCTCCCTCGATCCCTATCCTCACATTCAGGCTTGGATCGAACGAGTCAAGGCCTTGCCAAAATTTCAGTCCATGCCGGGGGTTTAGTTTCGCAGCTGCTTGATTTCAGCAATCAGGGCGTTGGTGGAGCCATCGTGATCGGTAGTGGGGCCGGGTGCGGTCAGTTCGGGCAGGATGGCCTTGGCCAAAATCTTGCCCAACTCCACCCCCCATTGATCGAAGCTATCGATGCCCCAAATAAGTCCTTGCACGAAAATCTTGTGTTCGTACAAGGCCAAAATCATGCCCAAAGTGTGTGGGTCCAAGCATTTGTAAAGCAGGGTGTTGGTGGGGCGATTGCCAGGAAAGACCCGATGGGGGGCCAAGCGTTCGGCCTCGTCGGGGCTTAACCCGTCCGCCAGCAATTCGGCCTGAGATTCGTCCAGGGTTTTGCCCCTCATCAACGCTTCCGGTTGGGCCAAGGCGTTGGCCAACAGCATCAGATGGTGATTGTCCAACGGTCCCAAGCCTTGCGCCGCCAGCAGAAAGTCACACGGAATCATCTGCGTGCCTTGGTGGATCATTTGGTAAAAGGCGTGCTGGCCGTTGGTGCCCGCATCGCCAAACAGCACCGGTCCTGTCGCACACGTTGTCGCGGAGCCGTCCAGACGGACGCTTTTGCCGTTGGATTCCATGTCCAGCTGTTGCAGATAGGCGGGCAGTTTGCGCAGATGCTGGTCGTAGGGCAGGATCGCCACTGCGCCAGCCCCCAGGAAGTTGGCATTCCAGATGCCGATCAGGGCCAGGATCACCGGCAGATTGCGATCAAGGGAACGAGTCCTGAAATGCTCGTCCATGCGCCGCGCCCCGGCCAACAGCTGTTCGAACCGGTCGAATCCGATGGCGACGGCGATGGACAGCCCAATGGCCGACCACAGCGAAAACCGTCCTCCCACCCAATCCCAAAATTCGAACATATGGGCGGGATCGATGCCGAATTCACGAACCTTGGCGCCGTTGGTGGACAGGGCGACGAAATGCTTGGCCACCGCTGGCGCGCCCAAGGCCTCGACCAGCCAGCCCCGCGCCGTGGTGGCGTTGGCGATGGTTTCTTGAGTGGTGAAGGTCTTGGACGCCACGATGAACAAGGTGGTGGCGGGGTCCAAACCGGCCAGGGTTTCGTGAATGGCGCTGCCGTCCACATTGGAAACGAAATGAAACTTTAGGCGGTCGTGGTGGAAGGGCGTCAACGCTTCGACCACCATGGCCGGACCCAGATCCGAACCGCCGATGCCGATATTGACCACGTCGCGCATGGGTTTCCCGGTGGCTCCGGTCCAATGGCCGCTGCGCACGCAGTCGGAAAAAAGCCGCATCCGCTCGCGAACCGCCATGATCCGGGGAATGACATTCTCGCCTTCCACCATCACTTCCTGATCGGGCGCGGCGCGCAGCGCGGTGTGCAGCACAGCCCTTCTTTCGGTCGCATTAATCTTGTCGCCCGCGAACATGCGGTCGCGGCTTTCTTCCAGTCCGGCCTCCTTGGCCAGTTCGATCAACAGATCGATGGTTTCCCCTGTGACGCGGTTTTTGGAATAATCCAGCAGCAGATCGCCTTCCCGCTCGTGGAAGCGTTGGAAGCGGTCAGGCTCGGCGGCGAACAGATCGCGCATGAGCACCGGCCGCTGCTTGCTAGCCAGGGTGTCTAGTTTATGCCAGGAAGTCAGCGGGTCAGGAGTCATTGAAGTCTATATTCTCGATAAAAAACATATTAAAGACGGTATTTTATCAAAACGGCGCAATTATGACCATACAATCGGCGCTTGTGACGCGTTACAAGCCTCGGCGAGCTTTGAGGGCGGCATTGATGGTTCCGTCATCCAGGTAATCCAGTTCGCCGCCCACCGGCACGCCATGGGCCAGCCCCGAGACCGAAACGTCCAAGCCGCTCAATCGGTCGGCGATGTAGTGGGCGGTGGTTTGTCCGTCCACGGTGGCGGGGGTGGCCAGGATCACTTCGCGGATCGCTCCGGCCTGGACCCGCGACACCAAATCGTCCACGCCCAAATCGGCCGGGCCGATCCCATCCAAGGCTGACAGCAATCCGCCCAGCACATGGTAGCGCCCCCGGTATCCTTGAGCGCGCTCCAAGGCCCACAACGAGGCCACGTCGGAAACGATGCACAAAATGCTATCGTCACGGGCGCGATCCTGGCAAATGGCGCAAGGCTCGACTGTGTCGAAATTGCCGCACACCGTACAGGCCTTGATGGATGTGGCGGCGGTGGACAGAGCCTGGGCTAAGGGCGACATCAGGGTTTCGCGCTTGTCGAGCAGATGCAATGCCGCTCGTCTGGCCGAGCGCGGCCCAAGCCCCGGCAGCCGTGCCAGCAGCTGGATCAGGGCTTCGATTTCCGCTCCGGCCATGGGGATTAAAACGGCAGCTTGAACCCGGCGGGCAAATTCATGCCGCCGGTCAGTTTGGCCATTTCATCTTGCACCAGGGTTTCGGCCTTGGTCTTAGCGTCGTTGAAGGCGGCTAGGATCAAATCTTCCAGCACTTCGACCTCGGCGGGATCGACCACCGACGGATCGATCTTCAGTCTCTTCAATTCGAATTTGCCGTTGAGGGTGGTTTGAATGACGCCGCCGCCGGAAATGCCCGTAACTTCCATTTCCGCCATTTTGGCTTGCATCTCGGCCATTTTGGCCTGCATCTGCTGCGCCTGCTTCATCATGTTGCCTAGGTTTTTCATAGGTCGTCGTCTCCTACAAACTGTTCGAGGTCGGGATCGGCATCATAGGTTAAATCCGAGGCTGGGTCGGCCCCAAGATCAAGGGTGGCCTCGGTGGCGGTTTCGCGTACCGCACCGATAATCGCACCGGGAAAGCTCGACAGAACCGCTTGCACCAACGGATGATTGGCGGCGTCGTCGCGCCGCAATTGGTCGGCTTGGGCTTCTTGTTCGGCCAGGGTCGGTTGGGCCGGATCGGTGGTGTTCAGCGTCACCGTCCAGCGTCTTCCGGTCCATTCGGACAGGCATTTGGTCAAGTGTTGCGGCAGGCTGGCGTAATGCCGGTCCTCGGGGATGCGGCATTCGATGCGACCCACTTCGAAGCGGACCAGGCGCACTTCCCGGCGCAGATGGGCGGCCAAAATGCCCTCGCGCTTTTCCTGGGCCAAGGCCACCACTTCGGCGAAGGTTTGCGGCATGGGCGGCAGTTGAGCCATGGGCCTGGCATCCATCGCCAACGCCCGAGATCCATCGACCGAGGCAACCGGGTGAAAGGACATAGACGGCGGCATGGCGGGTGAGGCGGCGCGTCCCCCCGGACCTGTTGGCGTAGAATTCTTGGCCTGTTCGATGGCTTCGGCGGGAGTGGGCAAGTCAGCCACATAAGCCAGCCGCACCAGCAGCATCTCGGCAGCTTGCAGCGGATTGGGGGCCAAGCGGATTTCATTCAAGCCCTTCAACAGCATCTGCCATGTCCGTGACAGATGGGGCATGGACAGCTTTTGCGCCATGTCGCCGCCCCGGACCCGTTCGGCCTCGGGGATGGCGAAGGATTGGGCGGCGTCGGGAGTCAACTTAAGCCGGGTCAGCCAATGGGTCAGCTCCAGCACGTCCTGAATCACCACCGCCGGGTCGGCGCCCAGGCGATATTGCTGTCCCAATTGGTCCAAGGCGGTTGCCACGTCGCCAGCCATCACCGCCTCGAACAGATCGAAGATACGGGCTCGGTCGGCCAGTCCCAGCATGTCGCGCATCTGGGCTTCGGTAACGGCGCCGCTGCCATGGCTGATGGCCTGGTCCAGAATGGACAATCCGTCGCGCACCGAGCCGTCGGCGGCCCGCGCGATCAAGGCCAGCGCGCCCGCATCGACGCTGGCATTCTCGGCCTTGGCGATGCGGTCGAAATGGGCGGACAGCACGTCGGCTTCGACTCGGCGCAGATCAAAACGCTGACAGCGCGACAAAACGGTAACCGGGATCTTACGCAGTCCGGTGGTGGCGAAGATGAATTTTACGTGTTCGGGCGGTTCTTCCAGCGTCTTCAACAGGGCGTTGAAGGCCTGGTTAGACAACATGTGCACTTCGTCGATGATATAGACTTTGAACCGCGCCGAGACCGGACGATAGCGGACGCCGTCGATGATCTCGCGGATGTCGTTGATGCCGGTGCGGCTGGCGGCGTCCATCTCCATCACGTCCACATGACGGTCCTCGGCAATGTCGCGGCAATGGGGGCATTGGCCGCACGGCGCGATGGTCGGTCCGCCAGTTCCGTCGGGGCCAATGCAATTGAGTGCCCGAGCGATGATGCGGGCGGTGGTGGTCTTGCCCACGCCGCGCACCCCGGTCAGCACGAAAGCGTGCGCCAGCCGCCCCGAGGCGAAGGCGTTGGTCAATGTGCGCACCAAGGCGTCCTGCCCGATCAGGCTGGAAAAGTCGGTGGGCCGGTATTTGCGGGCCAGAACGCGGTACGGTGTGGGCGCTGTTTCGATCATGGCCGCCACCATATCGTGAGCGAGGCGGAAGGGGAAGGGGGGCGGCTGTTAACAATTCGCCTTGATGGGAGTGGCTGGATGAGATATATTTATGCTGTATATCAACCGGCGGAGTGTTGAGCATGGGTAATGCAAAGGTCTTCTGGTCGGGGCGCTCACAAGCCGTTCGTTTACCCAAGGAGTTTCGCTTCGACGGCGACGAAGTCAGGATCCGTCGTCACGGCGCGTCCATTATTCTGGACCCCATCGCCAACGATTGGGCTTGGCTGGATGACGTAACCGGGCCGCTGGCCGAAGACTTCGTCCAGGCGGTTGACGAGCAACCGGATCAACAACAGCGTCCGGACTTGGACTTCTTTAAGTGAAATACTTGCTCGACAGCAACGCCATCATTTGTTTGCTGAAAGGCAATGCCGCGTTCTTGGAGCGGCTGCATCAACATCACCCTCAGGATTTTGGCGTTCCCGCCATCGTCATGCACGAATTGTTTTATGGCGCCTATAAAAGCCAGCGGACCGAGGAAAATATGCGTCGGGTCGAGGGGGTTCGATTCGAGGTGGTGGAATTCGACACCGAAGATTCCCGAAAGTCCGGCGAGCTGAGGGACCGCCTGGCGGCGGCAGGGACGCCCATCGGCCCGTTGGATGTGCTGATCGCCGGGCAGGCGCTGGCGCGCGATTTAATTCTGGTCACCCATAACATGCGCGAATTTCAACGCGTGCCGGGATTGCGGGTCGAGGATTGGGAATAGGCCATAAGTTCCTCATCTTCTGTGGCTCTGTTCACAGTCGGCCCTGTCATCGCTTGCTAATCTGCTTGTCAACGCAGGGGTGAGCGATGAAGGAGCACGGATTATGGCGAAACTAAATTCAGCAGGATGGTTCGGCGGGTTAATGGCGCGCTTTCGCAAGCAAGCGCCGACGGCTCCGGTTCCGCGCCCCACGGTGGAATACCGGCATCTGGCGGATTTGGAATTGAAGCACTTGGTCGATCTGGGCCCCGATACTCCGATCTATATCGTCAGCCTCAACGAATACAGCGCCGCCATAGGCTTCCACTGGCTTCAGCTGAAGCCCAAGGTGATGTTTCTGGCGGAAACCATATTAACCCGGATGTGTGCCCAAGGGGCGATTGTTACCCCCTGCGGCGATTATTTCGTGGTCGCCTTCAAACGCCCATCTCCGGTCCGAAACAAGCAATGCGTCCGCGACGCCAGCATCGAATTAGGCCGCCGTTTGGTGGGCGCCAGCTTCAAGTTGGTCAAGGCTGAGCTTCATCCTGATCTGGCGGTGGTCGAAGTCGCGGCGCAAGACGTGCTCGATGCAGACGGCGAGGTCAAGGTCGATGCCGTGGACGCGGCGGTTGCGGCGGCGCAAATCGGACGCGTCAATGACGGGCCGATTTTCCAAGTCATTACCTTGGCGACCGCTCTGGAAACCAAATTTGTCGCCATCGAAAACAAAGCTCCCGCCGTCAACACCAATTGGGAAGAGATGAAAAGCGACCGTGCGGGCGGTGTGACGCGC
Organism: uncultured Rhodospirillaceae bacterium; assembly: GCA_903924765.1. Taxonomy (GTDB): domain Bacteria; phylum Pseudomonadota; class Alphaproteobacteria; order Rhodospirillales; family Magnetospirillaceae; genus CAIYCT01. The sequence goes on along the minus strand of CAIYCT010000287.1, from coordinate 5,430 downwards.
ATGGTGGAAAACAAGCCGGTTCGTCCTGCCTTGGTGTTCGGACAAGCCCACGCCAAGAAGCAGGTGTGGAATTAGCAACAATGAGACATGCGTTAAACGCCCTTGACGGATTGTTCAAGGCGGGTATTGCTTGCCAATGGCTTACGATTCACTCCGAGATTTCATCGCGCATCTGGAACAGACCGGACGGTTGATCCGGGTGGCGGCCAAGGTGTCGCCCGCGCTGGAGATGACCGAGATCCAAACCCGGCTGTTGGCCGAGCAAGGACCGGCGGTTTTGTTTGAAAATCCCATCAAGGAAGACGGCACCCCTTACGCCTTTCCGGTGCTGGTCAATCTGTTCGGTACCGTCGACCGGGTGGCGGCGGGCATCGGGCGCAAGCCGCACGAGTTGCGGCAGGTGGGCGAGACCTTGGCGTTCCTGCAACAGCCCGAGCCGCCATCGGGGCTAAAAGAAGCCTTCCACATGCTGCCGCTGGTCAAGTCAGTGCTGTCCATGGCGCCCAACGTGGTCAAATCCGCGCCGTGCCAACAGGTAGTGCTGACCGGCGATCGGGTGGATTTGTCGCAGCTGCCCATTCAAGGCTGCTGGCCGGGTGAGCCCGCGCCGTTGATCACGTGGCCGTTGGTGGTGACCCAAGGCCCCAGACCTAAGGACGACCGTCGCGACCGCTTCAATCTGGGCATCTACCGCATGCAGGTAACGGGGCGCAACACCACGTTGATGCGCTGGCTGAAACATCGGGGAGGCGCGCAGCAATTCCGCCGTTGGGCCAAGACCAAGCCCGAGCCCATGCCCGCCGCCATCGTCATCGGCGCCGATCCGGCCACCATCGTCGCCGCAGTCACGCCGGTACCGGAAACCTTGTCCGAATACCAATTCGCAGGATTGTTGCGGGGCAAGAAAGTGGATCTGGTCGCCTGCAAGACCCAACCGCTGATGGTGCCCGCGCAAGCCGAGATCGTCATCGAGGGCGAGGTGTTGCTGGACCAATATGGCGACGAGGGTCCCTATGGCGACCATACCGGCTATTACAATTCGGTTGAGCAATTCCCGGTGTTCCGGGCCACCGCCATCACCCACCGCTCCGACGCGATCTATATGTCCACTTTCACTGGCCGCCCGCCCGACGAACCCAGCGTACTGGGCGAGGCCTTGAACGAGGTGTTCATTCCCCTGATCCGGCGGCAATTTCCCGAAATCGTCGATTTCTGGCTGCCGCCCGAGGGGTGCAGCTACCGGGTGGCGGTGGTGTCGATCAAGAAGGCTTACCCCGGCCATGCCAAGCGGATCATGATGGGGGTGTGGTCGTTTCTGAAGCAATTCATCTACACCAAAGTGGTGATCGTGGTGGATGACGACATCGACGCGCGCGATTGGAAGGATGTGATCTGGGCGATTTCGACCCGCATGGACCCGGTGCGCGACATCGTTACCATCGAGAACACGCCCATTGATTATTTGGATTTCGCCAGTCCGCAATCGGGATTGGGCGGCAAACTGGGTCTGGACGCCACCAATAAAATGCCGCCTGAAACCAATCGCGAGTGGGGCCAAAAAATCCGCATGAGCGACGACATCATTGATCGGGTCACCGGGCGGTGGGCGGAATACGGATTGCCGGGTTCGGGCAAGCCGATCTGGAAATGAAGCTCCCAAAATCCTTTCTAGGCTATGCGCTGGCGGTGGCGGGCGCCATTTTGTTTTCATCCAAAGCGGTGGTGGTCAAGATGGCCTACGCCCAAGCGCCGGTCGATGCCGAGACGCTGCTGGCCCTGCGCATGGGCTGTTCCGCCCCGATCTATCTGGTGGTCGGCGCGTTGACCTTGTGGTCCCAGTCCCTGCGGCCGACCCTGGGGCAGGTTCTGTCCAGCATGGGCGTGGGAATCGTCGGGTATTGGCTGGCGTCATATACGGATTTTCTGGGTTTGTTTTATATCTCGGCGACGTTCGAACGGCTGATCTTGTTCACGTATCCGCTGTTCGTGGTGATCCTGGGGTGGGCATTCTTTGGCGGCAAGCTGCATCGGGGATTGATCCCGTCTTTTCTGACCTCCTACGCCGGGTTGGCGCTGGTGTTTTTGAACCATCCCGCCGAGCAAAGCAGCAACGCCATGCTGGGGGCGGGTTTGGTGTTGGCCTGCGCGGTGGCGTTTGCCCTGTACCAGTTGCTGGCCAAGGTCCAAATCGCCCAAATCGGATCGAGGCTGTTCACCTCCATCGCCATGCTGGGGGCAAGCCTAGCCGCGTTCGCCGGGTTTTTCGTCAGTCATACGGCGTCGGATTTGGACGTGGTTGCAACCATCCTGCCCCATGCCGCCTTTCTGGCCATCGGCGCGACGGTCATTCCATCTTATTTGCTGAATGCCGCCTTGGCTCGCATTACCGCCCAGGCCAACGGGGCCATCGGCATGATCAGCCCCATTGCCACCATCGGTTTGTCATCGCTGTTTTTGGGGGAACGCATGACCCTGACCGAGTTGGCGGGGGCGGTGTTGGTGATGTCGGGGGTGGCGTTTTTCATTTGGTCGGAACGGAAAAACTGAAACTTACCCGAACAGCTTGTCGATCTCGTTTTGGGCCAAGATCTTATCCACTTCCGTTTGATCGACGCCTTGGCCGGGAAGTTGGGGGCCGTGCAGCAGCTTCTTGTCGGGGTCCTCGGCGACTTTTTCCTTGAACTCGTCGACGACGCGCGACAGTTCGTCCTGACCCCAGGCCAGGATGATGGCGTTGACGCGGGCTTCGACGAATTTCAGCGAATTGACCACTTTGGTGACGCGCTGGCCGGTAATGTCCTGAAAGGCGCAGGCTTCGAAAATATTATTGACCTTATCGTTGACCGCATCGTAAGCGCCCAACACGTCGGCATCGTCGGTCTTGGGGCGGCACTCATCCACTTGGGCGGAAATGCCTTCGCAATTTTCCATGATGGTGTTGGTGGCGGTTTCGGTTGCGTCGATGATGGCGTCCAATTGCTCGGACATGGTCATGAAATGATCGGGCTCGGTGGGGTCGCTGAGGGCGGCCAACTCGCGGCGAATCTTTTGCAGATGTCCGAACAGGCCAAGAAGCTCTCGCTTCAGGACCAGTGTGTCGTCGATTTGCTCACCCATTGTGCATAAGTTCCCTTAATCATTTTGGCCCATGCGGGAAACATTGGACCTTAGGCCTAACGTTTGAAAATTCCCACCAATTTTTGCACTGCAACACCCGGGGCCATTCTGCCATTTTCAACCAAAGACTCGTAATCCTTAATGGTTTTAGCAATGTTCGGGTCGTTTTTAAAATCAGAAATCAGGGTCTCTGTGATTTCGTCCCACATCCACGCCTTGGCTTGCCGCCCTCGTCTTTGAGCGAACGTGCCGACGCTTTTGGCGGCGGCGATTTGCTCGGTGACGCCCTGCCACATTGCGTCGATGCCGAAGCCGGAGGTGGCGGAACAGGTGACCACCGGCACGTTGCCGTTCTCATCCACTCGGCCGATCAAATGAAGGGCGTTGGAATAATCCCGGGCGGCGCGTCGGGCGGCGTCGGCCAAGTCGCCGTCGGCCTTGGTCACCACCACCATGTCGGCCAATTCGACGATGCCTTTCTTGATGCCTTGCAGTTCATCGCCAGCGCCGGGAGCCACCAGCAGCAAGAACAAATCCACCATGCCCGCAACGGCGGTCTCGCTTTGGCCGACGCCAACGGTTTCGATCAAGATCACGTCATGTCCAGCGGCCTCGCAGAGTAGCATGGCCTCGCGGGTGCGTCTGGCCACGCCGCCCAAGGTGCCGCCCGATGGGCTGGGACGGATAAAGGCGCGAGCGTCGCGGGACAGCATTTCCATCCGCGTCTTGTCGCCCAGGATCGAGCCGCCGGTCACCGGGCTGGACGGATCGACCGCCAAGATGGCCGGGCGATGCCCATGTTCTAGCAAGTACAGGCCGAAGCTTTCGATCAAGGTGGATTTGCCCACGCCGGGAATGCCTGTCAGCCCCAGGCGGATGGTGTTGCCGGTATGGGGCAGCAGCGCATCGACGATCTTTTCGGCTTGAATGCGGTGATCGTCGCGGGTGGATTCAATCAAGGTGATGGCTTTGGACAATGCGCGGCGCTCGCCGGCCAGTACGCCTTTGGTCAAGGTGGAAACGGTCATTTCGGTTTGCGGGCCTCTTTCAACAACATCAGCATGGACATCAGCATCAATTTTTGACGGGCCGATTCGTCCAAGTCGGAAAATACGTTTTGCTGGGCGCGATGAACAGATAAAGCCTTTTCGATCAATTTCTCGCGCTCGGGCGTCATGGGCCGTTCCTGGATCAATTGAAGCATCGAGGGGCTGTCATCGGTTGCCGCTGTCAGGAGTTCCTTGTTGGGTTCGGAGCCAGAGTCGGGCTTGGTCGCAGCCATGGGCTTGGACTTGGCGGACGGAGAAATCTTCCGCGCCACGGGGGGCTTGCTTTTGCCTGCCGGCTTCAAGGATTTTAGAAACTTGAACATGGAGCCCATGTTACACTCGGATCGACCCGATCACAATTCATGTTGACATAAACATATCTTTATATCAGTATGCGCGCAACCTTTTGGAAGGAACTTTCGTCATGCCCACACACGATTACCATGTTGCCGACATTTCCCTGGCCGATTGGGGCCGCAAGGAAATTGTCATCGCCGAAACCGAAATGCCTGGCTTGATGTCGGTGCGCAAGGAATATGGCCCCAAGCAGCCCTTGAAGGGCGCTCGGGTTGCCGGTTCGTTGCACATGACCATTCAAACGGCGGTTTTGATCGAAACCTTGAAGGCTCTGGGCGCCGACGTGCGTTGGGCGTCGTGCAATATTTATTCGACCCAGGATCACGCCGCCGCGGCCATCGCCGCCGCCGGAACCCCGGTCTTTGCCTATAAGGGCGAGTCCCTGGTCGATTACTGGGATTATACCCACCGCATCTTCGATTGGGCCGATGGCGGCAGCGCCAACATGATTCTGGATGACGGCGGCGACGCCACCTTGCTGATTCATTTGGGCATGCGGGCGGAAAAGGATCTTTCGGTCCTGAACAACCCCACCTGTGAAGAAGAAGAAGTTCTATACGCCTCGATCAAGGCCAAGCTTCAAACCTCGCCCGGCTGGTATTCCAAGCACGGCGCAGCCATCAAGGGCGTGACCGAGGAAACCACCACCGGCGTTCACCGCCTGTACGAGATGGAAAAGAAGGGCACGCTGCTGTGGCCCGCCATCAACGTCAACGATTCGGTGACCAAGTCAAAGTTCGACAACAAGTATGGTTGCCGCGAATCACTGGTGGACGGCATCCGCCGCGCCACCGACGTGATGATGGCCGGCAAGGTCGCCGTGGTCGCCGGATTCGGCGACGTGGGCAAGGGCTCGGCTGAATCGCTGCGCTCCGCCGGTTGTCGAGTGATCGTCACCGAGATCGAT
>CAIYCT010000286.1 GCA_903924765.1 uncultured Rhodospirillaceae bacterium | reverse complement strand
TGGAGGACGCTCATTGTCAGAGCGCTCTCATGGAGAAGCCTACCTTGAGGTATTTAATAACAGGATGAGGGGTGGTGGGATATTTATTTTTGATGAACCGGAAGCGGCACTCTCTCCATCACGACAAATTGAATTTCTGCGCATATTGAAAACAGTTGTATCGGGAGGGGAAAGCCAGCTTATCATTGCGACCCATTCCCCTCTGTTGATGGCTTATCCTGGTGCAACTTTACTGGAGTTGTCGTGCAATGGAATATTTGAGCGATCGTTTAAGGCTACTGAGCATTTTCGAATTTTGAGGGAATTTTATGCAGATCCAGAGGGATTTATGGAGGGTCTTTTCACAGATATGTAGAAGGTGGCCGGCTTTGCGTCGAATGGCTACATTAGTAGTGTATAATTGTGCATTATTAATGCTATAAAAATAAGTAACGTGCCAATACTTGACTATAGGAGGGTGCGAGTTGATCGGGAAGATCGAATCTGATGGAGAAGTTTGCTCGCATCGAGTTAAGAGCAATTGCCAGCAGCCGTATTCAAACAAATAATGTCAGAGCAGGGTTGATTATGCTTGGTGGCAACTGACGAAGTCATGCTTGCGGAGTCGCGCGCTCCATTTTTGTTTGAGGTGGAGATGCCCCGCCGCCGGTCATCCTCATGTCTCGGCGCTCTGCCTCGCACCCGCTACGCTGTCCCCATGTCCACCAACAAGCCAACCCTCCTCGTCTCTGCCGTCATTCCGGAGTCGATCATCGAGACCGTCTACCAGCCAGACACCGCCACGACCGCATTCGTGGTGGCAGATGGCTGCGGCATCACCACCGTTCCGAAGGTGACCATTGCCGGCGAGACGCACGAGCCCATCAGCCCGGCCAACAACCTTCTGAAGCACCGGGCGGTGCTGTTGCCGTCCGAGCCGATGGAGTACGGCACTGAAGCCGAGCTGCTGGCCGAGATCGAAGCCTACCTCTGCCGTTTCGTGTCGCTGCCGCCGAACGCCATGGCGCTCACGTCCGCCTACATTCTCCTGACATGGGTATATGACGCCTTCAATGAGTTGCCGTACCTGCGCTTCCGAGGAGACTACGGCACCGGAAAGACCAGAGCGCTGATTGCCGTGGGCTCTGTGTGCTACAAGGCGTTCTTCGCCAGCGGCGCATCTACTGTCTCGCCGATCTTCCATACGCTCGACACGTTCCGGGGCACGCTAATCTTCGACGAAGCCGACTTTCGCTTCACCGATGAGAAAGCGGAGCTGGTGAAGATTTTCAACAACGGACACGCCAAGGGCTTTCCGGTTCTGCGCGCGCAGGTAACGCAAAACAGGGCATTCGACCCCACCGCGTTCTCCGTCTACGGCCCCAAGATCGTCGGTATGAGGACCGTTTACCAGGACCGCGCACTGGAGAGCCGCTTTCTCACGGTGGAGATGGAACCGGGGAACGTGGCCGGCATTCCAATCAGCCTGCCGGATTGTCAGAAGGACGAAGCGCTGACCCTGCGCAACAAACTGCTGATGTACCGGCTGCGGAACCGCCGGACGGTGGCGCCCAACGCCGAGCTGGCCGACTCGTCCTTAGAGCCCCGCATGAACCAGATACTGCTCCCGCTGCTGTCTGTGGTCGGGGAGGAGCGGCGTGCCGCCATCCGCGAAGTGGCGAAGCGTCTTCAGTCCGGCATCGTCCTGGAGCGCAGCGGGAGCACCGAGGGTCAGCTTCTCGCAGTGGTCTCCGGCATGGTGGCCGGCGGGGAAGCGTTGATCACGCTCGCCAACATCACCGCCGCTTTCCAGGCTGCCCACGGCCGCGACTTCGAACGCCCGGTCACCGCCCGCTGGATCGGATCGATGCTGCGCAGGCTCGGCATCGTGTTCTACAAGAGCAACGGTTCGGTCGTCATGGGCGATTGGCGGATGAACGCCTTGCAATGCTGTACAGGCGATATGGTATCGAGCATAGAAAAACGTCAGTGGCTGCGGAAACAAGGGGCGAAGTGACCGGGTGATGAAGATAGCGGACTGACCCGGTCATAAGTGGACCGTGTGATGTGTATATTATTTATTATTATATATTTATATA
>CAIYCT010000285.1 GCA_903924765.1 uncultured Rhodospirillaceae bacterium | reverse complement strand
AGAAATCATTACTATCCCCGCCGCAGCAACTGTTAGCTTGTCGGACTCTATCTGTGGCTCGCTCAAAGAAGCATTGTCCGCGGCACCCGATGTGGTCATCGATTGCTCCGCCATAGAAGACGCTGACATCAGCTTTGTTCAATTGGTCATAGCCGCTCGTCACAGTGCCAAGCGCGATGGCAAGAGCTTTGGCCTGCACAGCCCCGCATCCGGCCCTCTGCTCGATATTTTACGACGATCCGGTTTGGTTTCCGGCGATGACGGTCGCCACTCCGAAGAAGGAAGGTTCTGGCTAAAAATGGGAGACTGAAGTTATGGCAAAAACCATACTGAGCGTGGACGATTCGTCGAGCATGCGCCAAATGGTGAAGATGACCCTTTGCGACGCCGGATTCTCCGTGATCGAGGCGGTTGACGGCAAGGACGGTCTGGAAAAAGCCAAGGCGAATCCCGTCAACCTGGTCCTGACGGATTTGAACATGCCCAATATGGACGGGCTTGCGTTGATCAAGGAGCTGCGCAAGCTGCCGACTTTCGCGGGCATTCCCATCGTCTTCCTGACCACCGAATCCGATGACTCGAAAAAGGCCGAAGCCAAAGGGAATGGCGCCACCGCCTGGATCGTCAAACCGTTTCGGCCCGAGCAATTGCTGACCGTGGTCAAACGGGTGCTGGGATGAGCGCCGCCGAACTCGCCAACACCTTTCGCGAGGAATCCGCCGATCTTCTGGTGAAGTTGGAGGACGCGCTGCTGGGTCTGGAAAGCGCGACGGACGACAAGGATTTGGTCGATACCGCCTTTCGCGCCCTGCATACCATCAAAGGCTCGGGGTCGATGTTCGGTTTTGAAGCGGTTGCCGGTTTCACCCACCATTTGGAAAACGCGTTCGACAAGGTCCGCAAGGGTGAAATATCCCTCAATTCCGAACTCATTGGACTGGCCCTGGGCGCCATCGACCACATCAAGGCGCTGATCGAGAATCCCGAAGTAGCGTCCTCGACAACCGGCGACACGATCCTGGCCAAGGTATCGGCCATCACTGGGCAATCCGCCGCCGCGCCCGCTGTGTTCAAGACTGCGGCAGCCTCGGTTAGACCAAACGAAGACGCCACTTGGCGGGTACGGTTTCAACTGGCCGAGAACAGCCTGTACATGGGGACCAATCCTTTAGGGTTGCTGTTAGGCCTGCAAGAGCTGGGCATTTGCACCGTCGTGCCGCAAACGGACAAGATTCCAGTTCTTGAGGCGATTGCTCCGACCACTCTGTATATGGGGTGGGATGTGGTGCTCACCACCCCTCGTCCCAGAAGCGCCATCGAGGATGTGTTCATGTTCGTCATGGATGACGCGCAAATTTCCATCGAGCCGGTGGTCGCCAAGGAACACCGCCTGGGCGAGATTCTGATCAAGCGCGGCGATGCTCCGCCAGAGGCGGTGAACACGGCCATGGAGCACATTCAAAGGCTTGGCACTGTGTTGGTCAAGGATGGGGTGGTCAGCGAGGGGCAGGTGCAGGCCGCCCTGGCCGAACAGCAGCATGTGCGGGCGGAAGCAAACAAAGCTCAAGCCCTGGCTCAGACCCAAGCCAGTTCCATCCGCGTTCCCGCCGAGCGTCTGGACAGCCTGATGGACCAAGTGGGCGAACTGGTCATTGCTCAGGCGCACTTAAAGCAGTTGGTCGCCGAAATGGACGATTCTCCCATCAAGTCCGTGTCCGAGGAAATCGAACGCCTGTCCAATTGCCTGCGCGATACCACCATGAGCATCCGCACGGTTCCCATCGGCACCCTGTTCAGCCGCTTCAAACGTCTGGTGCGCGACATCTCTCAGGAACTGGGCAAGGACGTGAACCTGGTGACCACGGGCGAAGAGACCGAACTGGATAAAACGGTGATCGAACGCCTTAACGATCCTTTGGTTCATATCGTTCGCAATTCCATGGATCACGGCATCGAAACCCCAGATAACCGGGCAAAGGCAGGAAAAGATCGTCAGGGCCATCTGCATCTGTCGGCCATCCATTCCGGGGCGCAGGTTTTCATTCGAGTGCGCGACGACGGCAAGGGGCTGGACCGCGACCGCATTCGCGCCAAGGCCCTCGAAAACGGTTTGATCGGCGAAGAGGACAAGCTGACCGATCAGGATCTGTATCAACTGATCTTCGCCCCCGGCTTCTCCACCGCCAAGGAGGTCACCTCCCTGTCCGGTCGGGGGGTGGGTATGGATGTGGTCAAGCGAACCATCGAATCGTTGCGCGGCTCGGTCGAGGTCAACAGCTTCCCCGGTCACGGCACCGAAATTACTCTGCATCTGCCGCTGACGCTGGCCATTATCGACGGCATTCTGGTGCGAGTGAGCGTCGGTTACTACGTCATTCCCCTGTCCGCCGTCGAGGAGTTCGTCGATTTAACCGCCGACGAGGATAAGCCCAATTCGGGCCGGAGCTTCCTCAATATCCGCGGCGAGTTGGTGCCGTTCATCCGCTTGCGCGAAATCTTCAATACCCAGGACCCGGCCGAGCTCCATCAAAAAGTCGTCATCGTATCCGAAACAGGCCGCCGCTTGGGGCTGGTGGTGGATCAGGTGTTGGGCGAACACCAAACGGTGATCAAGTCCATGTCGCCGCTCCATGCCAATGTCCAGACATTTTCCGGGGCGACCATTCTGGGCGACGGTTCGGTCGCACTGATTCTGGATGTGGCGGAGGTGGCACAAATGGGGCATGTGCCCGAAATCGATAGGGAGGCGTCGTGATGTGGACTTCGTTTGTCTCTAACATTATGGACGGATTCGATACCGCCAACCCATTCCTGCGCCAGAGGAAAGACTTGGATGGTTGGAAATACGACCAGCCGCTTCTTTACGACTCACTCCGCCCCCTCACCCTCCCGCATGCAGGTCCCTCCCTCTCCCTTAAGGGGCGGGGGCATTCTTCTCCTCCCTCTCCTCTTGCGAGAGAGAGCCGGGATAAGGGACCGGCCGGGACAAAATGGAGTCAACTCCCATGACCACCGCCAATGACAACGCGTCGTTCGAGGCTCTGACCTTTGGGTTGCAAGGAGAAATCTTCGCCCTTGACGCCAATTGCGTCCGCGAGATTTTGGACGTGATTCAAATCACCCAAGTCCCCGGCGCCGATCAATTTGTCGGCGGGCTGATCAATGTGCGCGGACGGGTGATGCCTCTGGCCGACTTGCGGGTCAAATTCGGCATGGACCGACCGCCCAACGGCGATGACAGCCGGATTATCGTGATCGAAATCGATTTAAACGACACGCCCCATTTGGTTGGTCTGCTGGCCGACAAAGTTTTTGAAGTGACCGAAATCAGAGACTCTTCCATCGAGGAAACCCCGGATCTAGGCATGAAATGGCACCCTGAATTTATCAAGGGCATCGGCAAGCGCGGCAAGGACTTCATCATAATCCCCAACTTCGACCGCATCTTTGCGGCCTGAACCTGCAATCGGAGGCGTGATTATGCGCATCACCATCAAAACCAAACTGTCAGTAGCCTTCGGTATCGTCATCCTGTTGTCAAGTGTATCAGCAGTTCTGGCGATTAAAGGTCTAAGCGATCTTAGTTCCTCGATCACTCAATTGGTGGATGTGTCCGCCAAACACGTGAATAATTTCAGAACCCTTCAGGTGGACCTTATGACCTCCGCCCGGAGAGAAAAGACCTTGGTGTTGGGAGATACGTTAGAGAAACGGACGAGTTTCTATCAGCAGCTGCTCAATGATCAGGACAAATTCCGGCAGGATCTGGCAGCGGCCCGGCTGTTGATGGACGATAACGGTAGGAAAAATGCCGACGCCATCGCCGCTGAATTCGAAAAAGTCTGCAACTTCCGAGAAAAGGAATGGGAATTTGCCAAGCAGATGTCGCTGACTGCCGCGTTCGTCACCATGCAGAAAGAGGGCGAGGCCCTTGAAAAAGCGATTGCAACCTTGGCTGTACCCATCCTGAACCGGGCCGATAACGGCGGAACGCCGGACCAGGGTCATTTGGCTTTGTCCGTACGCAAATCCCTTGTTCTGTTTGGGGAAGCAGAAACCGCGATCCGAAATTCGATCCTGACCAACGATGATGCTGAAACCAAAGCCTACAATGACCTAATGTCCGAAAAGCTGAAGGGTGCCACCCAAGTTTTGGGAGCGGTCAACCGCACTCTGAGCGATGATGACCGTCGCGCTGTGGATGCCCTCTCGGATCGTATGGGCGCGTGGAAATCGGTCAGCGAACGGGCGGCGGCATTCTCAGCCCTCAACGGCGATGCCAAAGCCATTGCCTTGTCGTCTAGCGAAGTGCGGGATACGGTCAACAAGGTCATGAGAATGTTGTCCGAACAGGCGGAATTGGCGCAAAAGGGCATGGACGAGAACAAGGCCAAGGCCGAAGAAACCTATGCCAACATTCGCGGTACGTTGATCGCCGTGACCATCGTCGCATTGGGCGTTGCCTTGCTGGCGGCTTTGTTTGTATCCATCTCCATTTCTCGCGGTCTTGGTTTGGCTGTTGGCCTTGCCAACGCGGTGGCTTCGGGGGATCTTAATCAGAATATCGCCGTCAACAACAATGACGAGATCAAGGATTTGGTCTCGGCCTTGACGTTGATGACCGAAAAGCTCCGTCAAGTCGTCGGCGAGGTCATGGGCGCGACCGAGAACGTCTCGTCGGGCAGTCAGCAATTGGCCGCCACGTCCGAGCAATTGGCGCAAGGCTCCAACGAGCAGGCGTCCGCGACGGAACAAGCGTCCTCTTCCATGGAGCAGATGGCGGCCAACATCCGCCAAACCGCCGACAATGCCGCCCAGACCGAAAAGATCGCCCGCCAGTCGGCCCTGGACGCCGAATCCAGCGGCGCAGCCGTGGTCAAGGCGGTGGACGCCATGCAAACCATTGCCAGCAAGATCACCGTGGTCCAGGAAATCGCCCGTCAAACCGATCTGCTGGCCTTGAACGCGGCGGTGGAAGCGGCCCGCGCCGGAGAGCACGGCAAGGGGTTTGCCGTGGTGGCCTCCGAGGTGCGCAAACTGGCTGAACGCAGCCAAAAAGCGGCGGCGGAAATCAGCACCCTGTCTGCCAACACCGTCAAGGTCGCCGATGACGCGGGTAAGATGCTGGAGCGTTTGGTCCCCGACATCCGCAAGACGGCCGAGCTGGTGGAAGAGATTTCATCCGCCTGCCGCGAACAAGACGCCGGGGCCGAGCAGGTCAATCAGGCCATCTTGGAGTTGGACAAGGTGACGCAGCAGAACTCCGCCGCCTCGGAACAAATGTCGGCGGCTTCGGAAGAGTTGGCCACCCAGGGCGACCAGTTGCAGGCGACCATGTCGTACTTCCGGGTGGACAACGCATCGGGCGGCCACGCGGTTCAGGCGAAAAAACCAGCGGCGCCGTCCCATGCCGCCATTCAGCACCTAAGGCTGCCGGGACGGACGAAAACCGCGATTTCACCTCCGCAACGAGCCAAATCCAAACTCAATGGCAAGGGCAACGGCAAGGGAAATGGTGTGACCTTGGTCCTGGAACGGGGTGACGGCGCGGATCATCGCGATGCCGAGTATCAGTCGTTGTAGGGAAAGCGCCCCCTCACCCTCCCGCTCACGCGGGTCCCTCCCTCTCCCCCCCGGGAGAGGGTTGGGGTGAGGGAAAAATTAGAAAATGGAGGCGATCATGGGCGACAGTGGTTCAAACCAGTATGTAACCCTTGGACTGGGAGCCGAGACTTTTGCGATTGACGTGGCTCCTGTCCGCGAAATTCTGGATGCCTGCGCGGTATCCAAGGTTCCCAATGCCCCTGACTTCATGTTGGGGATGATCGATGTGCGCGGGTTGGCCGTGCCGGTCATCGACCTGCGTCTAAAACTGGGGCTGCCCGCCGCAGAAGCGACCGAGCAGACCCGGATCATCGTGCTGGAAGTGATCATGGACGGGCAACCCCGGCCCATGGGGTTGCTGGCCGACAGGGTGATCGAGGTGACGGAATTGGCCGAAGGCGGACTGGAAACCGTGCCGCAGGTGGGGGTGCGTTGGCGTTCCGACTATATCCGCGCCATCGGTCGGCACAATGGGGCTTTCGTGATTGTTTTCGACCTTGACCACCTATTCAGCAGCGATGACGTCGCGTTGATCGGAGAGGCGGCATGACCGCGACGGCTCAACGCGTCGAATGGACGTATACAGCCAATCTTAACGAGCGGGATTTTGCCCGTTTGGCTGAGTTCATCGAACAGTCTTGCGGCATAAAAATGCCGCCCGCCAAACGCTGTTTGGTCGAAGGGCGTTTACGCAAACGGTTGCGCGATTTAGGCATGGATAGTTTTAGCGACTATTGCCACTATCTGTTTGAGCAAGGCGGATTGATCGAAGAAGGCGTCTATCTGATCGACGCCATCACCACCAACAAAACCGACTTTTTCCGCGAACCCAAACATTTTGCCCATTTGATCGAGACGGTTCTCCCCGCCTTTCATCCCCACAGGTTGGAGCATCCGTTCAGAGTGTGGTGCGCCGCCAGCTCCATCGGAGCCGAGGCTTATACCGTTGCCATTATTTTGGACGATTATGCTCGCTCAAGCCGCAGTTTCACGTTCGAAATCGTGGGGACCGACATTTGCACCGAAGTGCTGGAACAGTCACGTGACGCCATCTATCCGCCCACCATGATCGAGATGGTGCCGCATAAATGGCGGCACCGGTATTTCTTGCGGTCAATCGACACCCAAAAACCGACCATTCGAGTGTGCCCGGAAATCAGAAACGCCGTCCAGTTTGGCTATCTGAACCTGATGGATGATCGTTATCCGATCGAAGCTGAGTATTTCGATGTGGTGTTTTGCCGGAACATCTTGATCTATTTCGACCGCCCCACGCAGGAGATTGTGTTGAAAAAAATATGCCGTCATCTGCGACCCGGTGGGTTTCTTTACATTGGTCACGGCGAGTCCGCTACGGGCATGAGCCTGCCTTTGACATCTGTGGCTCCATCGGTTTTCAGGAAAGGTTAATCCCGTGACTCAGCGCCAGATCCGAGTTCTCATTGTCGATGATTCCGCCTCGGTCCGGGAAACCATGTCGCACATCCTGGCCTCCGATCCGGCCATTGAGGTTATCGGCACGGCTTCCGACCCGTTTGTCGCCGCCAAGCGCATTCAGCAGGAGTTGCCGGACGTAATCACCTTGGATGTGGAAATGCCGCGCATGGACGGCATAACCTTTTTGCGGCGGCTGATGGAGCAACATCCGATCCCGGTGGTGATGGTTTCCTCCCTGGTCGAGGACGGTTCCGAAACCTTAATGCAAGCTTTGGAGGCCGGAGCGGTGGATATCATCCTCAAACCCAAGATCGGCACCAAACGACTGCTCGAGGAAGCCAGGATACAGATATGCGATACGGTCAAGGCCGCCGCCAATGTCAAGCTGAGGTCCGGAATGTTCGGCCGGTCCCGTACGCTCAAGGCCGCGCCCAAGCTGACCGCCGATGCTGTGCTACCAGCGCCCAGGACGGGCGCCCCCGGGACTGGCGCAATGGCCAAAACCACCGAACGGATCGTCTGCATCGGCGCATCGACGGGGGGAACGCAATCCCTTGAAGCCGTGCTGGAAGTCCTGCCCGCCAATTCCCCCGGCATCGTCGTGGTTCAGCACATGCCTGAAAAATTTACCGCCGCCTTCGCCAAGCGATTGGACGGTTTGTGCCAGGTAACGGTCAAGGAGGCGGAGGACGGCGACACCGTGCTGCCTGGTCATGTGCTGATCGCACCGGGCAACTACCACATGCTGCTCCAACGAAGCGGCGCGCGCTATTACGTCGCGGTCAAGGAAGGGCCGCTGGTGTCGCGTCATCGCCCTTCCGTCGATGTGCTGTTCAGGTCCGCCGCCCATGCCGCCGGACGAAATGCCGTCGGCGTCATCATGACCGGGATGGGCGATGACGGGGCCAAGGGATTGCTCGAGATGCGCAATGCCGGGGCCAATACCATCGCGCAGGACGAAGAAAGCTGCGTCGTTTTCGGGATGCCCAAGGAAGCCATCGGGCTGGGCGCGGCCGAGCAAGTAGTTTCCCTTGCCAGCATCCCGAACCAAATTCTTTTGTTGGGATGTTCGCACCATGCTTGACGTCGGCCAATCATCCTTTCCCGTCAGGGATATTCGGGAAATTATCAATCAAATCCGGCATATGGGCCGTTTGGCCGATCCAGTCTTCATTGCGATCGGCACTAAACTGAGCGAGGCACTAGCCACTCTAAACGCCTTCCAGCAAGATTTTAGCGATCTGTCCGCCCAGCTTGAGTCGGACGCGACAGCGCAAATCAGAGGCAATTTGGAGATCGTCGCACAAAAGAGTCTGGAATTGAGCGCTTCCGCCAACCATAGCGCTTCCACGTTGGCGCCAATCCTACACGCGGTGGATCATGTGAAGAAACCGCTGGCCGTTTTGGAACAGGTTGGCGCCGAGGTCAGCGCCTTGTCGGTCAACGCCAAGGTTTTGGCGGCGCTGGTGTATATAGAGGGGGTGGATTTCACCGTTTTCACCCAGGAAATCGGCCGTTTGGGGACCATGGGAGCCGAAGCCGTCCATCACACCGAAACCAGCCTGGAGGCCGTGGGCCAATCCATCGATAAGACCAAGCATGCGCTTGACATCTTTGACCGTGAGCAAGTTCAGGAATTAACCGAGGTGGCAAGCGGCATTCGGTCTTGCGTGCAGGACCTTGAGAAACGCCAGACCGCATCGAAGCGTTCCATTGAGCAAATGAGCCAAATGTCGCGGCAGATTGGCACGGAAGTCACCCAATGCATCATCTCCCTGCAAACCAACGACCTCACCAGCCAGAGGATTGAACACATAGCGACCGCGCTGGAAAAACTGTGCGATTTGATGGAGGGAAAGGACAAGGCCCTCGAAGAGTTCGCCTGGGCAGCCGACTTTAGCGACAACAGCCTTGTCGCTCTGGGTCGGCATGTCTGTACGCTTCAGATTGATCAATTTACCCATGCGCTGGCCGAGTTTTATGCCGAGGTCGAGAAACTTAAAGTCAGTCTGGTGGCGATGGGTGTCGATGTCCGGGCCATTTTGGATGTGGCGGCAAACGTGTTTCATGACCAAGGAGGGGGGAGTTTCATCCGGGATGTGCAAACCCATGCCGACCGGGCGTCAGGACTGTTGACGGAGTTTGCTCGGGGAAAACAAAACATTTGCCAGCTTATGCAAGCGGTTTCCTGTGGTTTTGAAACCATGCGCGAGCATGTGTCCGTCATCAACTCCATCGACTCGGATTTGCGGGTCATGGGATTGAACGCCACGTTCAAATGCGGTCGCTTGGGCGAGTCCGGCAAGGCCCTTGGCATCGTTGCCCACGAGTTGCGGGCCTGCAGCCGAAAAACCGAAGAATCATCCCTGTCGGTGACGGAAGCCATCGCGCCCGTGCTTGATGCCGTAACCAGCTTGGTGGGTCATGCCAATGATGAGAACTCTCAAGCCTTGGCGTTGACCGTCCAGACCGAAGACGCCGTACAGGAACTATCCCGATTGGCCCAGACCATGGAAGGCACGCTGGCGTCAATCGTCAAAGACGGATTTCTGCCGCTTGCCGAGATGTTGGATCAAACCGGCGTCTCCATTGCCATCCATCAAACCATGAAGCGCGAGGTTTCCCCCATTGTGGATCGCCTGTCTCAGATTATCGACCTGTTCCCTGTGGACGCTCACTTGGACTCCCTGGTCAAGGATGACATCCATAAACTGCTGGAAGGACATTACACCATGGCCGGCGAACGGGTGATCCACCACATGTTCGACAGTGGCCCCGCCCATGACCAGACCGTGAATGCAACCACGGCAGAGTCTCAATCCATCGACGATATGTTCTTTTAAAAGGAAGGGAAAATTGGATGCTGCGGCCAGATTTGAAGATAAGGAATGTCCGCTTTCGGGCGAACAATGGCGCAAAACGGACGATACCGACGCTTTCGCGTTCCTGCGATAACTTACCCTTGGAAAAGTTCTTTCAAATAGTCTCTATGGCTTTAGGCCCGGCACCAACAGTTTATTCGGGTTCTACTTATATTTTCCAAATGTAAGACCACCTGCCCGTCGTCTGTTAGATGATAGCTTACTACGGAATGAATGCCTAGTTTTCTAGACGCCTTCGTTGGTCTTTTTGCTGCCGCTCAAACAGGACTGAAGGTTGGCGACAAAGCCAATACCGGCCTATGGGGCGCTCAGGCGTATAACGATAGAGACGAAAAAGCGGACACACCGTGTTCTGCGCAAGTCGAGCAGCTTTTTCATCATGGCCTCGTCAGCTAGAAAGCTTTTTGCCACTTTGGGGGACATGATCGCAAATTGCATGGCATCGATTGTAAATCGTTATGGAATGGCACGAACATAACGACTTTAGAGCCCTTTGCGCGCGTATCTGTTAAATCGAGTCTGTGACCCGGCTATAATCGACAAAACCCATTTCGATGACGGCCGACCTATCCAGGCCTCAATCCAATGAACTAATGTTTAATGGATGCATAGGTCATTTGGTGACTTAATGCCGCTGCCAAACCACGTTCCATTGATAACTCTGCGTTCGGTACATGCCCGCATTGGCAAATAAATATTTGATCATAATTTAAATATTGATAGGAGATGCACGTTACATGTCCTTGGTGTCCTTAGTATTAAGGCGGCCATACACCGTTGTTGCAGGCCTAATTCTGCTCTGCATTCTCGGGGTTGGTGCGGCGATGCGCATGCCTGTGGATATTTTTCCCGAAATCAACGTGCCTGTGGTCAGCGTCGTCTGGACGTATAATGGCATGGACGCTCGGGATATCCAGAATCGGATCCTGTCCTTGCACGAGCGGTCTTTGGCGGCGTTGGTCGACAACATCTCGCGCATCGAGTCCACCTCTTACCAGGGTGTTGGGATCGAGAAGATTTATCTACACGACGGCGCAGACGTAAGCCTGGCCGTGTCGCAATTGGCCAGCAGCGCGCTGGTGGTGCTGAAATATCTGCCGCCGGGCATCACGCCGCCGCTGGTCCTGCGCTACAGCGCCACCGATGTGCCAATCATCCAACTCAGCATTTCCAGCACAGCTTTGCCCGATACCGCGCTGAACGACATCGGGCAAAACGTCATCCGACCCGATCTGGCCGTTGTCCACGGAGCCAATGTGCCCCAGCCGTACGGCGGCAAGCCACGCGTCATCATGGCTGACATCGACCCCAAGGCCTTGGACGCGAGGGGACTGACGCCCGCCGATGTCAGCAACGCTTTGCTCAATCAAAACGTCATCTTTCCATCCGGCGACGTTAAGATCGGGTCCAAAGATTACGCCCTGGGCATGAACAACAGCCCCGATGCCATTCGGTCGATCAATGCCTTTCCCATCAAGCAAGTGGACGGCAAGACGGTGTTCATGAGCGATGTCGCCCATGTGCATGACGGCTATCAGGTGCAAACCAATTCGGTTTCGGTGGATGGTCGTCCCGGCGCTTTGATCACCATCCGCAAAAGCGGCGGCGTTTCCACCTTGGCGGTGATCGACGGCGTGCGCGAGGCACTGCCTTATATCAAGCATTTGATCCCGGCTTCGGTCTCGATCAAACCGCTGTTCGATCAGTCTATCTTCGTCAAGGCCGCGCTCGACAGCGTCAAGATGGGGGGATTGATGGCGGCGGGACTGACCGCCCTAATGATCTTGCTGTTTTTGGGCAATTGGCGACTGACCGTGATCATCTTGGCTGCGATTCCGCTTTCCATTGTCATCGCTGTTTTGGTCATGTCTGTATGCGGCCAAACCCTCAACACCATGACCTTAGGCGGATTTGCCTTGGCTGTCGGGATTTTGGTGGATAACGGCACGGTGGTGATCGAGAACATCGAACGTCATTTGGGCTTGGAAAAACCGTTGGTCCAGGCCATCGTGGATGGGGCAGGCGAAGTAGTCGTTCCCACATTGTTGGCGACCTTGTGCATCTGCATCGTATTCGTGCCGGTGTTCATGCTGGAAGGAACGGCGAAATATCTGTTTTCGCCCTTGTCGCTGTCGGTCATCATGTCGTTGGTGGCCAGTCTGGGATTGTCGTTCACGTTAGTGCCGGTGATGTTTAAGTCCTTGATGCACGCCCATCAACAGACCGCCCCATCGCCTTCGGGCCATCCCTTGATCGCCATCCATCATTGGTTCATTCGCAGATTTGCCAGCTTTCGCGAACGGTATGGCAACATCTTGGAATGGGCGCTGTTTCGCCCCGGCCTGACTGTTACCTTCTTCCTGGCCCTGATGGTGGCGTCTCTATTGCTATATCCGATGTTGGGCAGGGACTTCTTCCCGCAGGTGGATGCAGGACAAATGCGACTGCATGTGCGCGCCCCGCCGGGAACGCGGATCGAGCAAACCCAAGCCTTTTTCGGCCAGGTGGAAAAGGAGATTCGCGTCGAGATCGGCGAGGATCAGATCGACACCCTGCTCGACAATATCGGCCTGCCCTATAGCGGCATGAACATCGCGCTCAGCGATTCAGCCACCATCGGGCCGATGGACGGAGAAATCCTGATTTCGTTGAAGGCCAAACACACCCCCACCACCGATCTGACCGCGCTGTTGCGGCGCGCCCTTCCGCACAAATTTCCTCAACTGCAATTCTTTTTCCAACCGGCCGACATCGTCGATCAGGTGCTGAATTTTGGTCAGCCAGCCCCCATCGATATTCGAATCTCCGGCCCCAACATGGATGAGGCCTATGTCTTGGCGTCCAAATTGGCCCGTGACATCAAGCAGATCGGCGGCGTGGTCGATTCCCATGTCTTTCAGGTTCCGGACGCCCCCTCCATCGGCATCAACGTCGACCGATCCTTGGCCGCCGATTTAGGGCTAGACCAACGCTCGACGGCGGCCAATCTGCTGGTTTCCACCAACGGCAGCGCCCAGACCACTCCCAATTTTTGGATCGATCCGGAAAACAATGTCAGTTATCCGCTGGTGGTGCAGATGCCCACATACGCCATGAACAGCCTTCACGACTTGTGGACGATGCCAATATCTTCCGCGCAAGAGCGGGCGAAACCCCAATTGATGATGAACGTGGCCAAATTCAAACGATCCGTCATTTCCATGGCCATGTCACAGGTCAATATCCGTCCAGTCTTCGATGTGGATGCCGACGTGCAGGGACGCGATCTGGCCTCGGTCGCCAATGACATCGCCGCCGTGATCGCCAAGGATCAGCCCGCCTCTACAAGCGCAATCAAGATCTCCCTTAATGGTCAGGTCGAAACTATGAACGAGAGCTATGCTGGTCTGTTTGGCGGCATGGCGCTGGCAGTGGTGCTGGTCTATTTATTTTTGGTCATCAATTTTCAAAGCTGGCTCGATCCGGCAATCGTGCTAATGGCGGTGCCGTTCGCCATTGGCGGCGTGCTGTGGATGCTGTTTCTCACCGGAACCCACCTCAGTGTGCCCGCTCTAATGGGAACGCTAATGTGCATCGGCCTGACCACCGCCAACAGCATCTTGGTGGTCACCTTTGCCAATCAACGGCTCGAAGCGGGAGACTCGCCACATACCGCCGCCGCCGCCGCCGGTTTTACCCGCATCCGACCGGTGCTGATGACCGCAGGCGCGATGATTCTGGGCATGGTGCCCATGGCGTTGGGAATCGGTGAAGGGGGCGAGCAAAACGCTCCGTTGGCTCGGGCCGTCATGGGCGGATTAATCTTCGCGACCTTTGCCACGTTGATATTCGTTCCAACCATGTTCCGACTGCTACGCCGTCCCAAAGCGGACGAAGAAGTGACCTCGTTAGAAGGAGAAAGCGATGTTCGTGAACCCGCCCAATGACAAGCATTTGCAAGCTCTGAAGCAGTCTCGCACGACAACCCGCCAGGATCCTCTTTCCGCGCAAACAGGCAAACAATTGCGCATGATGATCGGTGGCATGCTGGCAGTTCTGCTGGTGGGATTTTCGCTGATTACCATCAAGCGCGTCACCTTCGAGCATCGCTTGTCCGAAGACGCGAAAGCGCAAGCCGCCGCCCCGACAGCAGTTGAGGCCACCCTGGCGCGAGCGACACCGCCTGGGCAGCCCTTGGTGTTGCCGGGGGAAACCGCCGCTTGGTACGAAAGCACCATTTATGCCCGCGTCAACGGCTATGTGGGCAATTGGAGCGCCGATATTGGCGACCATGTCGCGCGGGGACAATTGCTGGCAACCATCGAAACGCCGGAACTCGACGCCGCTTTGGTGGCAGCCAAGGCCAAATTGCGAGCGACGGAAGCAGAGGTAAAGGTTCGCCAGGCCCATGCCGAATTCGCTGACACTACCTATACCCGCTGGCGGGATTCGCCCAAGGGCGTGGTGTCGGAACAAGAAAAGGCCGATAAAAAGGCTCAGTTCGAAAGCGCCCAGGCCGAATTGACAGCGGCGCAAGCGCAAGTTAACGTCGATCAGGCCGAGGTCGATCGCTTGAATTCGTTCGAGCAATTTAAGCAGGTCACCGCCCCCTTCGACGGCACTATCACCGAACGGCGCATCGATATCGGTAATTTGGTGTCCGCAGGCAGTTCGGCCCAAACGACGCCGCTATACCGCATCTCTCAGGCCGAGACCATTCGCGTCTTCGTCAACGTGCCGCAAAGCGCCGTTCACGATCTGATGAAGGTCGGCACTGCCGCCGAAGTGACGTCTGACGACGGGGCGGGATATCGCCGTGCCAGCGTAATAGCCCGCACCTCTGAAGCTATCGATCCCAAGGCCCGAACCTTTCGGGTGGAAATCGACCTTCCCAATCCTGACAGAGCGCTGTTGCCGGGCTTATATGTCCAAGTCGCCTTCCAACTCCCCAACAATGGCACGGTCCAAGTTCCCGCCTCGGCCATGCTGTTTCGAAGCGAAGGTCCGCAGGTGGCGATCATCAGCGCAGACGGCGCGATCCGGTTCAAATCCGTTGCCATCGCCCGCGATGACGGAAATTTTGTCGAGTTGTCCAGCGGCGTTTCCGACGGCGACAAGGTGGTCCTGAATGCGAACAACCAAATAGTCGAGGGTGAACAGGTCCAGGTTGCAGCCATTGACGGACAACCGGTGACTAATAAATGACACACAAAGGACTAAGACTGTTCGGGCCGCTAGTTCTTTTGGCCAGTGTGGCTGGCTGCTCGGTCGGCCCCGACTATCATCCGCCCAAAATGGCGACACCGGACGCCTTTGTAAGCACCACGCCAGACGCGGCACCCATCGATTACACTCAATGGTGGCGATCATTGAATGACCCGCAATTAAATGATCTGGTCGAGCAAGCTATCGCTGCCAATCCCGACCTAGAAATCGCCTTGGCTCGGTTACAACAGGTCCGCACCCAACAATACGTCCTGATCGGAGCAGCACTGCCGAACGCGGGCGCTGGCTTTGGAGGCGGAAACGGAACCGGGTCTGACTTGAGTCGGGGACGCGTTCCGTCGCCCCTGACTGCCGCCGACAGCACCAGCAAGATGAAGACCATCGGACAAGTTGCCGGTTTCGACGCCGGTTGGGAGTTGGATCTGTTCGGCGGCCTTAGGCGGGAAATTGAAGCCGGATCTTACGATGCCGAAGCCATGGCCGAAGTCCGCAATCAGGTGCTGATCAATGTGATCGCCGACGTGGTCAATCGCTATATGGAACTGCGCGGCGCACAGATGAAGGTCTCGGTCCTGCGTGAAAACATCGAATTGACGAAAAAATCCCGCGATTTCGTCGAGATGCGGTTTGAACGCGGCATGACCAACGAGTTAGATCTGACCTTGGGCGAGCGCCAATTGGCAACGCTGAATGCCGAGATCGCTCCGTTAGATGCCCAGATTGATGATGCGCGCTTTGCTTTGGCGACGTTATTGGGCCGTTTCCCCGAAGACTTCTCCCAATTATCCCAGCCCGCGTCCTTGCCCACGCTGCCGAACACCATCAATCTCGGACTCCCCATCGATATCCTAAAACGCCGACCGGATATCCGCCAAGCCGAACGGCAATTGGCGGCGGCAACAGCGAGGGTGGGCGTCGCCACCGCCAATTTATTTCCCAAAATCTCATTAACCGGCGCCATGGGCGCTCAATCGCCCTCCATCGGCTTGGCTCAGGCCACGCATTTATGGTCCATGGGTCCATCAGCCTATTGGCCGTTGCTGGATTTCGGCTCGTTGGATGCACAGATCTCGGTTGCCGACCTGCAAACCCAGCAACAATTGGCCACTTACAAGCAATCCATTCTGTCGGCAGTGCGCGACGTCGATAGTTCTGTAGCCACGTTCCGCAGTCAACAAGACCGCGTCAAGAACTTGGGAGACGCTCTTTTGGACAGTCAACGCTCCGTCACACTGGCAACAAAAAGATACAACCGTGGATTGACGGACTTTCTGAACGTGGTCGATGCGGAACGGCAGCAATATGCCCTCGAGGCGCAATATGTTTCCGCTCAACAAACGGCGGCAAAAAGCTTGGTCTCTGTATTCAAAAGCCTAGGGGGCGGGTGGGAAAACTATCAAGCCGCGCCCCCCATTCACCCCCCCCGTCCCGCCATCGAGGCCCTGCTTGACCGGCTGTTCGCCTCCCCCCAGACTGACCCCGCCCAAACAAGATAAACAATTTTTTGTTTGTATAGATTATTGTTTAATGGCGCAACCAAAAACCTTGCGCTAAGACAGTAGGGCAAGCAAACGAAGGT
>CAIYCT010000284.1 GCA_903924765.1 uncultured Rhodospirillaceae bacterium | reverse complement strand
TTTGGATCCACAACCGCGATAAAATTAGCTACCATGCCATCAAATTTTGACGGATGGGCCGTCCATATGGGAAATGTCGGTAAAATTAGCTACCATGCCATCAAATTTTGACGGATGGGCCGTCCATATGGGAAATGTCGGTTCCCAGATATATTCAGCTGGGAAGTTCGCATTTTTGTATCGAGAATAACGGACCTCTAAACAGGGATCAAAACGGCGGCGGCGTTGCGCCCCTCGCCCAGCACCACGTTCCAGGTGCGACAGGCGGCGCCGGTGTCCATGACATCCACCACCAGGCCCCGTGCGCGAATATCCGCCCGCAATTTGGGCGCGATCTGGACCATGGCGGAGCCGCAGCCAATCAACAAAAACTCGGGCAGCGGCTCATAGTCCAAGATTGGCTGCACGCTGTCCAAATCGAACGCGTCCATGCTGGTCACCGACCAAGGCAAAGCCTTGTCGGGAAGGAGCAGAATTGGTCCTTCCCAACGAGTGCCTTGAATGGTGAACCCCCCGTCGCCGTACGCCCGGATCAACGGGCGGTCGGCTGGGACCATGGGTGTAACGTCCATAATGTTCCTTACGGAGCGGGAGAATCCGTCCCAATATGATCGTCTTTCGTCTCATCCTTGATGGCTGGTTTGGCATCGGTCTTGGTGTCGGCCACCGGCTCGGGCTTGGTCAGGACCTCTTGGATGCTGGAGCGCAGAACCTTGACCTTGACGTTGGCGGCGATGTCCACTTCCACTTCGGTGTCGCTGATGATCTTGCTGACTTGGCCGAAGATGCCCCCGCCGATGACAACTTTATCGCCACGGCGCAGTTTGCCCAGCACTTCCTGATGTTGCTTGGCACGCTTTTGTTGCGGCCTGATCAGCAGGAAATAAAACACCACGAAAATCAGAACCAGCGGCAGAAAAGATTCCAATCCGGCGGCGGGACCGGCGGGGGCGCCGGCTGCTTGGGCGTAGGCGGTCGAAAACAGCATGTTGTCTCCAAGGATGAGAGAAGCCATAAAGAGTGCGGAACTATACTCGCCCACTTGAGCCTAAGCAAAGGGGAACCAACCCATGGATCAAACAATCCTTGATCAACTGACCAGAATCGCCGATGCCCTGGACCGGTTGGCCCCGCCACCTTGCTTATCGTGCGACTTGAGCGACGCCGACGCCTTCGTTTGGCATGCCACTCCCGATCGCCTGACTCCGGTGGACAAGGTCAATCGCGTCGATTTATCGCTGTTGCAAGGGATCGAGCGCCAAACCCAGCAATTGCTGGACAATACCGTGCGCTTCGCCAAAGGACAGCCCGCCAACAACGCCTTGTTGTGGGGCGCACGGGGCACCGGCAAAAGCTCGCTGGTCAAGGCGGTTCACGCCCAGGTTTTGGCCCAAATTCCAGCCCCGAAGCAAAAAGCATTGGCTTTGGTGGAAATTCACCGCGAGGACATCGTCTCGTTGCCGCGGCTGTTGTCGGCGCTTAAGACTCAGACCCGTCCTGTCATTTTGTTTTGTGACGACCTGACCTTCGAGCACGCTGACGATGCCTATAAATCCCTGAAGGCGGTGCTGGAGGGCGGCGTCGAAGGGCGTCCCGATGGCGTTGTGTTCTACGCGACCTCGAACCGCCGCCACCTGATGAGCCGCCACATGATCGAGAACGAGCAAAGCACCGCCATCGATCCGGGCGAAGCGGTGGAAGAGAAAGTCTCGTTGTCAGACCGCTTCGGCCTGTGGTTGGGATTCCACAATATGGACCAAGACACCTACTTCAAAGCGGTTGAAGGCTATGCATCAGCCTTGTCTTTAGGCATAGTGACTGAAGAGTTGCACCGCCGCGCCATCGAATGGTCCATGACCCGCGGCGCGCGTTCGGGCCGGGTGGCGTGGCAATTCATTCAGGATTTAGCCGGAGAATTGCGCAAGGAAACAGCGCCATGAAGAACCCCACCCATCATCCCACCGTTCAATATTACATCATAGCAGGCGTCGCCGTACTGGCTGTGGTTTTGTGGTCCATCATTCCACCTTCTTCCATCGCTCTTAACGAAGCGTGTCGCCCCAGCGGCCTCCACGCCAGTATTTCCGCCATGATTTCCAGCGACGCGTTCTGGAGCAATCAACGCGACGCGCTTGACGAGGAACGCTACGATCTGCTGTCCCTGCAAAACAATGGCGAGGCCAACAGCAAAGAAACCAGCGGCATCGAGCAACGCATGGAGCGCATGTCAGATCGCGATCAACAACGCGCCACGGAAATTCAGGAACGCAAACGGGTCTTGCAGGAAAAGCGCAAAATGGAGCGGCTGGAACGGCTGGGTTGGCTGATCAAATGCACGACTGTCGCCGCCAAACACTGAATCGTCCAGAAGCGCAGCAAACACACCTTTTCGATCTATTTTTTGATTATAAATTCTACATTAACCTATATGAAAGGTTAGATCATAGGCGACAAAAGGCCTTGCTTCTAAGGCCCAAAACGGGGATTAAAGAAAATAAATACAGTCAATAATGTTATTACGGTTCTGTGTTAACAGAATAATTCTAACTATAATATTCATACCTCCCTACTCCCTTCATATGAACTCTCCACCTGAATCAGAATGATTTCACACCACAAAGGATAGGTAATATTTATTTACGGTTACAGATATATTAATAAACTAAGAACAACGTCGCTTTGTGCGCTATTGGCCTTGACGCTTCAAACACCCAAAGAGTAGACATCGGACCACATAATTATAACGCTTTACTTACAATGGAGAGACCCTATGAATCCGTTGAAAGCGGTCCATGCTCCGTTGTCGGTCAAAATCTCGTTTGGTCCGGCCATTGCCATTATCGCCTTGATCCTCAACGCTATGTTGGTGGATTCCATACTTTGGGGATGTCCCGTTGAATGTTGAAAATGTGCGGTAGGCGTTGCTGACCTTGAGCCTGTAGGCTCTGGGTATCGAATCCATGAAAGGAAAGCAACGCCATGAAGAAATCTACCACACCAACCACCATCGTGCCTGCGTCA
>CAIYCT010000283.1 GCA_903924765.1 uncultured Rhodospirillaceae bacterium | reverse complement strand
GCCGCCAATGATCTGCGCCAGCACATAAGCCAGAGCCAAACGCCAACTTACCTGCTTGCGCATCACCATGGACAGGGTCACCGCCGGATTAAAATGCGCTCCTGATATGGGCCCCAAAATAGTAATCAACACCACCAAGGCAGCGCCGGTGGACAAGGTGTTGCCCAGCAAGGCGATGGCCACGTTGCCGCCCGCCAGTTGCTCGCCCATGATGCCCAAACCGATCACCACCGCCAGCAGTGTGGCGGTGCCAATGAATTCGGCGGCCAAGGCGTGGCGGTTCATTGGGCCTCCAGGCTTTGCGGTCCCAGCTCGACCAGGCATTGGATTTTGGCTTTGATCAGGGCGTAGACTTTGCGGAATTCTTCCATCCGGTGTTCCGGTGTTCCTTCGGCGGCGGCGGGATCGGGGAATCCCACATGGAATTTTGCCGGGCGGCCCGGCCAGATCGGGCAAACCTCTCCGGCGGCGTTGTCGCAAACGGTGATGACCAGATCGATTTTGGGTGCGGAGGCTTCCGTGAATTCATCCCAGGATTTCGACCGAAAGCCGTCGGTGTTGTGGCCGTTTTCCGCCAAAACAGCCAAGGTCAGGGGATTGACTTGGCCGGTGGGGTGGCTGCCGGCGCTGTAGGCGCGTGCGCCGTCTTTGCTCATGTCGTTGTACAGGCATTCGGCCATGACGCTGCGGGCGGAATTGCCGGTGCATAGAAATAAAATTGAGGCGGGAGAAAAGCTCACGGTGAAACTCCACAACATGGTGAGGATAAGGGCTCGTCAACGACGGGTGCGATGGCGGCGCGGCCCTGGGCGCACAGGATGCCCAGCGGAATGAAATTGACGTGGCTCAGCAATTCACGATCCTCGACCACGGTGGGATCGTCATTCAAGCTGTCGCGCAACAGGGCCAGAAATTGAGTGGCGTTGGGATTGATCTCGCGATCGGCCAAACGGTAATAGACCCATTTCCCACCGCGGCGCTGCTGGACCAGACCGGCGGCTTTCAGCGCGTTCAAATGTTTCGAGATGCCGCCGGGCGACAGATTGATCACGGTGGTGATTTGGCAGACGCACAATTCGCCGCCTTCCAGCAACTTCAATATGCGGGTGCGGTTGGGGTCGGCCACGGCCTTGGCGACGGTCTCGAAAGTTTCAATCATGGAGCTGCCCTGCTATCATTTTGCTAATTGGTAAAATGATAGCAGTATGAGGGCGTCCTGTAAACGGGGTGACACGACACCGTCACATCCCCCTTGAACGGCAATAGGAAATGTTTATAGTAGGAGCTCATACATTCTTGTGAATCGTCATTAGGACGACTCTTAAGGGTGGGCCGGTGGCCCACTTTTTTTGTTTTTGGGACACGTGTTTGCGATGGAATACAGGCTGAAGCTTGAGGCTCTGGTCACTCCGACGTTGGAGCAGATGGGATACGAGCTGGTGCGCATCCAGATGCAGGGCCAAGCCCGTCCCACGCTGCAGGTCATGGCCGAGCGCAAGGACGGTTTGGGCATGACCGTAGAGGATTGCACCCAAATCAGCCGCGCCTTGTCGGCGCTGCTGGATGTGGAAGATCCCATCGGCGGCGCGTATGTGTTGGAGGTCAGTTCGCCGGGCATCGACCGGCCGCTGACCAGGGCCAAGGATTTCACCACTTGGGCGGGGTTCGAGGCGAAAGTGGAAACCGACCTTCCGGTGGAGGGTCAAAAACGCTTCAAGGGCAAGCTCTTGGGCCTGGATGAATTGGGACGCATGGGTCTGGCGACGGAAAAGGGCGAAAGCTGGATTCCATTGCCGCAGGTCAAAACCGCTAGGCTGGTTCTGACCGATGAACTAATTGCCGCTGTGACAAAGGATACTTCTGAAGGATGACGACGATGGAACGGATTGCTGCGCTTCCCCGCCCCGAACTGCTGCAAGTGGCAGATGCGGTTGCCCGCGACAAGGGTATTGACCGGGACGAAGTGTTGGAAGCCATGGAACAGGCCATTCAAAAGGCCGGACGCTCCAAGTACGGCCACGAGCACGATATTCGCGCCCATGTGGACCGCAAGACCGGCGAGATTCTGTTGGCGCGGTACCTGGAAGTGGTCGAGGTCATTGAAAACGAGACCACGCAATTGACCGTGGAGAAGGCACGCAAGAAGAAGCCCGACGCTCAAGTGGGCGATTTCTTGGTTGATCCGCTGCCGCCCATCGATTTTGGCCGTATCGCCGCCCAGACCGCCAAGCAAGTGATCGTGCAAAAGGTCCGCGACGCCGAGCGTCAACGTCAATTCAACGAATACAAGGACCGGGTGGGCGAAGTTTGCAACGGTTTGGTCAAGCGCGTCGAATTCGGCAATGTGGTTATCGATTTGGGCCGCGCCGAGGCCATGATCCGTCGCGACGAACTGATCCCACGGGAAATCTTCCGCACCGGCGACCGCATTCGCGCTTATATCTTCGACGTGCGCTCGGAACCGCGCGGACCGCAGATTTTCGCCTCGCGCTCGCATCCGCAATTCATGGCCAAGCTGTTCGCGCAGGAAGTGCCGGAAATTTACGACGGCATCATTGAAATCAAGTCGGTGGCCCGCGACCCGGGCTCCCGCGCCAAGATCGCCGTGATCTCCCATGATTCGGCCATTGATCCCGTCGGCGCTTGCGTCGGCATGCGCGGCTCGCGGGTGCAAGCCGTGGTGGCCGAACTGCAAGGCGAGAAGATCGATATCATTCCGTGGTCTGGCGAACCGGCCACCTTCGTGGTCAACGCCTTGGCTCCGGCCGAAGTGACCAAGGTGGTGATGGACGACGAAAGCCACACCATGGAAGTGGTGGTGCCTGATGATCAATTGTCGCTGGCCATCGGACGGCGCGGCCAAAATGTGCGTCTGGCCAGTCAACTGACCGGCTGGGCCATCGACATCATGGCCGAGGCCGAGGAATCCGAACGGCGCAATGAAGAGTTCCGCTCGCGCTCGCAAATGTTCATCGACGCCTTGGATGTGGACGACGTTATCGCCCATCTGCTGGTGACCGAAGGTTTCTCATCGGTCGAAGAAGTAGCGTTCGTTCCCGCCGACGATTTGACTGGCATCGAAGGCTTTGACGAGAACGTGGCCGAAGAACTGCAAAACCGCGCCCGCACCTATCTGTCCGAACAGGACGAGCGCTTGGACGCCAAGCGCAAAGATTTGGGTGTGGCCGACGAAGTCGCCGCCATCGAAGGCCTGACCGTTCAGCACTTGGTCAAGTTGGGCGACAAGGGCGTCAAGAGCTTGGACGATCTGGCCGATTTGGCCAGCGACGAATTGATCGACATTTTGGGCAAGGGCGAGTTGAACGCCGATGAGGCAAACGCCGTCATCATGGCCGCCCGCGCCCATTGGTTTGATGGAGAGAATGCGTAAGGGT
Organism: uncultured Rhodospirillaceae bacterium; assembly: GCA_903924765.1. Lineage (GTDB taxonomy): Bacteria > Pseudomonadota > Alphaproteobacteria > Rhodospirillales > Magnetospirillaceae > CAIYCT01. The sequence continues at coordinate 18,859 of CAIYCT010000283.1, read as the reverse complement.
TAAGGGAATGATGGAAGAGCAAACCGATCCGGTTGCCGACGAGCCTCAGCTCACGGGGCCGGAAAGACGGTGTGTGGCCACCGGTCAAATTCTTCCAAAAACCCGGTTGCTACGGTTTGTGGTTTCCCCCGACGGCGAGGTAGTGGTCGATATCGCCCAACGTCTTCCCGGTCGGGGAATCTGGTTGTTCCCCTCGCGGGATGTGGTAAATACGGCCCTCGGCAAAAAGGTTTTTGCCCGGGCGGCCAGACGGCAGGTGCAAATTCCCGCCGATTTGGCAGATCGAATAGAAGCTTTGTTGGTGGCACGCTGCCTAAGCACCCTTGGGATGGCCAGACGGTCGGGACAGGCGGTGACCGGGTTTGAAAAGGTCAAGGCCGAGATCCAGGCGGGTCGGGCCAAGGTGTTGGTGGAAGCCAGCGACGGAGCCAAGGACGGATCGTCCAAGATTAGGGCGCTGGGCCGGGAACTGCCGGTGGTGGATCTGCTGGACAGTTCGGAATTGGGCGGGGTGTTCGGTCGCGATGCGGCCATACACGGAGCGTTGGCTCCGGGGGCACTGGCCAGGAATTTATTGGACCAGGCGGGATTGCTCGCTGGGTTCCGCGCCCGGCGGGAAGGCCCGCCAGACGCGATGAGGCGGGAAGCCCCGCCGAGTGTGGTATGAGTGTAATTGGGTTTTGAAGGGTATAAGGCGTTAGATGAACGATCAGGATCAAGAACGTAAGACGACACCGCTTAAGCTTTCTCAGCCCGGCAAGCTCGAACTGAAGAAGACGGTGGAGTCTGGTCAAGTTCGGCAAAGTTTCTCCCATGGCCGGTCCAAGGTTGTGACCGTTGAGGTGCGCAAGAAGCGGACCTTCGCTCCCGGCGCTGGTGGCGCTATGCATGAAGTGCGCGAAAGCGAGGAAGCGGCTGCTCCCGAAGTCACGACCGCGCCACCGCAACAATCCGCCGCCACACCGGCGCAGATTCTTCATGAAGAAGATCTGAAAGCCCACGGCATTTCTCACGATCTGACCTCACAGGAAAAGCAAGCGCGGGTTCGCGCCTTGCATGACGCCATGGTCCGGGCCGAGGAAGATCAACGCCACCGCGCCGAAGAAGAAGTGGCTCAACGAGAAGCCGAGCAAGCAGCCGCCCTGATCGCCGCCGAAATTGCCGCCGCTCAACCGGCTGTTGACGCGGAAAAGCCTGCTCAAACTGACGTGACCGCCGAAACCGGGGCGCCTGACGCCGTTTCAGCGGCTCCGACCCCCTCTGCTCCGGTCGTTCCTGCTGCCACAACAGCTGCCGCCACAACAGCTGCCGCCACTCCGGCATCTGCCGCCGATGCGGCCAAGAAGCCTGCCGATGACGCCGCCGCTCTGGCGTTGAACAAGCAGACCTTGAAATCCCTGAAGATGCAGGAAGAAGAGGAAGAAGAGCGGGTCAAGAAACGGGCTGCGGCGCACAAGCCCGCACCGGTCAAGCGCAACGAACCCCGTCGCCGCGAAGGCAAGCTGACCATCTCGGCGGCGTTGGACGAGGATGAACGCAGCGAACGGGGCAGGTCCCTGGCTGCCGTCAAGCGCGCCCGAGAACGCGACCGCTTGAAGATGCAGCAAAAGGGTGCGGAAAAGATCGTCCGCGAAGTCATCATCCCTGAATCCATCACCGTCCAGGAATTGGCCAACCGCATGGCCGAACGCGGCGGCGACGTGGTCAAGACGTTGATGCGCATGGGGGTCATGGCCACCATCAACCAAACCATCGACACGGATACCGCCGAATTGGTGGTGGCCGAGTTCGGCCATACGCCCAAGCGGGTTTCCGAGGCCGACGTTTTGGTCGGTTTGGGCGGCGAAGAGGATACGGACGAACAACGGACGTCCCGTCCCCCCGTGGTCACCATCATGGGTCACGTCGATCACGGCAAAACCTCGTTGCTGGATGCCTTGCGCGAAACCGACGTGGTGTCGGGCGAAGCGGGCGGCATCACGCAGCATATCGGCGCGTACCAAGTCACCCTGGGCAGCGGCGCCAAGATCACCTTCATCGATACCCCCGGTCACGAGGCCTTTACCGCCATGCGCGCTCGCGGCGCCAAGGTCACCGACATCGTGGTGTTGGTGGTGGCCGCCGATGACGGCATCATGCCGCAGACCATCGAAGCCATCCGCCACGCCAAGGCGGCGCAGGTTCCGATCATCGTCGCCATCAATAAGATCGACAAGCCCGACGCCGATCCCACCAAGGTCCGTCAAGCCCTGCTCAATCACGAATTGGTGACCGAGGATATGGGCGGCGACGTGTTGGCGGTGGAAGTGTCCGCCAAGAAGCGCATGAATCTGGAAAAGCTGGAAGAAGCCATTCTGTTGCAAGCGGAAATCCTGGATCTGAAGGCCAATCCCGACCGTGCAGCTCACGGCACCGTGGTGGAATCCAAGATGGAAAAGGGTCGCGGCCCGGTGGCCACCGTGTTGGTGCAAAACGGCACCTTGCGGGTGGGCGACATCTTCGTTGCCGGCGCCGAATGGGGCCGGGTGCGGGCTTTGGTGGATCACCATGGCGAACGGTTGGAAGAAGCCGGACCGGCCATGCCGGTGGAAGTACTGGGTCTGAACGGCGTTCCCGCCGCTGGTGATGATTTCATCGCCGTCGAGGATGAAGCTCGGGCACGCGAGATTTCCAGCTATCGCCAGCGCATGGATCGGGACAGCAAGGCCAAATTGTCGCAACGCGGCACCTTGGAACAGATGTTCACTGCCATCAAGTCGGGCGAAGTGCAGGAATTGCCGGTGCTTATCAAGGGCGACGTGCAAGGCTCGGTGGAAGCCATCGTGTCGAGCTTGGAAAAGCTGGGCAACGACAATATCCGCGTCAAAGTGCTGCATGCTGCCGTGGGTCCGCTCAACGAATCGGACATCACCTTGGCCAAGGCCAGCAACGGCGTGATCGTCGGCTTCAATGTCCGCGCCAACCCGCAAGCCCGTGAAATGGCCAAGCGCGACGGCATCGACATTCGCTATTACTCGATCATTTACGACGTCACCGACGATCTGAAGCAAATAATGTCCGGCATGTTGCCGCCCACCTTGCGCGAGCAATTCCTGGGCTACGCCGACATTCGCCAAGTCTTCAACATCACCAAAGTCGGCAAGGTCGCCGGTTGCATGGTTACCGAAGGCGTGGTCAAGCGCGGCGCCAAGGTGCGTCTGCTGCGCGACGACGTGGTGATCCATACCGGCGAGCTGTCGCAGTTGAAGCGCTTCAAGGACGACGTCAAGGAAGTCCGCCAGGGCTTCGATTGCGGCATGTCCTTCGCCCGCTACGATGACATTCGCGAAGGCGACGTTATCGAATGCTTCGAAATCGTGGAGGAAGCGGCTACCCTGTAGTCGCTTCTTTACCGGGAGGCATACCCATGGCCAGGGGTCACAAACCGCCGTCTCAGCGGCAATTGCGGGTGGGCGAGGAATTACGCCACATCATCGCCCGTGTGATTGAGCGCGGCGAATTCCGCGATCCTGATCTGGTCGGCCGCGCTATTACCGTCACCGAAGTGCGGGTCAGTCCCGATCTGCAAAACGCCACGGTGTTCGTGATTCCTTTGGGCGGAGGCGATTGCAAGCCGATCCTGGTGGGATTGCGCCGGGCCAAAGCGTTTTTGCGCCACGAAATCGGCAAACAGGTGCAGTTGCGCGTGGTGCCCAATCTGTCGTTCGAGGAAGATCACAGCTTTGACGAAGCGGGCAAAATCGAAGCGATTTTGCGCTCGCCCGACGTCGCCAGGGATTTGGCTGGCGGGGCACCCTCAGAAGAAGAGTCAGATGGCGCGTAAGCGGCGGGGCGTGCCGATCGACGGCTGGCTCAATATAGACAAGCCGTTGGGACTGAGCTCGGCCCAAGTGGTGGCGCGGGTCTTGCGCGAAACCGGCGCGGCCAAGGCCGGGCACGGCGGAACGCTGGACCCATTGGCCAGCGGCGTTTTGCCCATCGCTTTGGGCGAAGCCACCAAAACAGTCTCTTATGTCATGGATGGGGCCAAGACCTATCGTTGGACGGTGCGCTGGGGTCAGGCTACCAGTACCGATGATGCCGAAGGCGAGATCGTCGCCACCTCGGACGCTCGCCCCAGTCCTCCGCAAATCGAGGCGGCGCTGCCTGCCTTCATCGGCCAAATTCAACAACGCCCACCGATTTATTCGGCGCTGAAGGTGGATGGCGAACGGGCCTACGATCTTGCCCGCGAGGGTGTCGAACTGGAGCTGGTTCCGCGAACGGTTCAAATTCATACTTATGGATTGGTGGGGATGCCCGATCCGGACCATGCCGAGTTCGAAGCTCGGGTCGGCAAAGGCACCTATATCCGCGCCTTGGCCAGGGACATGGCGGTGGCGGTGGGGACGGTGGGCCATGTGTCCAACCTTAGACGTACCGCCTGCGGTCCATTTCAGGACTGTAACGCGATTTCCCTTGAAACTCTGACGGGTCTGGGGCATGGTCCTGCCCTTCGAGGCTTTCTGCTTCCGATTAGGACCGCGCTGGACGACATCCCGGCTCTGGCCCTGGACGAAAGCGAAGCGCGCCGTTTCCGCTCTGGTCAAATGTTGGCGATTGCCGACCTAAAAGACCGCGCCATTTTAAGCCAAGATCAAACGATATTGGCTATGGAAGGCGAGCGGTTGGTGGCGTTGGCGCGGATCGAGGACGGAATGCTCCGTTCGTTACGCGTTTTCAATGACGTCAACTTTCAGTCACAGGAGTAACACGATGTCGATTACGCAAGAGCGCAAGACGCAGCTCGTCGTTGAGTACGCCCAATCGCAGGGCGATACCGGTTCGCCGGAAGTTCAGGTTGCCATTTTGTCGGAACGCATTCGCAACCTGACCGAACACCTTAAGGATCACAAAAAGGATTTCCACTCCCGTCGCGGGTTGCTGATCATGGTCGGTCAACGTCGCCGGATGTTGGACTACCTTAAGGCCAAGGACAACGCTCGCTATGAGTCGGTGATTGCCCGCCTTGGACTGCGCAAGTAGTCTTTGGACGTAAAAATATAGGTCGGGCCGTTCCTCAAATCATAAAGGGGCGGCCCCTTCCTCGTCCTTCGAAACAGGTCGAAAATTGAGTATGCTTCGGCTGCCACAATCCGGTGGCGGCTCGTCTGATGGGATAGGAAATTTCCTCATGTCGCTGTTCAACGTTTATCGCAAAGAAATCAATTGGGGCGGTCGCAAGCTGGTTCTGGAAACCGGCAAGATCGCCAGGCAAGCCGATGGGGCCGTTCTGGCCACCTTGGGCGAGACCACCGTCTTGTGTACCGTCGTCTACACCAAGTCGGCCAAACCCGGAGTGGATTTCTTTCCGCTAACGGTGAACTATCAGGAAAAGGCGTTCGCGGCTGGCAAGATCCCCGGTGGGTTCTTCAAGCGTGAAGGCCGTCCCAGCGAAAAGGAAACCCTGGTTTCCCGTTTGATCGACCGTCCCATCCGTCCCTTGTTCGTCGATGGCTTCCGCAATGAGACCCAGGTGGTTTGCACCGTGTTGTCGCACGATCTTGAAAACGATCCCGACATCGTCGCGTTGGTTGGCTCTTCTGCCGCCTTGACCATTTCGGGCGTTCCCTTCATGGGTCCGGTGGGCGCTGCTCGCGTAGCTTATGTGGATGGTCAATATGTGTTGAACCCGGTGCCGTCCGAGTTGGAAAAGTCGCAGTTGGATCTGGTGGTTGCCGGTACCGTTGACGGCGTTCTGATGGTGGAATCCGAAGCCAAGGAATTGTCGGAAGAGATTATGTTGGGTGCGGTGACCTTCGGTCATAAGGCGTTCCAGCCGGTGATCGACGCCATTATCGCCTTGGCCGAGATGGCCGCCAAAGAACCCTACGACATGCCCGCTCCGCCCGCCGCCATCGAGCAGGTCAAGGCCAAGTTCGCCGCCGCGGGCATTCCCGCCGAGCTGGCTCAAGCCTATACCAACGTGGTCAAGCAGGAACGCTATTCCAAGGTTGGTGAGGTCAAGAAGAAGGCTATCGCCGAGTTGACCGACGAAGCCGAGATCGCCGTCGCTCCCGCCGTGCTCAAGGATCTGGAATCCGAAGTGGTGCGCGGCAACATCCTGAAGACCGGCCTGCGCATTGACGGTCGCGACACCAAGACCGTCCGTCCCATCGAAGTGGAAGTGGGCGTCTTGCCCCGCGCCCATGGTTCGGCTTTGTTCACCCGGGGCGAAACCCAGGCTTTGGTGGTTGCCACCTTGGGCACCGGCCAAGATGAGCAAATCATCGACGCCCTGGCGGGTGAGTACCGTGAAAACTTCATGCTGCACTACAACTTCCCTCCCTACTCGGTTGGTGAAGCCGGTCGCATGGGCAGCCCAGGCCGCCGCGAAATCGGTCACGGCAAGCTGGCATGGCGGGCCATTCATCCCGTTCTGCCTGCCAAGGACGCTTTCCCCTACACCATTCGTCTGGTCAGCGAGATCACCGAATCCAACGGTTCATCCTCTATGGCGACCGTGTGCGGTTCGTCGTTGGCGATGATGGATGCGGGCGTGGCCTTGCCCCGTCCGGTGGCGGGCATTGCCATGGGTCTGATCAAGGAAGAATCAGGCTTTGCCGTTCTGTCCGACATCCTGGGCGATGAAGATCATTTGGGTGACATGGATTTCAAGGTGGCCGGAACCGAGCAGGGCGTCACCGCCTTGCAGATGGACATCAAGATCACCTCGATCACCGAAGAGATCATGAAGATCGCTTTGGGCCAAGCCCGTGATGGCCGTCTGCATATCCTGGGCGAAATGTCCAAGGGCTTGACCTCGGCCCGCGACAGCGTGTCGTCCAACGCACCGCGCATCATCACCTTCTCGATCCCCAAGGAAAAGATTCGTGAAGTGATCGGCACTGGCGGTAAAGTGATCCGTGAGATCACCGAAGCCACCGGCGCCAAGATCGACATCGAAGACGATGGCACCATCAAGGTGGCGTCCGTTGACGCCTCCGCCGGACAGCGCGCCGTGGATTGGATCAAAGGCATTGTCGCCGAGCCGGAAGTGGGTGTGATCTACGAAGGCAAAGTGGTCAAGATCATGGATTTTGGCGCGTTTGTGAATTTCATGGGCAGCCGCGACGGTCTGGTGCACATTTCCGAGCTGGCGCGTGATCGCGTGGCCAAGACCAGCGATGTGGTGGCGGTGGGCGCAGCGGTCAAGGTCAAGGTTGTCGGTTTCGACGATCGCGGCAAGATCAAATTGTCCATGAAGGTGGTCGATCAAGCCACCGGCGAGGACATCTCGGCGCAGATCGAATCTGAAAAAAAGGAACGCCGCGATCGTAAAGCGTCGGAGCCAGTCGAGGATTAACAACAAAAACTAGCGCGGGGGCGATCGGTTTTGAAGGCATTGGCACCATTGAAAATATCGGGACGCGAGGTCTTTCCGCTGATCGAAGGCGGAAAAGGCGTCTCGGTGACGACTGGCTTGAGCTCTGGCGCTTGGGCCGCCGCTGGCGGCGTTGGCACGGTGTCGGGGGTCAATGCCGATTTTATTGACGAATCCGGTCGTCTGGTTCCTGCTGTTTATACCGGAAAGACCCGCACCGAACGCCACCATGAACTGATCAAGTTCGGCATTCGGGGCGGTATCGCCCAAGCCAAGGTCGCGCACGAAACTTCGAACGGCCAGGGCCGTATCCATTTGAACATCCTTTGGGAAATGGGTGGGGCCGAGGAAATCCTGCACGGCATCCTGGAAGGCGCCAAGGGGTTGCTGCATGGCGTTACTTGCGGCGCGGGCATGCCCTATCGGGTGGCGGAGATTGCCGCCAAGTTTGGCGTGTTCTATTATCCCATCGTGTCGTCGGCGCGGGCCTTCAATGCGCTGTGGAAGCGGGCCTATTCCAAATATGCGGACTTATTGGGCGGCGTGGTCTATGAAGATCCGTGGCTGGCGGGCGGCCATAACGGCTTGACCAATTCCGAAGATCCCAAGGTGCCGCAACGGCCCTATGAGCGCGTGCGCGATTTGCGTAAAGCCATGGTGGCGTGCGGTCTGCCCAATACCCCCATCGTCATGGCGGGCGGCGTGTGGTGGCTGGAAGAATGGGAAGATTGGATCGACAATCCCGAGTTGGGGCCGGTGGCCTTCCAATTCGGCACCCGTCCGCTGCTGACTAAGGAAAGCCCCATTTCCGAAACCTGGAAACAACGGCTTCTGAGCCTGGTCAAAGGCGATGTGCTGCTGCACAAATTCAGCCCCACCGGGTTTTATTCTTCTGCGGTCAAGAATTACTTCCTGGCCGATTTGGTGGCGCGGTCCGACCGTCAGGTGGCCTATTCCACCGAGGCGTTGGGCGAACATACCGCCGAATTGAAGGTTGGCGTCCGTGGCCGCTCGGTGTGGCTGGCCCCCGCCGACAAGATCCGGGCGCAAGGCTGGATGGATGAAGGCTTCTCCGAGGCCCTGCGCACACCCGATTCCACCTTGGTGTTCGTTACTCGCGACTCGGCGGAAAGTATCGTCAAGGATCAAACCGACTGCATGGGCTGCCTGTCGCAATGCAGCTTTTCCAACTGGGCGCAGAACGAGGCGGGCACCAACGGCAAGCGCGCCGACCCAAGAAGCTTCTGCATTCAAAAGACCTTGCAGAACATCGCCCATGGTTGTGACGTCGAGCATGAATTGATGTTTGCCGGACATAACGCCTATCGCTTCGGCACCGATCCGTTCTATTCCAACAACTTCATCCCCACGGTCAAACAACTGGTCGATCGGATCCTGACCGGGAAATAAGGTGGGTTTTAAAGGGAGGGCTCGCCCTCCCTTTCCTTTACCCTCTGTTATTCTTGACCTTCCGGTTCGTCCTCGTCCAGCAGAGCAGCGGGCAGGGCTTTGCTAGTTTTGGCCCCCATGGCCTTGATGATTTCGGAGCGGCTGATCAGGCCGCCCTTTCCCTGTAATTTGGTGAAGCTGTCGTCGAAGGTGTTACGGACGGTTTTAATCTGGTTGTCCAGTTTCACCATGTCGCCAACGAACCCGACGAATTTATCGTACATCTGACCGGCCCGAATGGCGATTTGCTCGGCATTGCGGTTGCGGTTTTCCACCTGCCAGACATTGGCGACGGTGCGCAGCGCGATCATCAAAGTGGTGGGGGTGACGATGGCCACGTTGCGTTCGACGGCGAAGCCGGTCAAATCGGGCTCTTCGGATAAAGCCGCCGCCAAAGCGCCCTCGATTGGTACGAACATGATCACGAAGTCCAATCCATCGTCGGCCAGCTTTTGATAGGCCTTGTCGGACAGCAGTTTGACGTGGTTTTTTAGCGCCTGTACATGGGCCTTGATGTGGGTGGCGCGGGCATGATCGGTTTCGGCATTGACGAAGGCTTCGAAGTCGCGCAGCGAAACCTTGGAATCGACGATGATCTTCTTGCCGTCGGGCAGATTGATCAACACGTCCAGACGCTGTCTGCGGCCATCCTCGGTTGTATGGCTTTGTTGGGTGATGTACTCGACCCCTTCGCGCAGACCCGACCGCTCCAGGATCGCGTCGAGAATGACTTCGCCCCACGCGCCTTGGGTGCGGGTCTCGCCCTTCAAGGCGCGGGTCAGGTTCAGGGTCTCCACGGTCATACGGCCACTGGTTTCGCTCAAGGCTTTGATTTGTTCGCCCAGACTGGCCCGTTCCTTGGCGGTCTCCACATGGGCTTTTTGCAGCTCTTGCTGAAAGTCGGACAGCTTGTGGCGCAGCGGATTGAGCAGGCCGTCGATCTGTTCCTTGTTCAACTGGGTAAAGGTTTCGCCATGGCGCTTCATCACATCCTCGGCCAGCACGCGGAACTGACCGGTCATCTCGGTCTTGACCTGGATGATCTGGGTTAGTTTCTCTTCGGCCTGGATTTTAGTTTGTTTTAATTCGGACTCCAGCACAGCTGCGATCCGGTCCTTTTCCATCAATTGGCTGTTAACCCTATCGAAGTCGCTACGCAGATCCTGATAGGTGACCGCCAGTTGACCCAGCTGGGCCGAGGCGGCGGCTAGATCAGCCGTTGCCTGGGATTTGCGGGATATTTGCAGATAAAGTAGGGGGGCGGTCAGTGCCAACCCCGCCAGAAACCCGATCAGAAGGCTGATCCAATCCATGCTGAGACCCCAATAATTGATGGGGATTTGTAGCATGAGATGGCGGGGTGGTTTTAAGAAAATGTTCCGTCCGTTGAGAGCGGGTTGTGGGGTGGGGGCAATCGGGCAACCCAGCGTCCCAACGGACGGAAGAGGAATTCCTCAGTAAACTGAACGGTTCAGTTTATACGCTGGTTGACGAAATCCGTCAAGCGGTAGATTAGCGAAGTGTTTTTAGGATGAAACACTTCGCAATTGCCGCCATTGAGGCGGCGGCCAAGTGGGTGGAAACCCGCACCCGGCGAGGGCGCGTAAAGAATCAAAGAGCGTTGAATTTTGATTCAGTGTATCGGAGCGGCGCTCTTAGGCTATAACGGATGAACAGATTTTCGTTCATAGGTGAAGCATGATCCAAATCGGCATCGTTACCGTCTCCGACCGCGCCTCCGCCGGTGTGTACAAGGATGAAGGCGGACCCGCCATCGCCAACTGGCTGGCCAGGGTACTGCTGGTGGATTGGCAATCGCAGTCGCGGGTGATCGCCGACGAACAGCCCTTGATTGAACGGACCTTGATCGAGTTGGCCGATGTGGAAAAATGCGCACTGATCGTTACCACCGGCGGCACCGGCCCGGCCAAGCGCGACGTCACCCCCGAGGCGACCGAAGCGGTGTGCGAAAAAATGATGCCGGGCTTTGGCGAGTTGATGCGGCAAGAAAGCCTGAAGGTGGTGCCCACCGCCATTCTGTCGCGGCAGACGGCGGGCATTCGCGGGTCCAGCTTGATCGTCAATCTGCCGGGCAAGCCCAGCGCCATTGCCGATTGCTTGCAGGCGGTGATGCCCGCCATTCCCTATTGCATCGATCTGATCGGCGGCCCAAGGCTGGAAACCGATCCCGATTTGTGCAAGACCTTTCGGCCCAAGGCGACGTGATTAAGACTCGACTTTAACCAATTGAGGACCATATAGCACCATCATGACCGACGCCGCTCCGCTCCCGTTTATCAAGATGCATGGGTTGGGAAACGATTTTGTCGTTTTCGACGCGCGCAGCCGCGCTTTGTCGCTGACTCCGGCTCAGGTGGCGGCCATTGCCCATCGCCGCACCGGCATCGGCTGCGATCAGTTGATTGTGATTGGCCCGGCGCGCGGCAATGTGTCCGACGCCTGGATGAGCATCTTCAACGCCGATGGCTCGGAAGTGGCGGCGTGCGGCAATGCCACTCGGTGCGTGGCCTCGTTGTTGATGAGCGAAAGCGGCAATAAATCTGTGGTGATCGAAACCAAGGCCGGGCTGCTGGATGGCGAGAGTCGCGAGGGCGGTTTGGTGGCGGTGGATATGGGACCGGCCCGGTTGGATTGGCGGGACATTCCGCTGGCCGAGCCAGTGGACACCCTGCATCTGGGTCTGCTCGCTGGTCCTCTGTTCGATCCAGTGGGCGTCAGCATGGGTAACCCCCATGCAGTATTCTTCGTCGACGACGCCGAGGCAGTGGATTTGGAACGATTGGGGCCGGGATTGGAGCATCATGATTTGTTCCCCGCACGGGCCAATATCGAAGTGGCCCAGATTGTCGGGCCCGACCGCATTCGTATGCGGGTGTGGGAACGCGGGTCAGGAATCACCATGGCGTGCGGAACGGGGGCGTGCGCCACCTTGGTGGCGGCGTCTCGTCGCGGTTTGACTTCGCGCAAGGCCCAGGTGATTTTGGACGGCGGCGAGTTGGCAATCGAATGGTTGCCCGATGGACATGTGATGATGATCGGCCCGGTGGCCACCGCTTTCGCCGGAACCGTGGACAAGGATTTGTTGCGGTGAGCGGCGCAAACGAGCCCTCGGCGGACCCCATTGTGGTGACCTTCGGCTGTCGCTTGAACGCCTTCGAGTCCGAGGTGATGCGCGAAAATGCCAAAGGCAGCGCTCCCGAAACCATCATCGTCAACACCTGCGCGGTGACGTCCGAAGCGGAACGCCAAGGCCGTCAAGCCATCCGCAAGCTGCGCCGTCAATATCCGGATGCGCGTATCGTGGTGACCGGTTGCGCCGTGCAGATCCATCCCGAACGCTTCGAAGCCATGCCCGAGATCACGCAAATCTTGGGCAATATGGAAAAACTGGAACCGGCCAGCTTTCAGGCCCCGTCCACCGAGCGGGTGGTTTTAAGCGACATCATGCAGGTGCGCGAGACGGCGGGCCATCTGATCTCTGGCTTCGAAGGCCGCACTCGCGCTTTTATCGAGGTGCAGCAGGGCTGTGACCATCGCTGTACCTTTTGCATCATTCCGTTCGGTCGCGGACCCAGCCGCTCGGTGGCGCCCGAGCGGGTGGTCGAACAAGTGCGGCTGCTGGTCGAACAGGGCTATTCCGAGATGGTGTTGACCGGCGTCGATATTGCCTCCTATGGCCGGGATTTTGCCGACAAGCCCAGCTTGGGCGCTTTGACGCGGCGGATTTTAAAGGATGTGCCCCAGTTAAAGCGTCTGCGCCTATCATCTCTGGACCCGGTGGAAGTGGACGCGGACATTTTGGATGCCTTCGCTGTCGAAGACCGTTTGATGCCCCATCTGCATCTGTCGGTTCAGGCAGGCGACGATCTGATTCTGAAACGCATGAAGCGCCGACACTTGCGCGGCGACGTGCTGCGCGTGGCGGAGCAGGTCAAGCGGCTGCGGCCCGACGCGGTTTTGGGCGCCGACATCATCGCCGGATTTCCCACCGAAACCGACGAAATGTTCCAGCGCAGCCTGGATTTGGTCGAGGAGGCGGGCATCACGCATTTGCATGTGTTTCCGTACTCGTCCCGACCGGGAACGCCTGCTGCCCGGATGAAGCGGCTGGACGGCAAAGTGGTGGACGAGCGCGCGGCCCGTTTGCGGCTGAAAGGCCAGCAAGTCATGGACCGTTTGCTAAATTCTTGGGTCGGACGATCGGCCACGGTGTTGGTGGAAAAAGACGGGCAAGGCTTTACCGATCAGTATTTGCCCATGCGCGTCAAGGCCGAGCCGGGGGTCATCGCCACTGAAACGGTGGTTTCCGTGGAAAATGGCATTCTTCAGGGCGGGAGCATAAGCGCGTGAGCGGCAAAGGTTGGATCGGAAAGCTGAAAGCGGGCTTGGGCAAATCCACCTCGCGCATGACTCAAGGTTTAACCAATTTGTTCACCAAACGCAAATTGGACGAAGACGCGCTGGAGGAATTGGAAGAGCTGCTGATCACCTCCGATATGGGGTTGCCGGTGGCGGCCAAGCTGGTGAAGGAGCTTAAGCGTCAACGCTTTGGCCAAGATGTGTCGCCCGAGGACGTCAAGGCGGTGCTGGCCGAGGAAATCGCCGTCATCGTCGCGACTGTGGCAAAGCCTTTGGAGTTAAAGCCTCAGCGCAAGCCGCAGGTGGTGCTGGTTGTGGGAGTCAACGGCGCAGGCAAGACCACCACCATCGGCAAAATGGCGCAATTTTATAAAGAACAGGGCTTGAGTGTGACCTTGGTGGCGGGAGACACATTCCGCGCCGCTGCCGTCGAGCAATTGAAGGTTTGGGGCGAACGCGCCCACTGTCCGGTTGTTTCCGGCCCCGCCAACGGCGATGCCGCCGGATTGGCCTTCGACGCCCTGACCAAGGCCCAACGCGATGGCACCGATCTTCTGTTCATCGACACAGCCGGTCGTTTGCACAACAAGTCCGATCTGATGGCCGAACTGCAAAAAGTCATCCGAGTGATCAAGAAGGTTGATGCGGATGCGCCACATGACGTGCTGCTGGTTCTGGACGCCACCGTCGGGCAAAATGCTCATGCCCAAGTGGCGACGTTTTTGGAGATGGTCCAGATCAGCGGTCTGGTGCTGACCAAGCTTGATGGTACAGCTCGGGGCGGCGTGTTGGTGGCGCTGGCGGAAAAATTCGCTTTGCCGGTCCATGCCATCGGCATCGGCGAAGGCGCGGGCGATTTGCGCCCGTTCGATGCGAGGGATTATGCGAGGTCGTTGGTGGGGTTGGAGTGATGGAAGACAGCATCGCCCTGTGCGCCTTGACGGAGATCGACGATCCGGGGGCCAAGGGATTCGATTTGGACTTTCATCTCGATCGTTATGGCCGCCCGCTTCGCATCATCGTCACCCGATTGGGCGACAAGGCGTTCGGCTGGATCAATTCCTGCCCTCACGCATGGGTTCCGTTGGATGTGGAACCCGATCAATTCATGGACATGACCGGACAGTTTTTGCTGTGCGCCAATCACGGCGCGGCCTTTACTTTGGGATCGGGCGTTTGTCTGCGCGGACCGTGCAAAGGTCGTAAATTGATGTCGTTTCCGTTAAAACTCGAGGACGGTATGATTAAAATCAAATCGTATCCGGACAAGGAGGGTTAATTTTTTTCGTACCCTCCCCATGTGGGTTGTCTTTGCCGCCGATTCGGTCTTAGTATGTAACTATAAAAAGTGTAAAATTGGGAGAGATAAACATGTCCACCTTATTTCCTGTTTCACCGGAACTCGCAAAATCCAGCCAGATTGACGCCAAGAAATATGCCGATTGGTATGCACAGTCCATCAAAGATCCGAATGGTTTTTGGGGTGAACACGGCAAGCGTCTCGATTGGATCAAGCCCTACACTAAGGTGCGGGATGTGTCCTTTACCGGCGACGTTCATATCCGTTGGTATGAGGACGGCAAGCTGAATGTGGCGGCCAATTGCTTGGACCGTCATCTGGCGACCAGGGGTGACAAGACCGCTATTTTGTGGGAAGGCGACGATCCCAACGAAAGCCGCGCCATTACTTATCGTCAATTGCATGACGAGGTTTGCTCGTTCGCCAACGTTCTGACCGATTTGGGCGTCAAGAAGGGCGATCGCGTCACCATTTATCTGCCGATGATTCCGGAAGCCGCGGTGGCCATGTTGGCCTGCGCCCGGATCGGCGCCATTCATTCCATCGTGTTCGGTGGATTCTCTCCCGATGCCTTGGCCGGACGCGTGCAGGATTGCGGTTCGACCATGGTGATCACCTCGGACGAAGGTCTGCGCGGTGGCCGCAAGGTTCCGCTCAAGGCCAATGTGGATGTGGCGTTGGAAAGCTGCTGGTCGGTCAAGAACGTGGTCGTGGTCAAGCGGACCGGCGGCAACGTGCACATGGTTAGCGGTCGCGATCATTGGTACCATGAGATGGTCGAGAAGGCCTCGGCCATCCACAAGCCGGTGGAAATGGACGCCGAAGATCCATTGTTCATCTTGTACACCTCGGGTTCGACCGGCAAGCCCAAGGGCGTTCTGCACACCACCGGCGGGTATCTGGTTTACGCCTCGATGACCCACCAATATATTTTCGACGTTCGCGAAGACGATGTGTACTGGTGTACCGCCGACGTGGGTTGGGTCACCGGCCACAGCTATATCGTCTATGGTCCGTTGGCCAACGGCGCCACCACCTTGATGTTCGAAGGCATTCCCTCCTATCCCGACGTGACGCGCGTCTGGAAAGTGGTCGACAAGCACAAGGTCACGATCTTCTACACCGCGCCCACCGCCATTCGGTCGCTGATGCGCGAAGGCGAAGAGATCGTCAAAGCCAATACGTCGCGCAAATCCCTGCGCATTCTGGGGTCGGTGGGCGAGCCCATCAATCCGGAGGCGTGGCTGTGGTATCATCGCGTCATCGGCGACGAGCGTTGCCCCATCGTCGATACGTGGTGGCAGACCGAAACCGGTGGCATTTTGATTTCGCCACTGCCCGGCGCCACCGATCTGAAGCCCGGTTCGGCTACCTTGCCGTTCTTCGGCGTCCAGCCCGTGCTGGTGGATGCGGAAGGAAAAGTGATCGAGGGCGCCAATGAAGGCAATCTGTGCATCGCCGATGGCTGGCCCGGAATGATGCGCACGGTCTATGGCGACCATGATCGCTTCATCCAAACCTACTTCTCCACCTACAAGGGTTACTACTTCACCGGCGACGGTTGCCGTCGCGATGAAGATGGGTATTACTGGATCACCGGTCGCGTCGATGATGTGATCAATGTTTCCGGTCACCGCATGGGCACGGCGGAAGTGGAATCGGCGTTGGTCGCTCACGCCAAGGTGGCCGAGGCGGCGGTTGTGGGCTATCCCCACGATCTTAAGGGCCAGGGCATCTATGCCTATGTGACCTTGGTGGCCGGGGAAGAACCCACCGAGGAGTTGCGTAAGGAATTGGTGGCTTGGGTGCGCCGGGAAATCGGTCCCATCGCCAGCCCCGATTTGATCCAATGGGCTCCCGGTTTGCCCAAAACTCGGTCGGGCAAGATCATGCGCCGCATCTTGCGCAAGATCGCCGAGAACGAGTTTGGATCGCTGGGCGACACCTCGACCTTGGCCGATCCGACCGTGGTGGACAACCTGATCGAGAATCGGATGAACAGGACATAATTCCCCTTGCCATTCCTGGTTTAGGAACTCATAAAGCACCTGGGAGACCGGCGGCGGGCGAGCCCGTCGCCAACCAGGTCAGGTCTGGAAAGAAGCAGCCGTAACGATTTCTCGGTTCGGGTCGCTGTCCGGTCTCCCACCTCTGTTTGTTAATCAAGGGTTCTGACGAAGGTTCATGGGTCATGGACGCAATGGGAACGGAAATGACCAACGGGACGAAACATTCGTATACGGTCCCTTGTTCTAGCGCTTTTCGAGATCTTGTGGAGGCCTTGGCCAAACGGCGCGGCGTCAATGTGGGCGACATCGCCCGTTCGGTGCTTTTGGTGCTGCCGCTTGGCGTCATTGCCGAATTCGCTGACCCAGGCGAACCGCCCGCTGACGACCGCGAATTGGTGGTGTTGAAATCCGGCCCGGCCCAAGGCAGGCCGTGGCGGCGCAAGCCGCGTTTACAGGTGCGCATGGCGCCGGGTTACTCCATTCATAACGTCCGCAAGGCTTTGGGCTTGGCGCTGGCCATGGAGCAAGGCGCGTTGGAGGTCCATCTTCACGATCCCAATGCGGTTCCTGTCCCAGTCGTGCCGCCCGAGGCAAAGACTGAAGCCACGGCAGCGTCCGTGGCGGTTGAAACAGTACAGGCCGCGCCGGTGAAGAAAGAACGCCGGTCGCCTGGTCGCCGTTCCTCGGACCTGCGTGAGGCCGAAGCGCTCAAGGCCCTGGACGTCGCCAAGGAAGAAATCGAACGCATGCGCGCCGCCATATCCGTGCTGGCATTCGAACCCATCGACGGCGGCGTCAATTCGCGTGCCGAGGCCTTATATGTGTTGGGCTTTACGCCGGGAACCTGGCCGGACGCCCGTTCGATCCGGTCGCGTTTTCGGATGCTGGCTACAATCCATCATCCCGATTCCAATTTTGGCGACCATTTGCGGATGAGCCAGCTGAATCAGGCTATGGAAATTCTTCGGGATGAGTTATAGACCCTAAGTTTGTGATCTTATATTCACAGTTGGAGCGATGATGGAATCCGAGGAAGCCTTGCATTTGGCGGAACTGTTGTGCTCCCGAATCTGCCACGATCTGTCGGGGCCGGTGGGGGCCGCCGCCGCCGGGGCGGAATTGGTATCCGAATCGGGCGGCGATCCAGAAACCTTGGAATTGGTGTCCACCAGCGCCGCCGCCGCTTCAGCCCGGTTGACTTTCCTGCGTGCCGCCTTTGGTTACAGTTCGCAACCGCAACGCACACAAGCGTTGCGCACTACCGTCGATAAATATTTCGGCAGTATGGCGCAAGGCGGGGTTTCGCCCTTGTCCCTGACCTGGACAATCGCTGAAGCCGAACTTCCTGCCGATGCCGCGCGGCTGTTGCTGAACCTTGTGATGACCGGACGCGATGCTTTGCCGCGAGGCGGCGTGGTCGCGGTAACCGGCGGCAAGGTCGGAGAGTCTTGGAAAATGACGGTGTCGGCCAAGGGCGAAGGAGCGCGATTGGCCGATGAAGCGCGCGATGTTTTGATCGATGGGGCTACCGCCACTGGACCGCGAGGGGCTCAGACTATCTTGTTGAAAATTCTATCGGCAAGTCTGCATTTGGACTTGCAGACCCAGGTTGAGGATGGTTCCGTAATCCTGTCCATAGGATAGGGCGAAGAGAATTGGGAGAATTTGATGAAATTCTTGAGAGATTCAAGATCGAGGTCTTTCGGAACCGGTTAAAGCCGTGGTATGAGAGAAGATTGGGATATGCCTTAATTTGTTCCAAAATGGACAGGAAACCGTTGGGACCAGGGGTTATTGGATTAGACGGTAGATTTGGGGATTGAGACGATGGATGATCTACTCAGTGAATTTCTGACAGAGACTTCGGAAAATCTGGCTGTACTGGATGTGGAGTTGGTGAAGCTGGAGCAAAATCCAGAGCCGTCAATTCTTCAGAATATTTTCCGCTTGGTTCACACCATTAAGGGAACCTGCGGATTTCTGGGCCTGCCGCGACTGGAACATGTGGCCCATGCCGGTGAAAATGTTCTGGGCAAGTTCCGGGATAAGGAATTGGAAGTTACGCCCCAAGCGGTAACTTTGATTTTGGCGGCCATCGACCGCATCAAATTGATCTTGAACCATCTGGAACAGAACGAAGTCGAGCCCGAGGGCAGCGACGAAGAGCTGATTGGCGAATTGAACGCCATGGCCGAAGGCCGCGCCCCGGCACCTGCCGCCGAAGCGCCTCCTCCTCCTCCTCCTCCTCCTCCTCCTCCTCCTCCTCCTCCTCCGCCGCCGCCGCCCCCTCCATCGCAGCCGACACCCTCCTCTGCCCCGACAACCGGGGGCGGCGCCCGTGCCCCTGAGACAAGTATC
>CAIYCT010000282.1 GCA_903924765.1 uncultured Rhodospirillaceae bacterium | reverse complement strand
GTCAGAGCTGCTACTTGATCGGTGGCGCCAAAGGCGCGGATCTGAGCGCTGGACAGGGAAACCACTTGAGCGGAGGTCAAGGCGTCAATGTCATCGGTTGTCAGGGACGTGATGATAGCCGACCGTAGTGAGCGGAGTTGCGTCGTGGAGAGCGCCGCGATCTCGGTGGTGCTGAAGCCGGACAGCTGGATCGATGTAATGCCCATGACTTCGGCGACGCTCAACGACGCGATCTGGCTGGATGACAGCAATGCCTGCCCAAGAGCCAGCGAACCGGCCTGGGTTGAGTTGAAGGCCGACAATTGGGCCTTGCTCATGGCTGCCACCTGCGTGGCGGTCAATTGCGACAGTTGGAAGGTGGTCATGGCGACCAACTGTGTTGATGTCAGCGACGCCACCGTGGTGGTGGGAATAAAAAAGCCGTAATAAGGATTGAAGCCAAGGCCGGGGATTTCAGTTTGCGACAGCTTGGACAATTGTGCCGTGGTCAGCGCGCCGATTTGGTCCGAGGTCAGATAGGATATCTGTGATGACGAGAATGCCACCAATTGGGTGGTGGATAGAGCGACGATCTGCGTGGTGTAGAGCGACGCCACATCATCATACAGCAATGTGGAGAGTTGACTGGTCTGTAAGCCCGTCAGTTGCGCCGAGGTCAGCTGCCCCATTTGATCCGTCGTCCATTGGGACAGCTGGGTGGAGGTTAAGGCGCTGATCTGCGTCGCGCTCAGTCCCGACAGTTGCGTCGATGTCAGGCTCTGGATTTGATAGATACTTAGCCCCGCGATTTGCGCCTTGCTGAATTGCGCCATGTTGGCGGCGGACAAGGACTGGAACAATCCGTTTGAGCCCATGCCGACTACGCTGCTGGTGCTGAAGCCCGAAACTTGCGTGGTCGTCAACAAACCGAATTCAGTCGTGGTCAAAGCGTTGAGTTGATCCGAGGTAAAGCTTGCCAATTGCGACGCCGTCAAACTGGCGGACAAGGTGGGGAACAAGGCCGCGATCTGATCCGATCCCAGCGCGCTGAGTTCCTGGGGCGTTAAGGCGCGCAACTGGCTGGTGCTCAGCATGCCCAATTCCAGGGCTGGCAAATTGTAGATGGACAAGCCGGGGATGGCATTCGTCTTGATGGCTTGGATCTGGGCGGAGTTCATCGCCGAATATTGATTCGTCGAGAATGCCGAGATTTGAGAACTGCTCAACACCGCCATTTGCGCGGTGGATATGGCGTTAACCTGCGTCGTCAACAGACCGTTTAGAGACGCGTAGGACAGACCCGTCATCTGTGTGGTCGACAAAGCCGCGATCTGGGTGCTGCTGAAGGATTGGAATGAGGCGCTCATGACGCCGATGGCGTTGTTCACCAATCCACGAATCTGGGTCGATGTAAGGCTAGCGACTTGATCCGTGCCCAGCGTATAGAAAACGGAGGAATTCATACTGTTCAGCTGCTTGACGCTGAACGCCGCGATTTGCGTGCTGGTAAAGGGGCTTAGGCTGTACAGCGAGTTCATCTCGGTGGTGGTGAACCCACCCATCTGCGTCGTGCTCAGCGCGGCGAGTTGTTGGGCGTTCAGATAGCTGAAGAGCCCCCCGCCCATGCCGTTGAAACCGACCATGCCTCCCCCAGGCGAACCTAAAGAGGAAATCCCCCCGATCAATCCTCCGATTTGAGTGGTGGTCAAGGCCGCGATTGTGGTCGTGGTCAGGGTTGGCGCTTCCAGATAGTTGATGCCCGAAATGGCGCTGGTGCTTAGCGCGTGGAACTGGGTTGGCGATAACGCCACGAACTGATCTGTCGATAGGTTGCTAACTTGCGCGCCCTGGAAGCCGGAAACTTGCGCCGAGGTCAGCTGGGTGATTTGTGTGGTGCTAAGACTGCTCAGTTGATAGGCGGATAAACTGCCCATTTGGGTCGACGTGAACGCAGCAAACTGCGTCGAGGTCAAAGCCGAAAGAAAGTAAGTTTGAAAGCTTTGAAATTGCGTCGTGGTGAAACTGGAAAATTGCGTCGTGTTCAGCGCCGTAAACTGGTCGGTCGTCACCATGATGAATTGAGAGTAGGGCAGGGCTTTTATCTGTGCCGCAGACAACGCGTTGGCCTGCGTGGTGGTCAGGGCGCCCAGGCTAAATCCAGACACCTGCGTGGTGGTGAGCGCCGCGATGTCGGCGACGCTAAAGGCCGCCATCTGATCGGACGAGTAGGACAGAATCGAGAGTTGAGAGGACGACAACGACCGAACCTGCGCCGTGGTGAAAGCGCCGATGCTGGTGGTGGTCAGATATTGCAGGTCCGAGATTGTGAGAGCACTGAGTTGTACCGAGGTCAGTGCGCGAATCTGAGTGGTAGACAAGGCGGCGAACTGGTCTGGAGTGCTCAGCAGCGCGTTGTAATTGGCCTGCGTCAAGACCTGGCCCAGATTGTAATAAAGATTGATCAGGGGCTTTAACAGGTTCATGGGGAAACTCCCCTGCCACTGCGATGGGTCAAAGCTTTAGTCTGTTCGCTTTTATCAAACATGATTGACGCTCATCGAATGTTGGACCAGGACCTGCAAATGGGCATTGCTGTTTGTGTATACCGTATAGCTGTCGGAATGACCATCGGGGGTGGCGATGGTGGAGGGGGTTGTTCCTTGCGTCCATCCGGCGTCTGTGAAGGTCACGTTTTCGCCCGCTTGCCCCATGATCAACACCGATGGGGTCGTGCCGCCCACCACGCTATTGGCGTTGTTTTGCGTCATGGCTTGAACATGGGCGGCATCCAAGGTCACCGTCGCGCCGGTGACGCGGGACAAATCGATCTCTTGCACGTTCTCCACCAGTCCCGACAGCTTCGATCCCAGATCCATAACGCTGGAGGTGGCAGTGGACGGCTGCCAGGTCATCTTGTTGAAGCCTCCGCCGCCATCGATGAAATGGAAGTTAGTGGAATCGATGACGAAGTTGTCGTTGCCTTCCTGGCCGATCAACACGTCGCCCGATCCGGTGCCTAGCAGCGTGTCGCCGCCATGTCCGGCCAACAGATATTGACCGGTCAGGGTCCCTGTGCCGAAACCGAATTCTTGCGATAGACTTTGTGAGGTCAAGGTCAGTCCAGTCGCACTGAAGGTTGGGTCCAGCAAATAGGTTTCGTTGGTGGGGTCGTACAAGCCCTTGATGGTCTGGAACGAGCCCAACAGGACTCCCCCTGAATCGTTGATCACTTGGCTGCTGCCGGTGGGTGCGCTTTCGATGTGAATATCCAGCGTGCCGCCCAAGCTTAGGGTGTCGCCGCTGGCGTCAAGCATGTCGTAACCATTGGATGAGGCATGCAGGATCAAATCGTTGGTGGAACCTAATTCCACATTGCTGGCGCCAATGCCCAAGATGGACTGACTGGTCTCGGCGGCACTGCCAACCTCAATGGTGCCGGTGGAAATCAGCGAGACGTTGGTCAGATCAAAGTAGGCAGCACTACCTGATCCTTCAATCAAACCGGTATTGGTCAACACGCCGAGATGGACTTCGTTGCTCTCGTTGACGGACAGATTGCCGAGCACATTGAAGGTGCCTTCGTTGGTCAAGGCCCCAGCAATGGTCATGGTTAGACTATCCGTATCCCCGACCCAAACCAACCCGGTATTGTCGATCGAGGAGGCTTCTATTGACAATGCATTCGGCACTGCGATGGTGCCTGAATTGCTGAGTGTTCCGTCGATTTGGATGTTTGCGTCCATTCCCGTTGACGCCACTTGGATCACTCCGGCATTGGCGATGCCCTGATCCAGGGTCAGACTGGCGCCGTCCAGCGTCAGCGTGCCCGATGCCAAGTTAACGAAGGTCGGCGCAATCTCGACCGAGATAATGGTTTCACCGTCGCTGTTAATGTTCAAGGCTCCGGCATTGATGACGGTGCCGATGCCGTAAATGTTGGCGTCCAATTGGCTCCACGAGGGCGATTGGGCGTTGAATTCCAAATTGCCGTTGACGGTGAAGGCGTTGGCGCTTCCGCGTCCCGATGGGTTATCGCCGAAATTCTGGGTCAATACCAGGGTTCCCGCGCCAGTGATGGTGCCGCCGTCGATATTGAATGTTCCATTATCCTGGACAGTCGCGCAGCTGCCGATGGACAGTACGCCGTTTGGATCCAAACTTAACGTGCCGGTGCTGGTGATGAGGGAATCGCCCAAGACGGCCAAGGTCCCGGAATTGATATCCAGAACGCCGCTATCGGCCACTTGAGCCGACAGGATGGTGGACGTCGTTCCTGTGTCGTATTTCAAGGTGGCCGTACCTGATACCGACACAAAGTCGTAACTGCCTGCGGTGGTCAGCGCTGAACTCCAATACGACGTGGTGTTCGCACTCGAAATGTTGAAATTGTGCTGGGCCGAGATCAGGGTCACGGTTTCGGTGCTGATCCCGGTGGCGTTGGTGATCGAGGCGACGAAGCTGTCGAGGCCATAGACGCTGGCGGTGGGCGCATAAGTGAAGGTGCCGTTGGCGCCGAAGGTGACCGTGCCGTGGGCCGCCTGGGTCGACACGCTAAAGGTGTCCGTCGCCCCGGCCAGATCCGTTGCCGCGATCATGCCGGTAACGGTGGCGCCGCCGATGGTGACGACATCTTGATGGGCGGTGGTGGGGCTGACGTTAACCATTGTCAGCGCCAAGGTGCTGGGGTTGGCTAGGTTCACCAGATGCGACTGTTCATTGGCCGTAGTGATCGTTCCTGCGTAAGCTGCCGCCAGATTGGCGTCGGTTAAGGGCGGAGAGACCCGATCCGTAGCCATTTGCGCCGTCGTGCGCACAGAGTTCCAGAACGCGACCGAAGCGATTTGTCCGTTGAACCGAATGTTGGGGGCGTCGAAGCCGTAACTGTTATTGTCGGAATAGGTGCCGCCGATAACGGTATAGCCGGGTTTGGTGGTGCCGGAATTATTGTCGGTGCCGGTAAGCGTGCTGGGTGCCGCCTGATTATCGAAACTATACTGGATGCCATTCAGATAGAGGCTCCAGGTTCCCGCATTGCGGACCAGGGCCACTTGCTCCCATTGATTGGCATTCAAGGCCACGGTCGTTGTGCCGGTGCCATTACCGCCGCACATGTACGTTAACGTGCCGTTGGCATTGACGGCCAAGCCATAGCCGGTAAACGACGAATCGCCATTATAGAAGATGAACCCGCCTTCGCTTCCATTCCACTTGATGGCGGCTTCGACCGTGATGTTGTCGATTGCGGTCGAGACATTGCTGGTATAGCCGTACGACGTGCCTGTAAAGTTGCCGACTGTGGTGACCGGCGCGGGATCGTGGGCGGTGATGGCAATGTTGGCCGAGGACGACACCAATGCCGTCGTCGCATTATTCGTATCCACGCGATCAATGACCACATTGATTTGATCAGAGCTGGCGGCCGCGCCGGTGGTGGGGGTGTAGGTCACAGATTGCAACGCGCTTTGCAATTCGGCGTAGCTGCCGGTCAGGGTCAAAGTGTTTCCGGCTGCGTTCGATTGAACGCTGACAAAGGGGTTGTTAACGCTCAGCACGCCATGCTCGACGGTGACGACAGCGCTCAACGTGCCAGTGGCGCCGCTGTTTTGCGCCAATCCGCCGACGGATATGTCCATCGTGGCCGACCCTTCCGCCGTAACGCTGAACGACGAGACCGCCGTGGCTATGCCGCTGGATAGGGTTGAGAAGGTCAGGCTGGGATGTTCGCCTACATTCACATAGATGGTTTCGTCGGCGGCGACCGACCCGGAATTGCTGTCTCTGAAGGCCAAGGTGAAGCTGTCCTGGCCAACGTAACCGCTTGTGGACGTATAAACATATTGCATCGTCGTGGGATTGAACGACACGGTTCCGTGCGCCGTGGCGGCACCGGACAACAGACTGGCGGTGACCGCCCCCAAAGAGTCGGTGGCGCTGATCGTGCCGGTGTTAGCGACGCCGGATTGGGTCGAAATGGTGCTGGAACTATCGACTTGAATGGCGTTCTTGACGGTGACGTCGATCACTTGCGTGGAGGTCGCGCCGTTGCTGTCGGTGGCGGTGACGGTGAAGGAATCCGTTCCGCTGTAATACCCCGTTGGGGTGTAAGTGAACGATCCGTCCGAAGTCAGCGTTACCGTACCGTGTGTGGTGTTTTCGGTCAGCAAGCTGGCGGTGGACGACAAGCTCCACAAGTCGATGATTCCGGTGGGGTCGTTGGCGCTCAGGACGTTGGTATAGCTGGAATGCTCGCCGACGCTGATGGACGACGAGGTGGACTGGGTGCCGACATAAATGCCGCTGCCATTGACAACCCCCGTATACCCATTGCCCGAAGTGTCGGCAAAATTCCCGCTGCTTTCTGAATTCAAGGGCAGATAGGCCAGCAAGTTGCTGCCGACAGGGACGGAACTGGTCATGTTGGCATCGACTTGCGCCAAGCTCAGGGATGATGCCCAGATGGCGGCGTTTGCGATGTCGCCCACATATTGCGTAGCGCCCGCGTCGAAACTTTCACCGCCGAATTGCACCACACCGGTATTGGTGGAGGGGGCTGCCACTGTCGTCGCGCCGGACAGGGTGCCATCCACATACAAGGCGATGCTGGCTCCGGCAAAGGCGGCGGAGACATAATGCCAATTGCCATCATTGACGACCGCACTGGACATCGCGGCTCCGTTGCCAAGGATGTTGGCATACAAATGCCCGTTGATTATCACCATGTCGGTGCCATCAAGAACGCTAAGGATATAGTACGAGGATGATGAGGATTGGGTGGTTCTGATCCATTCGCCAACGGTAAAGGTGCCCGAACTCAAGTTCGTCAGCAGGGCGGTGGAGTTGGACAGGTTAATCGACCCGGTCCCGCTGAAATGCGTATAATTGGTCGTCGTTGGGGTGTTGGCCGAGAACGTGCCAGTGGTGACTCCGCCGGAAAGGGTGGCGGTTTCGCCGTAACCGGACGTATCCGCGAACGCCCCCGCCGATTGGGAACTCAGTGACAAATCCACAAGCAGGTTGCTGCCGGATAGGGATCCGGAACTGTTCATGTTGGCCTGAATCTGCGCCTGGGTCAGCGCTGAACCCCAGACGGCCACGTCTGCCATGTCACCGGTGAAGGTGGTTGAGCTGTTGGCGTTATTGCCCAGCGTCAGGCCGCCCATATTGAGCGTAACACTGCCGAGAGAGACGCTGCCGGTTAATACGCCATCGACATAATTAGACATCGTTGACGAGCCGCCACTGCTGGAGTAGGTCGCGACCAGATAATGCCAGTTGCCATCGTCGACGTTCACCGACGAGTTCACTCCAGTAAGGTTGGTGACGTTGGAATTGAAGTGATTCTGGTAAATTCCAAAATCGACTGAGTATGTGGAGATGTAGCTTGGGAAGTTGCCTAGGGTAGCCAGAAGCTGGTTCGCCGTTGAGTTTGTCCTGACCCACATTCCGAGGGAGAAGGCGTTGGTGATGTTGGCGCTCAGCACGGAACTGGCGGCGATTTGGACCTCGCCTGTCCCGTCAAAATGCGTATAGACAGTGACCGGCGAGGATTTACCGGCTCTGATATTGCCGATGGGGCTGATTACATCGACGGCAAAGGTGTCGGTTTGGGTGGTGGCGGTGGTGGTGTCCACCACGTTGATACTGAACACGTCGGTGCCAGTATACCCTGTGGTCGGCGTATAGGTGTAGCTGTCTCCGGTCAATGTAAGCGACCCATGGGCGGGCGCGCCTTCGACGGAATAGTAAAGGCTATTCGTCGTATTGCCGGTCAAGCCGATGGTGCCGCTGAGGGCGGTATTTTCCGTCGTGATGGTCCCGTTGGAGAAGAGGGGGGGGGCGGCGGTGTAGATGACGGTTGGTGCGACCGCGCCGGTCAGCGTTGCGCTGTCGGATGTGTACTCGACGGCGTCTGCCGTGCCCGCGCCGATTCCATCCAACCGGTATAGACTGACCAAGCCGGTTTCACCGCCCGACAGAGTGGTGTTCATGTCGGTTTGCAGGTGGGTGGTGTCCAGCACGCTATTCCACACGCTGACATTGGCAATGTTGCCGGTCACGCCGCTGCCAATGTTGAGCTGGGCGTTTGCATCAATGGAGGCGGGCAAGGCCATGCCGGTCACGGTCGACGCCACCGCTTGACCGTCGATGGTCAGGGTGATGTTGCCGTTCGTATCCTCGGACGCACTGACGTAATGCCACCGCTTGTCGTTGATGGTCGCACTGGTCGAGGTAACGGTTTCGCCGCCTGTGGTACTGCCCACCAGATGGCCGCTGGAATCCATGGACAGAGCAATCCCTGCTCCGTTCAGATCCATGTCGCCCAGGCTGACGAGGGTGCCTCCGGTCGAGGCGCTGGGCAATTGCACCCAGGCGGCCACGGTAAATTGGGACAAGGCGGATGCGTTGCTAAGCGCGGCCACGGTGACAGAATTGGAGCCGTTGAAGTCCATGGCGGCGGCGGGCAGCATGATCGCCGTGGGGGCCGACCCGTAATTACCGCCCAGAACCAAGCCGTGTCCGTTGCCGCTGAAATCGGGGATTTCGGTCAAGGCGTTGGGGAAGGAAGTGAGGCTGGACGACGACCATGTGGCGTACAAGCCGCTCTCACCCGCGCTGGCCGGATTGTACAAATTCAGCGGCGAGGCAATGGCCGAACCGGACAGAGCGGTAGTCCACAGGCTGCCACCCGCCGTTTCGCCGTGGAACGAGGTGGTGGTGTCCAAGGCCGAACCGGCGCTGTTGAGCTGGGCGCCGATGGTGAAGGGATAGCCATCCTTGATGTTGGAGACGCTGCCCGCATCGGCGCTGCCCGCTTCCACGCCGTTGACATACAGAGTGTAGACCGACCCGGACCGGGTTACAGCGATGTGCGCCCATTGTTCGGCTGTCAAGGCAGAGGACGCGGCAATGCTCAGCGTATGAGCGCCGGCGATCAACGGATCGGTCAGGACGAAGGTGGGGACGCCGTTGACCAGCTCGGTGACGAAGCCCACTTGGGTGGTGTTGCCACTGGCATTTTT
>CAIYCT010000281.1 GCA_903924765.1 uncultured Rhodospirillaceae bacterium | reverse complement strand
GCTCAGAGCGTCAGAAGCCGTCAATTACGACTTCTTCCTGTCGCTCCCCGATGTCGATCCGACCCAGGTCAAGCTGGATACACTGCGCGGCAGCCAGCTGGTCCGTCCGACCTTCGAATACTCCGGCGCCTGTGCCGGCTGTGGCGAAACGCCATATCTGAAACTGCTGTCGCAGCTGTTCGGCGACCGGGCGATGATCGCCAACGCCACCGGCTGTACCTCCATCTACGGCGGCAACCTGCCGACAACACCGTGGGCCAAGCGTGCCGACGGCCGTGGACCGGCCTGGTCGAACTCACTGTTCGAAGACAACGCCGAATTCGGCTTCGGCATGCGTCTGGCGGTTGACAAATTCACCGAATCGGCACGGGAACTGGCAGAAGAGCTCCTCTCCTCCAGCAAAACCGGCAAAACGGTTCAGCCGCTGTTGAAAGAGATTCTGGCTGCCGATCAGTCCGACCAGACCGGCATCGAGAACCAGCGTGAGCGGGTTGCCAAACTGAAAGCGGCTCTCAAAGGCTCCAAAGAAAAAGCTGCAGTGCAGCTGCTGCAGCTGACCGACTATCTGGTCAAAAAATCGGTCTGGTGCGTCGGCGGCGATGGCTGGGCATACGACATCGGTTACGGCGGCCTCGACCATGTCATAGCAAGCGGCAAGAACGTCAACATCCTGGTACTGGACACCGAAGTTTACTCGAACACCGGTGGCCAGGCTTCGAAATCCACCCCTACCGGCGCCGTGGCACAATTCGCCGCCGGCGGCAAGGCGATGGCCAAGAAAGACCTGGGGATGATGGCTATGGCCTACGGCAACGTCTATGTCGCCAACGTCGCCCTCTCCAACCCGGCCCAGGTGGTCAAGGCCTTCATGGAAGCGGAAGCGTATGACGGCCCGTCGCTCATCATCGCCTATTCCCACTGCATCGCCCACGGCATCAACATGACGACCGCCGTGGATGAGCAGAAACGCGCGGTATCTTCCGGTTACTGGCCGCTGTACCGCTACAACCCGGCCCTGACCGCCGAAAACAAGAACCCGCTGCAGCTGGACAGCAAGTCCCCGACCACTTCATTCGAGGACTATGCCTACGGTGAGAACCGCTACAAGGTGCTGCAGAAGACCAACCCGGAGGACGCGGCCCTGCTGATGAAGAAAGCGACCGCATGGACTGCCAGCCGCTTCGAGTACTACCAGAAACTGGCGGCGCTTACGTACGAGAAGTAAATAACCTTCCGTAGGGGCGAAGCAAGCTTCATCTGCTTCGCCCGCCTTGATCACTATGGCAACAGGGCGAAGCAGGTTTAGCGCTTGCTTCGCCCCTACCAACAAAGGAGAACATTTCCATGTCAGAAAGAAAACTACGCATACTTGTCGGCAAACCGGGGCTTGATGGCCATGACCGGGGCGCCAAGATCATTGCCCGCGCCTTTCGCGATGCCGGCTACGAGGTAATCTACACCGGCCTGCACCAGACTCCGGAGCAGATCGTGGCTGCCGCGATACAGGAGGATGTCGACTGTATCGGGTTATCGATTCTATCCGGCGCCCACAACACCCTGCTGCCACGCGTCTGCCAGCTGTTGAAGGAAAAATCCGCCGAGGACATCAAGGTCTTTGGAGGGGGCGTAATTCCGGAGGATGATATTCCGGCGCTCAAAGCCGCCGGTATTTGCGAGATATTTACCCCCGGCACATCTACCGAAGATATCGCCGCCTGGGTCAAGGACAACGTACCTCCCCGAGCATAACCAGCTAACAAATGAAAGGATTTAAACGCATGCCCAAGGCAGTATCTTCCGTACAATCAGGTTTCAAGGCGTGGCTCGGCAAGGATGCAATGGCTTCCGTCGTCGTTTTTCTTGTGGCTCTGCCGCTCTGCATGGGCGTCTCCATCGCTTCGGGAGTGCCGCCGACGTCGGGACTGATTACCGGCATCATCGGCGGCCTAGTAGTCGGTTTCATTGCCGGTTCGCCATTTCAGGTAAGCGGTCCGGCTGCCGGCCTGACGGTATTGGTGTGGCAGTTGGTGCAGCAGCACGGCTTGCCGATGCTCGGCGTAATCGTATTGATGGCCGGGCTGCTTCAGCTTGCCGCCGGTCTGCTCAAACTGGGGCAATGGTTTCGCGCCGTGTCGCCTGCGGTTATCCATGGCATGCTGGCCGGTATCGGGCTATTGATCCTGACAGCCCAGTTCCACGTAATGCTCGATGGCAAGCCGATCGGCAAGGGGATCGACAACCTGCTGGCCATACCGGAGGCGCTGAACCGCGCTATCTCGGATGGCGGCGCGCCGTTCCATGCCCTCTGTATCGGTGTGCTGAGTATTACGGTAATGGCTTTATGGGGAGCGTACGCACCCAAAAAGTTGAAAGTGCTGCCGGCCCCACTGATTGCAGTGGTAATCGCCGTAATCGCAGCCGCCTTTTTCAAGCTCAGGATCGCGTATGTCAATGTGCCGGACAACATCTGGTCGGTGATACAGTACCCGACTCTTGAAAGCCTCAAACATGTATTCGAAACGCCGATTCTGATTGCTGCGGTTTCGGTAGCTTTCATCGCCAGTGCGGAAACACTGCTCTGCGCAAGCGCCGTTGATCAGATGCACCAGGGGCAGCGCACCAAATACGACCAGGAACTGGCCGCTCAAGGGATCGGCAATGCCATCTGCGGACTGCTCGGCGTACTGCCGATGACCGGTGTTATTGTCCGTTCCAGCGCCAACATCGAAGCCGGTGCCAAGACCCGCGCCTCCGCGATTTTTCACGGATTGTGGCTGCTGCTGTTCGCCGCCGTGCTGCCGTTCACGCTGCGCTATATTCCGGTGTCCAGCCTAGCCGCAGTGCTCGTGTTTACCGGTTACAAACTGGCCTATCCAAAGGCTCTGCCAAAACTGCTTGAGTTCGGCAAAAGCGAAGTAGCCATCGCCACCGTGACTATTGCCGTCATAGTAGGCACGGATCTGCTCAAGGGCGTGGTCCTCGGCCTGCTGCTGTCGCTGTTCAAACTGCTCTATGTGTTTTCGCAGCTCGACATCGAAAGCGAAGAGGATAACGATCACAACGCCGTACACCTCCGCCTGTCCGGTTCCGCCACCCTGATCCGGCTCCCGATGCTGGCATCGGCATTGGAACAGGTACGTCCCGGCACTGAGGTTCACGTGCATTTAGAAAAGCTCGAATATATTGATCACGCCTGCTTTGACCTGCTGGCAAACTGGGAAAAGCAGCATAAAGCAACCCATGGTTCCCTGGTAATCGAGTGGGACGAACTGTCCCGTAAATTCCATCAACGCCGCAGCGGCGCTCTGAAAACGACCCGAAAGAACAGAAGCACAGCTTTGAAACCCGCAAAGAGGAGCAAAAAATGAGCATCAACGAGAGCAAACAGAAATGGAATGAAAAAGTTGCCAAAGGGGTCGCCAAGTCTCCCGAGCGGATGGAGAAGTTCCTGACGACATCGAACATAGAGCTGGAACGCTGCTTTACCCCCGGTTTCGATTATCCCGGCTATGAAGAGCAGCTTGGGCTTCCGGGCGAATACCCCTATACCCGCGGCGTACAGCCAACCATGTATCGCGGTCGCTTCTGGACCATGCGCCAATACGCCGGTTTCGGCACCGCCAAGGAATCCAACGAGCGCTACAAATACCTTCTTTCCGCCGGTCAGACCGGGCTCTCTATCGCCTTCGACCTGCCGACCCAGATGGGGTACGACTCCGATGCGGGGATGAGCCTTGGCGAAGTAGGCAAGGTCGGCGTCGCGATCGATTCGCTGGCCGACATGGAGATCCTCTTCGACGGCATCCCGCTCGACAAGGTCTCCACGTCGATGACGATCAACTCCACCGCCGCGATCCTGCTCTGCATGTACATCGCCGTGGC
>CAIYCT010000280.1 GCA_903924765.1 uncultured Rhodospirillaceae bacterium | reverse complement strand
CCTTGTATAGGCGGAGGTCAGGGGGTCGATCATGGCCTGGTTGACCAGGGTTGTGATGTAGTGCAACTGGCTCATGCCCGAGAACATGGCCGCGCCCATCACCAGGATCATCAGCCATAGCATGGGGCCGTGCTGGTACAGCGACAGGGATTCGCCGCCCATGGCCAGTCCGATGATGGCGAAGGCGAAGGCCGGCGCCGAGAACACTGCCACCTCGAACGCGGTCAGCGGAAAGATCGCCAAGCTGGCCAAAACGATATTGGGCATCAGGGCGTAGAGCTTGGTCACCAGCAGGGCAGTGCCTTCCACATGCAGCTGGGCAGTGATGCCGATGGAGAATATGTAGAACACGGGCGGCACCAGCAGCATGGCCATCAGCATGGCATCGGCCTGCAAGCGGGTCTTGGCCATCTGCCACGGCCAGGACAGCAGGAAGAAGATCACGCCCGACGCGAGACGCAACGTCGTCATTTCCACCCATTGCGGCCAAGGAAATACGAACCAGTCGATGACCGACCACAGCGGAACCATGAACGCGAACAGGGCAGCGACCAGCTGGATGCGCGAAATGATCACCGAGGCGGCATGGCGGCGGATATGGAGCGAATGGCGCAGCGGCACCACTAGGTCGAAGAATTGCCCCCAGCTGATCTTGATCGGCGCGAACAGATGGGCAGCGAAGGATCGCCATCCTCTTTCAGTTTCGGACTCATCCTCGATCATGTCGGCTTGAATCTGCGTCGATCCACCCACGGTCTTGTCCCCTCATCCGACATTTATGGAATGGCCCGCCCCTTTCGGCAATGGCGGAATCTGAAGTTCAACGCCGAGAATAGGAGGGATCGATGGCCAAGGAAAGTGACGTTGCCATCCTAGGGGGCGATCTGGGTGATCGACCATTCCACTCCCAGACTCTTTCCGGTGCCACGAAAAATAGCGAAATGGTCAACAGCTTTTGGCGTCGCAACTCTTTAAATTACTTGCAACTTTAAAACGGATTTCAAGGCCGGGGATTGAGGTCATCGTCCGCATTGAGGATCAAGGGTATGGCTTCGATTGTCCGCCGTTAGCGGACTTAATAAAGTACAAGGCCAACCGTCACCGTGATCTTCCCTGCCAAGCGGGTTGAAGTGGCTTTGGTGTGACAACAACGGTGTCCGTATGGCCGGATCTAGCGCAACGGGTGAGTACCGGCCTGTCTCGCCGAATGGCGGTTGCCGGGGGCGCAACGGTCGCCTGCCGCGCCGACCGGCTCTACCTGACCCAAAGGCGCCCCACAGAACGGGGCTATGGCGATGGCGGTGTCATACTCCGTTAATACGCAGGAAAAAGTATGTTCACAGTCTTATGATATAGGCGAACTGGGCTGCTCATGATCGGTTTTAATTTTAGGGAAGGGCGTTTTATTGTGGAACCATCCATTGGAGAGTGCAAGCCTACTTTTCCCGTAAGAATGATCGTGTCGGGTGAGGGCGATATCGGAGAGAGAGTCGCGGCTGTGCACGATTATATAAAACGTCTACCCGGATGCGGCCGTATTTCAAGAGTTGCCATTGCCGTATACGACAACGACACTGATTTGATCAGCACATCAGCTTATTCTGACGACAATGACGTTAAATTTTCGCTTTATTCGGCGCGTTTGTCCGATGTCGCGTCACTCAAAGAGATAGCAATGGGTGGAGATCCGCGTATCGTCGATGATGTTCGCTTGTCGTATGCATCTCAGGGCGGCTTATGCCGCTGACCCATTAAGTGCCTTGAGAAGGGTCTGACGTCGGGATATGT
>CAIYCT010000279.1 GCA_903924765.1 uncultured Rhodospirillaceae bacterium | reverse complement strand
GTCGACGCCAGAGCCCTAGTGTCTGAAGCAAAACCTTTTTAACAGAGCCCAGTTGGGGACCGCCTAATATGATCAAAGGCATCATGGCTGCGTTTTTGTTAGCGGCGGTTGCGCTCTCCACCGCCCACGCAGAAGAACAAATTATCCATCTGGGCTGGCTGAGCGTCGCCAAGGAAGCGCCGGAAACCGTTCCCTTCGTTGACCGTCCGTTTGTGACCAACGACGGTTTGGACGGACTGAAATTGGCTGTCGCCGACAACAACAGCACCGGTAAATTCCTTAAGCAGTCCTTTGTCCTGCATGCAGTTACCGATGTGGACGACCAGCGCTTGGCCGCCGTTGTTCACGACTTCGCGCAAAAGAATGTCCGCCTTATCGTCGCCGACCTGCCGCCCGCTTTGCTGTTGAAAGCGGTGGACCTGCCGGATGCCAAAGCCATGCTGTTTTTTAATGCAGGCAGCCAAGATGACGAGTTGCGCCGGTCCGCCTGCCGGACCAATCTGCTGCACACCATTCCCAATCGGTCCATGCTGACCGACGCGTTGGGCCAATATCTGCTGCGCAAAAGTTGGAAACATTGGCTGGTGGTCACCGGCTCGGACGACAATGACAAAGCCTATTTGACGGCGCTTTCTCGCACCGCCAAGCGGTTTGGCGCCACTATCGTCGATATCCGCCCCTGGACCTTCACCCGCGATTCCCGCCATGTGGCAGGACAAGAGGCTTCGTCCATCACTCAAGACGCCCATTACGACGTGCTGATCGCCGCCGACGAAGCGGACGTGTTCGGTGATTTGCTGTCCTATGCCACATGGGAGCCGCGACCGGTGGCGGGCACGCAAGGATTGGTGGCGGCGGGCTGGCATCACGCCTGGGATCTTTGGGGTGCCGAACAACTGCAAAACCGCTTCCGCGCCCAATCCAACCGCTCCATGAGCGAGCGGGATTTTGCCGCCTGGGAAGCCGCCCGAGCAGTTGGCGAAGCCGCCATCCGCAGCCGCAGCGCCGATCCGCAGAAACTGATCCAGACCCTTAAATCGGCGGAGTTCAATTTCGCCGCTTATAAAGGCCGCACCCTAAGCTTCCGGTCCTGGGACGGACAATTGCGCCAACCCATCGCCTTGGCCTGGGCCCGGTCGGTGGTCTCGGTCGCGCCTGAGGACGGCTTCATGCATCCCGAAACCGATCTGGACACGCTGGGCTTCGACAAAGGGGAATTCAAATGCGCGTCAAAATAATCGCCCTGCTGGCGCTGGCATGGCCGCTCTCTTGCCAGGGCCAGACCGCCTACGTCACCAACGAAAAAGACAACACCTTGTCGCTGATCGACATGAAAACCATGGCGGTGACCGACACCATCAAAGTGGGACGGCGTCCCCGCGGACTGATGGCGTCAGCCGATGGCAAATCGCTTTATATCTGCGCTTCGGACAGCGACACCATTCAGGTGTTCGACGTAGCGCAAAAAAAGGTGACGCAAGACTTGCCGTCGGGCGAAGACCCCGAGCAATTTACCTTGCACCCGGATGGACGCCGACTGTTCGTCGCCAACGAGAACAACAACGCGGTCACCGTCATCGACGTGCAGACCCGCCGGGTCATCGGCCAAGTGGATGTGGGCATCGAGCCCGAAGGCATGGCGGTCAGCCCCAACGGCAAAGTAGCGGTCAATACCTCGGAAACCACCAGCATGGTGCATTGGTTGGATGTGGACAGTTTGACCTTGACGGACAGCACGCCGGTGGGTGCCCGCCCCCGCTACGCCACCTTTAGCAAGGACGGCAAACTGCTATGGGTCAGCTCGGAAGTGGGCGGATCGGTGACCATTTTGGATACCGCAACGCGTCAGCCGATCAAGTCCATCTCTTTTGCCGTGGCCGGCATTCCCGCCGATAAAATTCAGCCGGTCGGCATCAAACTGTCCGCCGACGGCTCCACCGCCTATGTGGCCCTAGGTCCCGCCAACCGCGTAGCGGTGATCAACGCCAAAACCTATCAGGTGGACAAATACCTGCTGGTGGGGCGTAGGGTTTGGCAACTGGCCCTCACCCCCGATGAAAGCCAGTTGCTGACCACCAACGGCATCTCGGGCGACGTCTCGATCATCGACACGGCGCGCAAGGAAGTGATCAAGACCGTGGCGGTCGGGCGCTATCCATGGGGCGTAGTCGTTCTGCCTTAAATCGTCGTAATTCCTCCGGCCTCGTCCACCAGATAAGCCTTGGTCCCACCGCTCTCCGCTAAAATCCGTGCCGTCTGAACCTTGGGGGCCACCAACAAAGCGGTGGACAAAGAGTCGGCGATGGTCGCCGTGGGAGCGATCACCGTGCAGCCCGCCCAGTTGGCGGCGCATCCGCCGGAATGCGGGTCGAAGATATGGTGGAACTTGCCGACGCGATCAAACAGGGTGCCGTAACCGCTGGCGCTGGCCACCGCCTGGTTTTCCACCTCGATGGTCGCCAAGGTTTGCGCGGGATTTTTGGGCGCGACCACGCCCAGCCGCCAGGGACGATGGTCGGGATGCTCGCCCAACGCATAGTAATTGTCCAGATTAACCAGAGCACGATCCAATCCGGCCTGCCGCAACAAAGCGGTGACGCGGTCAGTGGCGAAACCGCGCGCGATGCTGTTGAAGGTAATGCCCATGGCTGGACGGGCAAACGCCACGTTTCCGTCCTGAGTCCGCACAGACTGCCAATCCACCCGAGCTAAAGCGGCGTGGACAGCCTCCCTGGGCGGCCCGTCCGCATCCTTGCCCCAGCGGGTGAAATGGTCGGAATACAGCTCCCATAACGGCTGCACGGTCACGTCGAATGCACCGCCCGAGATTTGGGAAAAGCGCGTGGATGCGTCAAGCACGGTCAGAAAATCCGCCGACGCTCGGTCTAAACGTCCCTCCCGGTTCAGGCGGCGCAGCTCGGACCCAGGCCGGAACAGGCTGAAGGAGTTTTCCAGCCGGTCGATCTCGGCCAAGCACCGCTCGATCAACGCCCGACCGAAAGGAACGTCGGTCACATACAAGGTCATGTCCGCCGTCGCGCCCATGATCTGCCCCGACCAGCGGACCGGAACCAAGGGAGTCTGTCGCCCATAGGCCCATAAACCCGCCCCAACTGCGGCGGTCGCGGTGATGGATAAAAAGGCGCGGCGAGTGATGGATGCGGCTGTGCTCATTACAAGGTCCTCCCCCGTCGGTCGGCCAGCACCAAAGGCACGCAGGCTTTGCGGTCATGGTAGATGGCGACGCAATCCAAACATTGGAAACATTCGGAATAATCAATGGCTCCCTGGGCGTCGATGGCGTAATAGGCGCACGCCTTCTGGCACAATTTGCACGGCGTTCCGCATTCCCGCCGCCTTGGAATCCAATTCCATCGCCGGACTCGCCCCACCAGAGCCAAGCTCGCGCCCAGAGGACACAAGAAGCGGCAGAACGGTTTGTAAACAACCATCCCCCAGATCAACAACCCCGCCGCATAGGCCACATACAGAGGGTCGCGGTGAAAGCCCAAGGTGATGCTGGTCTTGAACGGTTCGACTTCCGCAAGGATTTCCGCCAAGGCGCTGTTCCATAAGGTCCCTACGGCCAGCACCGCCAGAATGAGGTATTTCACCCCTATGCCCAGTTTGGCCAATTTGGGCGAGAACCGCCATTTGGGCAGCTTCAACCACCGGGCGGCAAGATCTGCGAATTCCTGCAACGCGCCAAATGGACAGAGCCAACCGCAAAAGCTGCCCCGTCCCCACACCGCCAAACAGACCAGGGTAAACACCCACAGAATCAAGCTGGGCGGATCAAACAGCAAAAAGCCCATATCCACCGGATGAGTGACCCCTTTGACCAGGCCCAGCACGGTGACGATGCTCAACTGAGCCTGTTCAACCCAGCCAATCCAGACCAAAGTGACCGCCAGAAAAATCAACCGTGCCCCATCGAACCAGCGCTTATGGGCGGTAACGCGCCGTTGGAAGATAAGCGCGATGGTCAAACCAGTTAGCAGACACACCAAGAAGGTGATCTGCGGCCATTGCTCGACCCAAGCGTCGATCCAGCTGGTGTCCGTCGATTTGTCGGGCTTGGTGAAAAACGCAGCGGGCAAACTGATGGTTTGCGCAAAGCTGCGCGATTCCACATCGGGCTTTAGAATGCCGTGTTCACGGGTCACCACCGCCGATAACGACCAGGGGACGCTGGGGTCCAACCCGGCGCTGCCAGGCAACCTGAGAATGATAAAGTCCTTCATCGGGACAGACGGCGCCAGATCCAACGAAAACGCCAGATCGCGTCCACCGATGGCGAAGCCGGACTGCTCGATCTTGATCCGTTGCGGTTGGCTGCCGCGCACGAAGTTGCCCCCCATGAACGACCACCGTCCCTCGGTGAATAGCGCTATGGCGTGATCGTCCCGGTCCAAATGCTTCATCAATTTGGCATAACCGCCTTGGCCGAACAAGGCAATGCCAATGGACGGCACGTCGGCCAAGGCAAAGTCGATGCGGGTAAATAAGCCGTCGGGATCGTTTGGGCCGTCGGGATCGTCAGTGGCGGCGATGGACCCGGCAAACGCATGTTGAACCGTCTTGTTGTCCAAGGTCAATGTCTTGACATATCCCCGCTTGACCAGTTCTGACCAATCCAAATCTTCGCGGTAATCGGCTTTGACCTTTGCGCCGGTAGGCGGTGCCGCCCCGGCGAAATGGGAACGCGCCACCGCCACCGCCGACGACAAAATAGTGACGTTGGCGATGCGCACCGAGGCCGAGGCTTTGGTAATGCCATCCAACACCACCGCCCCATCTTTGGCGCTGCTGTCATGCGCCCCGTAGACGCTGCCGACCGAGATGTTTTGGCGGATATGCTTGCCCTTATATTGCTTCAAGAAATCCAGAAACGGCTCAACCCCTAACCCATCCACGAACACCGGCTCGTTTTGATTGAGCAGTTGTACGTCCATGATGGCCCCTTGTGAGTCCAACGATACCGCCAGCTCCATGGGAGTGCCCGAAAAGCCGGGCACGGGGGCATAATCCAGGGTATCAAAAAGATACCCTTCAACCCTCCCTGCCTTAATCAAGGGAAAGGCAAAGCTTTTGTCATCCCGCAGCCCCACATCGTATCCGGGCGGGGCCAGCGACTTGGCCATCTCCTCGGACAAATGAGCAAAGGCCGTGACGGGGCACAACAAGACAAGCGCCGTCAGCAGACCACGGAGGCCCCTTCCCGACTCAACAAAATTAGCATCCCACATGACATAAGACGTCCCTGTTGTTTTTTATGGAGCAGCTTGGGCGCAATTTAAAAAATTTATCCCGCTGGACCTTATTCCTGATTGCCCAGTTTATCTTTGTAATTTGCAACACAGAAGAGCGAATATTTTCGACTAAAGTAGTATGGCATACCATAGGGGAGCGTGACAGTTTATCGCCATTGAAATTCAGGGAGATTACTATGCGTAAATTATTGATTGGTTTAGTTATTGTTATAAGTATGACGGGGTATGGCCGCGTTGCATGCGCCCAATCCGCCGAAGAAGCCGCCGGTCGCGTCGTTTTCAATCATTGCATCGCCTGCCACTTTATCGAGCCTGGCAAGCAAGGTTTCGGCCCCAATCTTCATGGCGTCTATGGCCGTACGGCCGGAACCCTGCCCGGCTTCGCGTATTCCGCGGCCCTACCCAAATCCGGCATCGTTTGGACCGAAGACAACCTGCGCAAATGGATCGCCGGCAACGACAAGCTGGTTCCCGGCACGCGCATGCGCCACGTCAGCATCACCGACAAGGCCGAGCAAGATTATTTGATCGCCTTCCTGAAATCGCTGAAATAGCGTGAAGTCTCCACTTCCACTTCTATAAAATGGCAATTGTTCATAT
>CAIYCT010000278.1 GCA_903924765.1 uncultured Rhodospirillaceae bacterium | reverse complement strand
ATCCTTGCGATGGCTCGCGTGAAGAGACCGCAAGACGCCCCGCCCACCGCGAATTCATGAGCGGCTGGAACGTCAGTGGAAGGCCTAGAAGGCGGGAGAATTTGGAGCAAAGCGACCGCGAGGAGGCCCCAAAAGGGCCGGGGAAATTCTTTTGCTGGACAGGTTGGACTGGGCGGCGCGGGACCTAGCGCTTGAGAGACATGCAAGGGATGATCTTGCGAAACACGGGGATGGGAAGAGTCTGGCCTATCCGCTGGGTGACTTTGCCACCGCTTGATCGGAGCAAAACAGATGCCAGCACCCGCGTTTGTCGCCATCCATGCCACGTCTGACCGATGATCGGAAAGTGACGCTGGGCTGGATATTGGCGGCAGGTTGGCATGGGAGTGGAGGCGTGGAACAGCGCCATGCCAAAGCTTGGCGATAACTCTGAACTTCACATTCGGCGCGCTGGTGTTACAGCAGAATCTGACCCGCCTACGTCATTATTGGCATAAGAAAAAGGTGCCATCCTCTCCTGTGGGCAAACGCCGGGCATAAGATTTACAGGCCCGCCGTATTCCCTGACGCGGCAAATTCAAAAGAAAAACGTCCACTGTATTCGCGGAGGACGTTTAAACTGGTGTGGGGGGGCGGAATCGAACCGCCCTGCGGTCTTCCGGCTCGACCAGGGGTCAAGTCCCAACATCTTGTTGATGGCGTGGCTACTCACCCCCAGGCCCCACAGAACCGCAAGAGCATCCATTCCAGTTTTGAGCGCTGCCTTCATGTTAGCCTCCGTTAGCAAATCAAGGTTACATAACCAGTCAATGCAGAGCCAGAGAGAGAACAACCACGCCCCAACATCTCCGATGGGCAAACCCAAAGTCACTACCGCCGAACTTTGAATCTCGTTTCAAATGTAACGTCTAAATTTTGGAAAAACAAGCAGAGCACCTCGCCGGAATGCCCTGATTGACATTCGAAATCGTTCCTGGATGGCAGTCGCCCTCCAAAAGAGACCTCATCCAACGAACATTCCCGTATTTTTACTGGTTGTCCGAAGGCTCATCGTGTTTCGCGGCAGCCATAATCATGCGGCTTGTTTCCATCCACGAGTCCGGGATAGGGCGTCCCCAAGCCTGAAGGAACGGCGCAAACTCAAACGCTGCACTTTGGTCAGTTATTTGGGTCGCACCGAGTGAGACTTTCTCCCCGTCCTTGATGATTTCTGCTTCGCAGTCGAAGGACACGCCGCTTTTGCTTACCAAATGCAAAGTCAGTGATTCCTTACGAACAGGGGAATCGGCAGGCCGCTCGTAAGGCTTTAGTTCATTGGCGGGCGCCTTCCAGGCTTCCCCAACCAGCATGACTGCGTCTGCTCCAGACGTGATCGCCTCAGCAGCTAGTTGTCTCATCAAGGCATATTTATGCTGAACATTCTCGAAGACGACCTGAATCGGTGCCCCCACTACCTTCCGATCACGGAAGAGAAACAGCATCGTTTGATGGTAACCATCCCGAAGGAACACCGTGCGGATCAGAGTGAAATATCCGGCTACCAGATCAGCGTCCGTCTTGTAGTCTCGTCTCATCGCCTCAAACGGGTTGCCGCCATATCGCTCCAAAAGATCTGCGACTTTCACGGCATCGAATTTCATCTGCACGCTCTTCGTCTCAAACTCGATCCTAGACCCATCCACGAGGGAGAGCAGCAGTGTTCTGGACAACTCATGACCAATCATACATGGAAGCCGCCACCCCATGGATGGAAGATCATAGCTTCTGCCCTCGTCGTCATGAATCGTCGGCGGCGGATCAAGTCCAATCTGACGGTGGGCGTCGTGCACTAACTCGGCGACCTTCCCGTAGGCAATCGCCACGGCATCCAACAGTTCATGATCTGGCAGCGTGTTCTCGACCCAACGACGTTGAATACGCAGCATACCATTGCGCCGAATGTGATCGCCAAGGGCTGTGGTTGGAATGTTATGGAGCAACGTCTGGACGGTATCTGAGAGTTGGGAGGGAACGTCAATACGAGGCCCCTCCTCAAGGTAAGACGCGATAATTTCTGCCCTGACCATACTGTTTGCTTCTAAATCGCCCTGCTTTTCGATCTTGTTGCGAGCCTCCACCATCCAGCGCATTAATGGATCGGCCCCCAAGCGCCGCTGCCATTCTCCCTGTACTTTCTTTTCGGAATCGCCATACCACTCTGAAAAATTCGGAATAATCGCCTTGTGTTTTTGCAGAATAAACGTAACCGTCCGTAGGGTTTGTATCGCATTCTGCACTGCCAATCGAAATCCATTGGGATCGAAATAGGCAGCCTCAGCCTGGTGCCACAAACGATGAGCGTCTGCGAGCCGTTGATCGACTGCTGAAAGCGGGCATACGTTTTCGGTTGCTGGGTGCTTTTGCATGATCTGGTCTCTGACTGTCGTGAGAATGCGGGGCAACGTATATGCACGGCAGTTACCTCACGTTTATTCCGTCTGTTCGGACGACTGCGGTGCTTTGACCATCGAGTCGTAATGCATGTTTAGTGTTCTCGATTCCGATTTACGCTCATGGGCATCCATGAATAGCTGTCCTTGCTGCAAAGGGCCGGCCGCGAGCCAAGGCTGTAACATGTACAGATGGGGGTAGGTGACAATGCTGATCGTCTTGTCCGCGAGGCTTCTGTCCATTGCTGGGCAGGGAACAAAAATCTGATAAGACCAGTTTCCAAAGGCAATGAAAAACATCAGATATGGGGCATCAACGGCCTCCTTCCTTTTTAGGAGGGCAACCACCGGATGCGGAAACGGGGCTGGGCCGGGAACGAACGTCTGGTAGCACCAATGCCCCTTCTCTCCTCCATACACTTTCTGGGTGGTGACGTCGGTTTCCAAGAGCCATTTTCTCAACTCTT
This sequence comes from uncultured Rhodospirillaceae bacterium, assembly GCA_903924765.1. Taxonomy (GTDB): domain Bacteria; phylum Pseudomonadota; class Alphaproteobacteria; order Rhodospirillales; family Magnetospirillaceae; genus CAIYCT01. Next base: position 1,186 of record CAIYCT010000278.1, on the reverse strand, counting down.
CTACACGGCCAAGTTCTTGATCCGGTAGGAGCGTATAGGCCATCTTGGCGAGGGCTTTGTACGCCCCGAGCTGTCGAAATGGCTGCGTATCGTACCTTATGATCAGCCTCGAATTTTCATCATCGACAGTAAAGATCCCTTCGTCGAGATACTGCTTTAAAATCACGCCAGTAGGGCCGCGTTCGAAGCTCGATTTCTTGCCTTGGGGTTTCAGGGAGGCGTATCCCTTTCGTTTTGGAACCTGCCCAAAAGCCCGATCCCCCATGGTCATCTTGGCGAGATCGTCTTCGAACTCTGAAAAACGCTCATTGCAATTGTCGCACTCGTAAAGACTGAAAAGAACCCTGTTGCCGATAAATGCGGGAACAACGTGGGCATCTTTCGAGAATTTCACATCGGGCTTTGTCTTGTGGCAAAAGCGACACCTATGAGGTTTGCTGCCAAGCGTCTCGCATGTACTCTTTGCGTCAAGAAATCGGAAAAACAAGGTCTCATAATTTTCGGCGTAAAATATCATTGCGTCTAAAGCTGCCGCCTCTACCTGGATACTTTCTTTTTTTGGGTCTTCTGATTTCTTCGTCATGGATTCGTTCCCTCGGTGGTCGGAAAACCACTCGGCAAAGTATTGACCCACGTCGCGACGACGTCAAGCAGCGCCACGCTAGATTCTCACAGTCTGACCTGTATACCATTTCGTGGCTTTCCGGCACGCCTGAGAGAGGGGGAAAACTGCGCATTACGAGCCGCCCTCGCCGAATTTCCACACCGGAATGCCCATGCCGCGCGCCTTGTCGGCGAGGTTCTGCGAGATGCCGGAACCGGGGAAAGCGATGATTCCGATGGGCAGCACATCGAGCATGGAATCGTTGCGTTTGAACGGCGCGGCGTTCTTGTGGCGGTTCCAGTCGGGCTTGAAAACGATCTGCGGCACCGTGCGATTATCGGCCCAGAGGGAGGCGATTTTCTCAGCGCCTTTGGGGGAACCGCCGTGGATCAGCACCATGTCGGGATGCTTGGTGCGCACCTTGTCGAGGGTGTCCCAGATACCGGTGTGATCGTTGCAGTCGATGCCGCCGGTGAAGGCGATGCGGGGACCGGCGGGCAGCAGAGGTTCAATCTCGGCACGGCGTTTGGCTGCGATAAAATCGCGGCTGTCGATCATCGCTGCGGTGAGGGTCCGGCGGTT
>CAIYCT010000277.1 GCA_903924765.1 uncultured Rhodospirillaceae bacterium | reverse complement strand
CTACGACGAGACCATGGATCTGATGGTCGAGGCGAAGAATTACCTGTCCTACTTGGACGAACGGGAACGCGAGAGGGTCGATGCCGTTTCCGGCTTGCGTATGTCGTGCGAAGCCATGCGGGTTACCTCGCGCTTGACTCAGGTCATGGCGTGGCTGCTGATGCAGCGGGCGGTTCAAGAAGGCGAAATAACGTCAGACGAGGCGTTGTCTGATCGCAATCGGTTGTCGGGCGGAGATGTCTGTTTGGACGTGTCGTTCGGACAGGACGCTCTGTTGCCTAACTCTTTGCGAAGCTTGTTGGATCGCAGCTTTCGTCTTTACGTCCGCATCTCTCGCCTGGAAAAACAGATTTTGGGCCGGACGGATTTGGGGCACGGACGATTTGCCCCCCATAGCCTGTGCTGATGGTCCCCAGGCTTATGCCGGCTTCCCGTGCTCGTCGAAATCAAGGACGTTGATTTCTTCTTCCGCTAAATTGTTGATCTCGGCCAGTTTCAGTACGCCGTTGTCGTGATAGGCGTAATCGTGGCGTAATTGCGGTTCGCTGTAGACAATATGTTCAAGGCTGATCAATCGGTCGGTTTCGTCATATTCAGCGCAAATGAAAGTGTTTCTGTTCTTTATTTCCGTCGTGGAAATTTCCCCGACTAATTTTAAGGGCAGTTTGATGCCGCTGTAACTGGTAAAGTATTTTTGAGACATGGCCTAACCGTAGAGAATTGACAGGTTTAGTCAAAGATTCTGACATATTCGCTCCCTTATGTCTTGGCAAAAACGCCCCTTCGCTGTTAGGCTTAAACTCCGATTTACGACTTAAAGAGGCTATGACGTTGGTAAGGGAGTTGAAGGAAGTCATCCGATCCCGTCCGACCGCGCGTAGTCTGTGGTGGGGGCTGGTTTTTCTTCATCTCAGCATTGTCGTTTTGGTCTCTCTCGCCTTGTATCAAAGTAGGGAAGAGGCGCATAAAAGCGCGCAAGCCGTAACCGTCAACATGTCCCGCGCCATTGATCTGACTTTCAGTTCCCTCATTGATCAGATCGATTGGGGTTTGGCTGAAATCGTCGAGGAGATGGTGGGCCATGATTATATGGATGACGCGCACGTCGAGTCCCTGATTGATGTTCAGAACAAGCGTACCCCCGATGCTCTGGGCTTTCATGTGTTCGGTCCCGAAGGGGAACTGCGTCATGGATTTTTCCGTGTTCCCAATCCCAAATTCACCATTTCTGACCGTGCCTATTTCCAAAAACTAAAGAATGATCCCAATGCCGGGTTGTTGATCACCTCGCCCTACATGGGTAGGGGGGGGGCCGCAAATGGTGATTTCTTTCGTACGGCGTATCACCTTGCCGAACGGCGACTTTGGTGGGGTGGTGCTGATCTCCATCGGCATCAATCACCTGGCGGAGATGTTTCAGTGGTCCAGTTTGGGCGCGAACGGGGCGGTTGTTTTGTACAACGCCGATCATGTGATGATGATGCGCTATCCTATGCCGATTGATGGCGTTATCGGCAGCGCTGTGATTACCGATCACACGAAGCAAATGATCGATTCCGATACGGCGGAATCTACCTATGAAACAATTTCCCCCGTAGATGAAATGCGCAAGTTGATCAGTTTCCGTAAAATTCGCAACTATCCGCTTTATGCTGCGGTGACCAACGCCGAGAACGATTACCTCAATCAGTGGCGCGGGGATGCGGCTAACATCGTTTTGTTTGCTGTGGCTTTCTTTGTTTTATCCACATTTGCCACGTGGCAAATGGCGTTGCGCATCACCGAGCGCGACAAAGTGCAAAATGATTTGAAGGACAGTTTCGACCGCTATGACCGGTTGGTCGCCAATATTCCATGGGGTGTTTACACTTTCCGCATGAGTCAAAACGGCGATATGAGGTTCGATTATGTCAGCCATCGATTCTGTCAGATCCTGTGCGTGACGGCCCAAGCGCTGCTCAGCGACGTGTCAGTGGCCATGGGCTTGGTGCATCCCGACGAATTGGACGAGTTTCTGGAGATGAACGCGCAATCGTCGCAATCGTTGAAACCGTTCTTTTGGAAGGGGCGCTTCGTCATTGACGGACAAATCCGGATTATCCAGTTGGAATCGACGCCGACGCCTCTATCCGAGGGCGTCAGCCTGTGGAGCGGCGTCTTGGCTGACGTCACCGAGCAGGAACTGGCCGAACAAAGACTGCGCGAAATGGATGCGAAATTGCGCGGGCTGTATGAACTCTCGCCCTTGGGCATTGCCTTGACCAGTAAAGAAGGGCGTTTTGTCGAGTTTAACGAGGCGTTTAGGATCATTACCGGTTATCCAGAAAACCAATTAAAGGAGTTGGATTTTTGGACTTTGACGCCGGATAAATATAACGCCGACGAAATGAGACAATCAGAGTCCCTGGAGCGTTCCGGCTCTTACGGTCCCTATCGCAAGGAATACATCTCCCGCGACGGCATGCTTATTCCCGTGCAGTTGAACGGGGTCAGAATTACCGGAGCCGATGGGGAAAGCTATGTCTGGTCCATTGTCGAGAATATCACCGACCGTTTGCGCGCCGAGGAAGAACAGCGCCTAAGCCTGGAGCGGTTCCGGCTAATGACCGGAGGAATCAAGGATCACGCAATCATTTTGCTGGATGCGGACGGCAAGGTTCTTACCTGGAACGATGGCGCCAAACGGCTGATGGGGTATGCGGATGCCGAGATTATCGGTTGCTCGATGGACATATTCTACGATCAGGACGAAGTTAAAGCCGAGAAGCCACGCTCACTTCTAACGCGGTCCATCGCCAACGATGTTGCCGAGGAAGAGGGCTGGTTGTTGCGTCAAGACCGGACGTCATTCTGGGCCGATATGTCGGTGTCGTGTCTTCACAGCGAAGACGGGCTGGTGGTCGGGTTCGTCACGATTATTCGCGACATCACCGAACGGAAATTGGCAGAGGACAATCTGCGCCTGACGGTGGCGGTGTTCGAGAAGTCTCTTCAAGGCATCATGGTCACCGACAGCAGTCGCAGTATCGTCGAGGTTAACGACGCTTTCGTCAAGATGACAGGCTATAGCCGACAAGAATCCCTGGGGAGGGATCCTAGCTTCTTGAAGTCGGGGCATCACGATGAGGCATTCTATGCTTCTATGTGGCGTACGATTGACCAAACCGGCCATTGGATCGGAGAAATTTGGAATCGTCGCAAGAACGGTGATAATTATCCCGAGCTGTTGAGCATTTCTGCCATCACCAACGCCAAGGGCGAGGTCACCAATTATTTGGGCATCGCCACCGATCAATCGCGGCTTAAAAATCAAGAACGGCAACTGGAGCAAATCGCCCATTACGACAAGCTTACCGGCATGGCCAATCGCACCTTGCTGGCCGACCGCATGGATCGCGCCTTGGCGACCGCCAAGCGGGACGGGAGTTTGGTGGGGATCTGCTATTTGGATCTGGACGGCTTTAACCCGGATTTCCCATATGACCCAAGGTTTCCGTGACGAAATAGCGTAATTCTGCTATAAGAATCAGTGTGATAGCGATTATTTTCGGGGCTAAAAATGGACGCTGCTTCGGGTGAAATAGAAACAGGTGATATTCGG
>CAIYCT010000276.1 GCA_903924765.1 uncultured Rhodospirillaceae bacterium | reverse complement strand
CGTTGTCGCCGCCTCGCCAAAGACTTCGAGAACCTATCCAGGATGGCTCTGGCATTTTTACGCTTGGCACTGATCCGCCTCATGCTGCGCAGAATCGCAAGGCACAGAAATTCCTAGATAACTTCGCGGACGGACTCTAAATATCGTACAGCAATCCGGGCGGGTCCGACTTGCGGGTGGACAGTTCGGCCAAGTTGGTGTTGTCCAGAATCTGCGCCACCGCGTCGCGTACATCTTGCATCACCGCGCGAACCGAACAGGCCATCTCGTCAACGCAACCGTCACAGCGGCGGTATGCGGTCCGGGAAACACAGGGCACGGGAGCCAGCGGCCCGTCCAGAACCCGGATGATGTCGCCGACGGCAATGGACTTGGCCGGGCGGCCCAAAGCATAGCCGCCGCCTTTGCCTTTCTTGCTGACCAGAAATCCTTGCAGCTTCAATTCCAGCAAAATGGCGTCCAGAAATTTGCGCGGGATGCGTTCCGTTCCGGCGATGTCGGCAATCAAAATGGTGCCTTCGCCTTCACGCCGGGCCAAGTGAACCATCGCCTTCAATCCGTACTTTGCTTTGCTGGACAGCATATTCCACCCATTCTATCGGTTGGATGGAACTTTACCCCCCACTCTTCATGAGTCAAGGACGCTGTATAATCTCTTGAATTTCCTGACTCTTCTGGCCGACAGCAAAAGTCGTCGCATCGATTGCGACCACGGGACGGCTGCCCAAGGCGTTGGTTAAAACGATTTCGTCGGCCTTCAACAGGTCGTCAACGCTTAACGAACGCTCCCGCGCACCCAACCGTTCCAGGACCAAACCGCGCGCCACGCCGGGCAGCGCGCCATCCGCGATCGGCGGCGTCACCAATTGCCCCCCCATCAGCGCGAACAGCGAAGACACCGTGGTCTCGACCACTTGGCCTGCGGTATTCAACAGCAAGGCGTCATCGAACCCTTTGTCCGCCGCATCCTGCCGGGCCAGAATGCCGTCCAGGTAATTGAGTGATTTGATGCGCGACAAGGGAGAGAACTGGTTGCGGCGGGTGATGTGGCAAACGCTCAACCGCGCCGGTCCCAGCGGTGCGGCGGAAGCGGCCAGGGTGGCGAGGAAGGTCGGTGTCGGAACGACAGGAGGCAACAAGCCTCGGGCACCAGGTCCTCGCGACAGAGTCAAGCGGACAACGCCATCGGTCAATGCGTTGACGCGTGCCAAATCGACGATAGCGGCCAGCACGTCGGCCTGACCGTAGAGAATCGGAATCCCTAGAACTTTCGCGCCATTGGTGAAGCGCACCCAATGACGGTCCCAATGACGCGCCGCGCCATCCGCAAGGCAGAGGGTCTCGAACAATCCATCGCCCAAGGTGAAGCCGCGATCGGCGCAATCCAGCCTCGCCTGTTCCACCAGTGTGCCGTTCAACCAAGCCGTCATTTTAGTCTCCCGCCAAGGCGCGCAAGGCTGGTTGGACTTTAGTCATCATCTCGTCCCATTCCGCTTGCGGGTCGGAATCCGAGACAATGCCGCCGCCCGCCTGGGTGATGACGTGGCGCCGGATAGCCACGATGGTGCGGATGACAATGTTGCTGTCCATGGCCCCGTCGAACCCAATCCACAACACCGAGCCGCAATAGGCCCCGCGCGGCGACGGTTCCAATTCGTCAATGATTTCCATAGCCCGCACCTTGGGTGCGCCGGTAATGGACCCACCTGGAAAACAGGCCCGCAGCAGATCCACCGGCCCCAGACCGGGACGCAGCCGACCGGTGATAACCGACACAAGATGATGGACGCTGGCGAAGCTTTCCAAACCCGACAAGGTCGGCACATTGACCGTGCCGATGGCCGCCACCCGGCCAATATCGTTGCGCAGCAGATCGACGATCATCAAATTCTCGGCATTGTCCTTGACGCTGCCTTTTAACGCCACGGCGCTAGCTTGATCTTGAACCGGATCGGCATGGCGCGGACTGGTGCCTTTGATGGGACGGGCCTCCATATGGCCGTCGGCGGACAAGCTGATAAAGCGTTCGGGCGAAGCCGAGACCACGATCAAGCCCGGCACCCGCACAAACGCCGCGAACGGAGCCGGATTGAGGCCCCTAAGCCGCCGGTAAACACCAAAAGCATCAAACGACTCGGGCCGGTCGGCCATAAACCGCACGGTGAAATTGGCCTGAAAGATGTCGCCAGCGCGGATATATTCGATCACCTGCGTGACCCGCTCCAAATACTGCTCGCGGGTCAGTTCCGGCTCCAAGATCAATTTGGCGACTGTCACTGGCGGCAACGGTTGGCGCGCGACGAATCGGCGCAGCAGCTTGCGCGCCGTTTCCTCGCCCCGGCCTCCGACGCCGATCACCCAAGCTTTACCCGCGACGCGGTCGAAAGCGAAAAAAGCGTCATAAAGCCCTATGGCCAGTTCCGGCTGCCCTACGGGCAAGGGATGGCGCGCGGGAGCTCGCTCGATATGGCGACCCAATTCATAGCCCAAAATTCCCACCGCCCCGCCGGTGAATGGCACCGGACAATCGGTCAGCGGTTCGGGGGATTGTTGCAACAAGTGTTGTAACGCCGTGAAGGGATCAAGCTCGACCGCCGAGCCGTTGACCAGACAGCGTTTATCCACCGACACCAAGGTGGCGTAAGGCTGAACGGCGATATAGGCATAGCGCCCACGCTCGTTGTCCGGTGTGGGACTGTCCAGCAATTGCGCCCAAAACTCCTCTGCCCAGGGAGCAAAGGCCTCGATCGGGTCACAATAATCGATGGGCGTGATTGACATGAGTCCAGCACTAAACCAAGCGCCCCCCAACGTCAACCCACCGCCGTGGCAACCAAGCGCTTCCATAAACCGCCTTCGCCCATTATGCTGCCGCCACCATGACCAACGAACATACCCTTACCCTCTGCGCCGACGATTACGGTTTAGCGCCCGGCGTCAGCCAAGCCATTCGCGATTTGATCCTAAATAGACGGCTGCACGCCACAGGTTGCATGACCGGCTCGCTTTATTGGCCGCAGCAAGCGCAATTGCTGAAGCCGTTAGAGGGGCTGGCCCATTTCGGCCTGCACATTACCCTGACCCAGCAAACGCCGTTGGGTCCCATGCCCCATTTGGCCCCCAACGGCAAATTGCCTCATCCCGACGCCTTGGTTATGCGCGCCTGGATGGGCCGCGTGGACCGCGCCGAGATCGCCGCCGAAATCAACCGCCAATTGGACGCCTTCGAGGCAGCCATGGGACGGCAGCCCGATTTCCTGGATGGCCATCATCACGTTCACCATTTGCCCATCATTCGCGACGTGGTGCTGGACGTTTGGCTTAATCGCCTCGGTCGGCGCGGTTGGATTCGTTCGTGCTGGGAAAGCCCCGCGCTGTTGATGCGCCGGGGGGTCGACTCTCTTCGAGCCAGCATCATCTCAGCCTTGGGCTGGCGCTGGCATCAGATGATGAAACATCAACGCATTCCCCACAATCAGTCGTTCCGGGGCGTCTACGACCTAACCGACAAAGTGCCGTTCGCCGATCTGTTCTCCATCTTCACCGACCAACCGCAACCCCGCACGCTGGTGATGGTGCATCCCGGTCTGGTGGACACCGCCTTGATCGTAGCCGATTCCCTGACCGATCAACGGGAGAACGAGTTCGCCTTTCTGGCGTCGGATCAGTGCGGTCAGATTTTGGACCAGCGCGGCATCAGCTTGACCAAATTGTTCTGATGACCCGGCTGCAAAGCGCCGTCCGTGTTTCGTTCTATTATGCCATGCTGTTCATGGCTGTGGGTTTTCATCTGCCGTTTTGGCCGGTGTGGCTCCAAGATCGGGGGCTGGACTCACAGCAAATCGGCCTTGCCCTATCCACCCCCTATTTTGGCCGCGCCCTGTTTTCGCCCATGGCCGGATGGGTGGCCGATCATCTGGGTGAACGCAAGCGGCCCTTGGTGGTGATCGCCCTGCTCGCCACCGTGTTGTGGACCAGCTTCGCGTTGGCCCATTCGTTCCCGGTCATCGTAATCATCGGCTTTTTCGCCGCCGGTCTGTGGTCCAGCCTGATGCCCATTGGCGACATCATTGCCCTGGATGCGTCATCCCGCTGGGCCTTTCACTACAGCCATGCCCGTCTGTGGGGGTCGATCAGTTTTATCGCCGCCTCGTTGGGTACGGGCGCGTTGATGGGGTTCGTGCAACCCTCGGTCTTGGTCTGGCTGATTTCAGGCGGGTTGGGTCTAACCGCGGTATCGGCCATGCTGCTGCCCGATCTGCGTCCGCAAATCCACCACCTCCAAAAGGGCGATTTTGGCGCGTTGATACGAATGCCCGCCTTTCGCTGGTTTCTGGCCGCCACCTCGCTCAATCAGGCGGGGCACACGGTTTTGTACGGCTTCGCCACCCTGCATTGGCAAAGGGCAGGCCTAAGCTCCGAAGTGATTGGCATGCTGTGGAGCGAAGCCTCGCTAGCCGAGATCGCGTTGTTCACCTTTGCCGCCCGCGCCACGCAGCGGATTAAACCTGGCGCCTTGCTGCTGATCGCCATGATCTGCGGCATCGTGCGTTGGGTCGGCCTGTCGCTGACCACCGATCTTCCCTGGCTGGCGATCTTTCAACTGCTGCACGCAGCCACCTTCGGCTGCGCCCATTTGGGGGCTATGTATTTCCTTCAGCAATCCATCCCCGCTGCCTTGACCGCCCGTGCTCAAGGCTTGTATTCCGCCATGGCGGCAGGCGTCGCGCCCGGTCTGATGGCCCCCATCGCCGGATGGGTCTATAGCCGGTATGACGGCATGGCCTTCCTTGTCATGGCCGTCCCCGCCGCCCTGGCAGCCTACAGCGCCGTAAGGATGGTCAAAGCAGAGACCGCAGTCCAGCCATGAACGCCGCCGATACTAAGACCTCGCTGTCCTTTTCGGTGGTTAGAAAAACGCTTTTCGGCTTGCAAACACCATGAGAGCGGTTTTGACTGAGTCCCCTACTTAACTTGGAGTCCCGCCATGCCGCTCGTCCGTATCGAATTCCCCGTTGGTTCAACGGAACCCTATCGCGCCCAAGTGGGCGACATTGTCTACGATGCCATGCTCAAAACCCTGAATGTGCCCAACGATGATCGTTTTTTCGTTTTGACCGAACACGCAAAAACCGACTTGATCATCAGCCCGACCTATCTGGGAATCCAGCGCACAGACAAAGCCATCATCATCCAGATCACCCTAAACGAGGGCCGCTCGGTCGAGATGAAAAAGGCTTTCTACCAGGCGGTGGCCGACGGCCTTCATCAACAAGTCTGATTGCGGCGGGAAGACGTCTTCATCGGTCTGATCGAAGTGAAAAAGGAAAACTGGTCGTTCGGCAACGGCGAAGCCCAATACGCCTAAAGGTGCCATGATGCGCATCCGCGCTTTCCATTATAGCTGGGTCATCTTCGCCATCACCTTTCTGGTGTTGCTGATCGGTGCGGGCATTCGCGCCACGCCCGGCGTGTTGATTGTGCCGCTGGAGGCGGAATTCGGCTGGTCGAAAGCCACCATCGGGGCGGCAGTGGCCGTCAATATCCTACTCTATGGATTGATGGGACCGTTCGCCGTCGCCATCATGGAGCGTTTTGGGCTGCGCCGCACCGTGGGTTTTTCCCTGTTGCTGCTGGCGGCGGGCACAGGGCTGACCGTATTCATGCGCTTTGCGTGGCAATTGATGGCGCTATGGGGAGTGGTGGTGGGCACCGGAACCGGCATGATCGCCCTGGTTCTGGGCGCGACGGTGGCGCAACGCTGGTTCGTCAAACATCGGGGTTTAGTGCTGGGCGTGTTGACCGCCAGCAGCGCCACCGGACAATTGGTCTTCCTGCCCCTGCTGGCCTATTTGGCCGACCTGTATGGCTGGCGGGCGGTGTCCCTGACCATCTGCGCCATCGCCTTGGCTTTGGCTCCCGCGGCCGTCTGGCTGCTGCGCGACAGGCCCTCGGATTTGGCCGTGCCGCCCTATGGCGGCAGCGAAGTCGAATTGCCGCCGGTGCATCTGACCAATCCTGCTGTGCGCGCCATCAAAGCCTTGCGCGATGCAATGCGATCTCGCGATTTCTGGCTGTTGTCGGGCAGCTTCTTCATCTGCGGCGCCTCGACCAACGGATTGATCGGCACCCACTTCATTTCCGCCTGTTTCGACCATTCCATCCCGGAAGTGCGTGCCGCCGGTCTGCTGGCCGTCGTCGGCATTTTCGATTTTTTCGGCACCACCGGATCGGGCTGGCTGACCGACCGCATCGACAGCCGCTATTTGCTGTTCTGGTACTATGCCATGCGCGGGATCTCTTTGATGTACCTGCCCTATTCGTTCGACGACCCGGTCTATGGCATGTCAATCTTCGCCGTGTTCTACGGCTTGGATTGGATCGCCACCGTGCCGCCCACCGTGCGATTGGCGGGACAATCCTTCGGCAAGGACAACGCCGCCCTGATGTTCGGTTGGATCGCCGTTGCCCACCAGATTGGCGCAGCCACCGCCGCCTGGGGAGCGGGCTATGTGCGCACCGTAACCGGCGACTACCAACAAGCTTTCGTCACCGCAGGCATCCTGTGCGTCATCGCCGCCTTGATGGTGCTGTTCATCGGGTTTAAACGCCCCGAATTTGTGGACGATGCCAAATTGGAAGCAGCGGTGGAGTGAGTCCAACCTTCCCCTTGCATCCCGCACTTTTTCGTGTATAGTCCCGCGCTTTCCATCCCTTGCCTTTGCGCTGTGGCGCTTCGGCTATGCCTTCGGGGGCCATGGTGGCGTCCAAGGAAGAGATAATCCGTAGGGGAAAAACGGTATGGCTTTATATGAATGCGTGATCCTCGCGCGTCAGGAAATTTCGACTCAACAAGTCGACACCCTGATTGAGGAACTTTCGGGCGTCATCGCCCAAGGCGGCGGCACCGTCGCCAAGAAGGAAAACTGGGGTCTGCGTAGCTTGGCTTATCGCGTCAAGAAGAACCGCAAGGCTCACTATGTTCTGCTCAACATCGATTCGCCGTCCGCTGCCGTCAAGGAAATGGAACGGCAAATGGGCATCAACGAAGACATTCTGCGTCATCTGACCATCCGCGTCGAAGCTTTGGAAGAAGGCCCCTCGGCCGTTGTTCAATCCAAGGGCGACCGCGAAGGTGGACGTGAGGGCGGACGGGGCGATTTCGGTCGCGGCGACCGTCCCCGTCGTGAGGATCGCTTCCGTCGTGAGGGAGTTGAATAATGAGCGAAGATTATCAAGCCGAAGCGCGCGGCCAGGCCTCCTCCTCTTCCGGCGGCCGCCGTCCGTTCTTCCGTCGTCGCAAGGGCTGCCCCTTCCAAGGCGAAGGCGCCCCGGTCATCGACTACAAGGATATCAAGCTGCTGCAACGCTATGTTTCCGAGCGCGGCAAGATTGTCCCTTCGCGTATTACTGCGGTGTCGGCCAAGAAGCAACGCGAGTTGGCCAAGGCCATCAAGCGCGCCCGCTTCCTGGCGCTGATGCCGTATGTGGTTAAGTGACGGGTAACGGACGAACGTGACCCCCCAAGGTTCGGCACGCATCGGATTGCCGCTGGCTTTGGGGCTTGTAGCGGCATTAATGTATTTGTCGCTGGTTCAATCCGTTCCCCATGCCGCCCTATTGGGTTTCATGGCCCCCCTGCCGCTGATGGCGGCAGGTTTGGGTCTGGGGCCGATCTCGGCGGCGGTGGCGTGCG
>CAIYCT010000275.1 GCA_903924765.1 uncultured Rhodospirillaceae bacterium | reverse complement strand
GACGCAGGCACGATGGTGGTTGGTGTGGTAGATTTCTTCATGGCGTTGCTTTCCTTTCATGGATTCGATACCCAGAGCCTACAGGCTCAAGGTCAGCAACGCCTACCGCACATTTTCAACATTCAACGGGACATCCCCGGCGTGATACCTATCATTTCTAGGCGCTGGATGACGGCGTCAGGTTCAAGGGAGGCCAGCTCTTCGCCCAGGACAGTGCCGTCGGCAATGTCAGAAGCCACGATCAGTGTTGCGGTCCACGGTTTACCTTTGCTCCATGGATCGGAAATCACTTTCAAAGCAAAAGAAGTCTCTGGCGAAAGCATTTGACTCGTCGCCGTGGGTTCCGCACCATCATTAGAAGAGTGCATGTAGACCCAGATAGTACGAGGCATATGTGCGGGGTTGGCGACATGAAACTCGACCTCGCACAGACCTACGGCTGAACGGGTATCGAAGCCGCCATTCGGATTCAGCCCAATCTCGGAATTGACGGTGGAACCGCCAGTTAGGCGGAGACGACCGCAGCCTGATCCCGCTGGAGCACGTTTTTCAATCGCAGAGATGAAAATCGGGGCCGGATCGTCTGCCTGTGCTTTGTCGGCTTTAGAAGCCGCAGGTTCAAGAGGTTTCACCGCTTCGGCCACTTGAGGTGAGATCGCAGGTTTCGGGGCGGGAAGCGGCGGCTGGAGGGGTAGATTGGCGACATTTTGATGCCCCTCCTTCCACCAGGATACGCCCACGGCAGCCGCTGTTAACGGGACTAATGCCGCGAGAAGAAGGAGAACGACCCTTCGCAATGAATTCCTTGCCGGAGTGGGGGGAGCGGAATATGAGCCAGTATCGAACTCATCCCAATGAGCTATGCCTTTGAGACTTGCATCTTGCTGATTGATTCCAAGAGCACGGGATTCGGTTTCAGCCTCATCAAGATTTGCAGTGGGGACGATGATAGTTAGCGTGGCATTCAACCGTTCCAGACCATCGAACAGTTCCTCGGACTGACGGAGTTTGTCACTGATATGATCGACGGGTATCACATCAAGGTTGTGGCGTACTTCGCCGCTGACCCAATAGACCTTATCAGCCGTCTCGTTCTTGGCAGCCAAGCGGCCTTCAGCATGAAGGGCATGGGCAATAAGCACCCCCAGTTGCCAACTCTGTCCGTTTGAAATGCGTCGTGATACGTCTACCCGGTAGGAAGGATGCCCAAAAAGGCGCTCGACGATACCGGTAGGCTTTCGGACGAAAGAATCGTAGTCGCGGCTCACTGGCAACGCTTCGGAAGTTCCATTGAGGCAGATTACGGAGCGTACCTCCGGGTCTTCCTCAATGATGTGCTGTATTTCGCTTGGCCCTTCGGTCGTAGCGACGAAAACGCGAACGCGATTCACCATAGGAATATCTCGCTCTTGGGGTCGCGCAGCAATCGCACCACATCGCTGTCCTCGTCGGCAAGAATTTGAATCGCACTGTCCTGAGGTGCGGACAACGGGAGACGGGCACATTCGCCATCGGATGCTGTCACAACCAGTGTTTCAGGCGCAACCGGCAGCGCGGAGGTAAACTCAAACAAAATATAAACTTGCCCTTTCGCGCCTCGCGACGGTTTCAGGCGGACACGGAAACCCTTGCCTTCACGGGTATCGAGAAGGCCGGTGCTGGCCGCTGCGGCCCTTTCGCCCTTGCACAGAGCAGAGCGTTCCAAAAGCCGGTCGAAATCCCTGCGCAATGCCGGGTTCGCGAGAAATGCCATTTTTATGGAAGATGGAAGCGCTACTGGCGGCCCATTAATCCAAGCCACCAAATCACGAAAACTTGTTTTCCCCTTTTCCGGCCCATCGGCCACGGCTTCCGAAAGCGCGTCGATGGTCGTAATCGCCTCGAAAACAGCAGCGATGCCGTTCTTCTTTTGGGGATCAAGGCTTGACCACTTTTTGCTCACAACGGTTCTCCATAAATCGCCTTAAAACAGGCTGTAAACACCGGCTTGTCATTGCCGAACTGCGCATCCCAGCCGCTTGGCGGCAGTGTCAGGCGGGAGAGCGACTCAAGGTAGGATGTGATTCGATCCGTCACCTTGACAACGAGCGGCACGCCCGCCAGATAACCTTCCTGTACTTCTGGATCGCTTAGATCGGCAGGCCGGAACCCCTGTCGGGAAATACCTTTGGCCGCCTTTTGCGCATTGTCCAGAAAGCTATCAGCTTGTGAATTGGCTATGGAAGGGCGAGAACCGGATTTGGCCAGAAAGGGGACGACCTTGCCGTTTTCTGGGAGAGACACCAACCCAGATGCGTTCATGAGATGGGCGGAAGCAAGGAGAACAGTGCGGCCATGCTCGACCAAGCCGGAGAGGCCGACGTCACCGGCATGCCTGCAGTGCTCGAAGGCCAGGCCTGGTGGCTGGACAATGCACAGAACTGGTTCACTTCCAACTTCCTGGGCTATGCCATCATCCTGCCCTTCGGCATGGCGGTGTCGTGGCGGCAATTGCGCAAGCTGAAGCTGGAGCGGCGCGGGCTGGAAGCAGCCATTGTTTTCATCATCCTGACAGCGATTT
>CAIYCT010000274.1 GCA_903924765.1 uncultured Rhodospirillaceae bacterium | reverse complement strand
TCGGGCGAGCAGGAGTTCTGATCAGGCCGGGGATGAACCGAATCACTGGAAATGAGCGAATCTGACCCGCCGGAATACCCACATGGATTACTATGCTACTGCGCGCCAACGAAGCGCGTGTTCTCACAGCCGGCAACACCTGGTCGATTACGCCATCAACACCATCGTCGCCACTGCGCCCAAGAGCACGACCCGCATTTGCAGCTGACCCGCCGAACCCCATACTGAGGAGCAGGCTGACCAGTAGGCGCTCAAAGAAAGCTGGGGGAGATGCCATTATCCTTGCGAGCAACTCCTGGGAGAGTGACGCATCAAGCTGCCGATGCGCAGACCTCATAATCTCATCTGGGGTCTCGATGGAATTTTGTGTAGTTACGACATCTGGAATATGCTCATCGTCAGTGCCTTTGAGACCGCTCGCGGACTTCTTCCGAAACTCCATAAACCGCTCGATTGTTGTAAGAAATGTAACATCGATCTTTTCGGGGTTCTTAGCTAACAACTGCTCCCCAGCGGCAGTGATTTTAAAGTGACCACGACGGGTTATCTCGAGAAGCCCAGCCTGTACCAAATATGTTTTTGACCACGAGACACGACTGTAAAATGTCGTCTGCTTTCCAGATGGGACAAGCTCCGCCAAATCATCTTGGGATAGGTTGAGCTGCTTTCCGAGAGTTGACACGACCTCCGGTATCTTGACCTCACCATGGGCAGACGCTTTCAGAACTGGAAGCATCAGTGCCTGGAATGGGGGGACGGCCATAGTCGGATAGCTCCTCATCGTCTCGCAAACGCTCGCCAATCCTACCTGCCAAGGCGATCATGTACCAGTGAACTCTTTCTCATTGTTGACTCGTGCTGCCGGTAGAATGGCGGCGCGCTCTACAAGCCCTAACCCAGCCGCCAGGACAGTGCCGGACTTTGGTTGTCGATAGGGCGGTAGTCGGTTATAGGTAATGAGCATTCGGGGGAAATGCTGACACAGGGGAGACCAAAATGGAAACCACAGCACTGACCGAACTGGCCGCCAGCATCGTTGCCGCTTATGTTTCAAAAAATTCGGTGCAGGTGTCCGACCTTCCGGCGCTGATCACCTCGGTTTACCAATCATTGGCCACCCTGGGTCAGACGCAGGCACCAGCCGCAGCGCCTGCCGCGATGACACCCGCCGTACCCGTCAAAAAGTCGGTGACCGCCGATTACATCGTCTGCCTCGAGGATGGCAAAAAGTTGAAGATGTTGAAAAGGCATCTGAAATCGTCCTATGGGATTTCGCCGGACGAGTACCGTGCCAAGTGGGGTCTGCCATCCGATTACCCGATGGTCGCGCCAAACTACGCGAAACAGCGTTCCGAAATGGCCGTCAAAATTGGGTTGGGTTATCGGAAAGCAGCCTGACGGTTTTTCGTATCAAAGAGGAGTGCCTGTGAAGGCGCGCTGGTACCGATGCTGTGGATTTCCACCAGTTTGTTGAGATGATTGACAAAAGGTTGGCACACCCATGATAACAGGAGCTTATGTCATAGCCATCCGGCGATGAATCCTACGGCAATGAAGTAAACCCGAGTCAGTGGAATGCAGCTGTGATTACAAGTTTCTGCCAATTGATCATCCTTATTTGGAACCACACAGACTATTCATGGGTTTAGGTGACCGCAGGTCGGAGGCAGATAGGAGCACATCATCATACGGCATGTAAAGTCATGGCATGAGTACTCATAGCGTGGGTAGCGTTATCTGTGATGTCTACTGTGAAGTGATCGTTCTGAGTAATATGCCCTGACTCTGGAGAGTACACAAAAGCATTATTGTTAAACACTACAGAGCCGTGGGCAGGGGCCCCATTATTATCGACGGCGTACGATAAGCTATCCCCATTTGTCGCAGCTGCCAGAATCATGCCCTTGTAGGACGACGCATTCATGATCGCCATTATATCTGCCGACGAATTCTGATTCGTGAGATCAATATGGCTTGGGGTTCCACTGGTAGTTCCCATGCCGTAGCTGGCACCAGATACGGAGTTAGCGAAGGAGTTTCCCGCTTGTTCATCAAACTTCCAATACCCCGCCAGCCCACTTTCATTGCCAGTCAATGAATGGGATGTTTCCTGCGCGATCTGAGCTTGGCTGTTCGCGGTAGACCAAATTCGGACGTCATTTAGAGCGCCGTCCATCCCACTTCCCAAGATTAGGCTCGCGAACGTAGAGGCTCCCAACGAGTTCGGGGTGACTCCGGACAGGTCTGCAACGTCGGCATTATCAACATACAAGTGCATGGTTGAAGCAGAGCTGTCGTAGGTTGCTGCCACATCATGCCATGCGCCGTCGGACAGACTGCCCCCGTTGCTGGAAACCGTGTTGGTGGTGGTCCCGTTGCCGATGGTGAATTGCAAATGGCCGCTAGCGTCAACCGCCAGTTTGTAGCCCCCGTTGCTGGAAAGATCGTCGATGATGCTGCCTCCGGGTGCTGAAAGCTGGACCCAGGTTTCGAGGGTTAGGGCTGCTGTCGGCTCCAGTGCCGACGCGGCCGCGACGTCTACATGGGTGGAGCCGTTAAAGCCGAGTGCATGATCGTCGACCACCGTCGGTCCTTGAGTGACGCTGGTGGCGATGTTCACGGTATCGGCGCTGACGTGGCTGCTGCCGCCGGTGGCGCTAACACCGCTGAGGTCGAGGATGCTTCCGCTGACCTGGGGGGTGCCACCGCTCTCGATCAGCCGCGCAGAGAGCGCGCCAGGGGTGCCGGTGTAGTCATGACCGGGCAGGAACCGCAGCTCGTCGCCAGCGGCAATCACCAGGGCCGAGGCGTCGGAGAGGTTGACGCCGATGCTTGTCCAACTGGTTCCCTGGTCGGTGCTGTACTGCCAGTTCCCCTGGCTGGCGTTGACGTGATTGCAGACGATCGCAATGCCGGCCAGGGTGTCGGCGTAACTGCCGCCGGACACCGCGTCGGCGGCGTCGCTGAAGTTATGTGATAGCAAATATGTAACTGAGAGACCGGCTGTGTCTGTGGTGTTCTCGACAATAGGCGGTAGTGCGGCCATGCCGGACGCGATGGGAGCATTGTTGACGGCGGTTACAGAGGTGGAGACGATATCATAGGATGAGATCGATCCGCCGGCGGAGTCGATCAGACCAACGAGCAAACTTCCGGGCACGCCGTTCCAGTTATGGGTGGGCAGGAAGCGCAATAGGTCATCTGGATTCAGGATCGCATCCTGTGGCTGTCCATTTTGGAGCGATGTCCAGGTCATCCCACCCGTAGTGCTATACTGCCAATCCCCCTGGTCTGAACTGGAGTAATTCGCCGTGATGGCAATTTGGGCGGGGTGTGTCTCAGAAAATAGGTTGGCAACCAATTCTCCTAGAGGGGCAACAGTATTTTCAGCCACTGAAGGTAGTGGCGGGTCGTTAATGTATTTAATAGACAGGTTAGCTGGTCCGTTATTGCCATCAGGCCAAGGATATGCCGATACATATATATAATAATATTCGGTTACAAGGCAACTGAATATGATCTTCGAGTTCCAATTGCCGCCATTGTCGTCATCATATGCGAGGAATGTTAATTGTTTCGCATTCATCTCACTCCTTGTGAGCGAGCCGTCAAAAGATGTATCCAAGGCCAACACAGGATCGTAAAGGGCTGTATGGAAATCGCCCGATCCATTAAGATCGATTTCGTATACCTTTCCACTGTATAACTCTATCTTATATGGGACGGGAAATTGCGTACTTACGTCAATGCCATTCTGTGTGGTTGTGGGGTTGTTAGTATCAGGGGCTGTTAGCAATTTAGATGTATCTGTATCTGGGTTGTAAGACGATCCATTAATAGTCGCGGTGACGGTCAGATCGGCTTCTACGCTGACGTTGGAATAGGCGGAGGTGCCGCCTGTCGAGGTGGCATCGCCAAACTTGGCTTGGGTCATACTAGAGGCCGTTCCGGTGCTCTCATCCCAGCCACTGAAGTTCAGCTTTGCGGCACCGTCATTTCCTACGGTTGGTACAAAATAGACATAATAGTTTGAGTCGAGCAGCAACGGCGCGTCTGGAGTCTCATTTATAATTTCAACGCCGCCCGTCGTGCTGTTGTTTGAGTTGTAATACCAGTGCCCGCCAACGTTAGTAGTCGAAGTGATTGCAATTCCATTGCTACCTGTAGCATCCGCATCTGCGTAATGGCCGTGGCTATTATCAAGCAGGGTTGCCACTAAGATGGCGCCGCTGACGGCCGAGTCCGTTATGGCACTGGCGAAAGTGAATGCCGAACTACCGGTCAGGGTCGGCGCGTCGTTGGTCCCCAGAATATGCACTGTCACCGAGGTTGTGGTGCCGTCGGCGCTGACCACCGAAAAACTGTCGGTGTAAGTCGTGCCACCAACGAATTCATTGTGGGCCGAAGAGGCGGTGTAGGTCCAGGCGCCGGCGGCATCGATCGTAAAGCTTCCGTAAATGCCAGGGGTCGCGGTCTGGGCAACAAAGGTGGCGGAACTGTCGACATCGCTGATTGACAGCACTCCGCTGGTACTGATGTCGGCCGCCGAATTGGTCTCGGTCAGGTTTTTGGTCGCGGAGGATAGCACCGCCGCGTCGTTGGTGCCGGTGATGGTGACGGTGATCGGTTGGATCGCCGTGCCTCCGTGGCCGTCATTGACGGTGACGTTGTAGGTGACCGTCAGCGTCTCGCCCGCCCCCAGGAAGTCGAGGGAGCTGTCGGCGGTCGAATAGCTCCAGCCTACCGTCTTCCCGGAGTTGTCCAGAACTCCCAAGATCAGAGCGCCCGGATTCAAATGATCGACCGTGGTGTTGTCCGACTTGGTCCACTTTGCCGTGACGAAAGCCAAAGTGGCGGTGTGGGCGTCGCTGACATCGACGTCGATGAAGGCGACGGTACCGCTCACGCTGTCGGGAGCGGCAGAGCCCGTGGTGCCCGCCAACTCGGTGATAGCGCCTGTCGCCGTCGTTGATCCCGCTACAATGGTCGGCGCGTCGTTGGTGCCGGTGATGGTGACGGTGACGGTTGACGAGGCGGTAAGACCCGAGCTGTCCCTTACAACGTAGGCGAAGCTATCGGTGGCAGTTTCGCCTACTGCCAAATACTTGAAGGCGGGACCAGGGTTGTAGGAAACGGTACCGTCGGCATTGCTGGTGACAGTGCCATTGGTAGTATCAAGAAGCACAATGTTGACTAACGACAAGGCTTGGTTCTGAGGATCGCTGTCGTTTGCCAGAACAGAGATGGTTGCATGGCCGTTCTGTGTGATAGCGGCGCTATCGCTACTGGCTATGGGCGGCGATGGGGCAACCACGTCTGGGGTTGCAAGGTTACTGGCAATTTCTGTCTTGGCTGCTGCCAGGGTAGTGGTCAGACCGCTGCCGGTATACTTGGCGAGTGCGTAGGATATGCTGTTGGTAAGGTTGGCGGTGGAGACCGTGGAGCTATCGTTCTGAGCTGTCACCTGATTCTGAGCTATGGTCGCGAGATCGGCGCTCGCATCCCCAAGCGCGGTCTTGGTTGCGGCGTTAACGTCGTTGCCGCTGCCGGCGCTAGAGATGGTAGTGACCAGACTGCTAATGATCTGTACCATCTGGTTGCTGGTGGTGTCAGCGAGCACGGTCGTCGAGGTAGCGCTCTGGCCGACCGTGGTCTTGGCGTCGGCCATCACGGCAGCGATCAGGCTGGTAGCCGAGGTGCCGGAGAAAGAAAGGGTAGCACCGGCGGTCACCTGATTGGCGATGCCGCCGATGGCGGCGTTCATGGCGGCGTCGGTGGCGGCGGCCCCGCTCCCGGTCAGGGTCGAGGCGACGCCGGAAACAATCACCAGGAGGTTGGCCGCGACCTTCGACAGCTCGGAGCCCTGGTTAGCGACCGACGATGGGTCGTAGCTGAGCAGGTTGACCGAG
Source organism: uncultured Rhodospirillaceae bacterium (assembly GCA_903924765.1). Classification (GTDB taxonomy): domain Bacteria; phylum Pseudomonadota; class Alphaproteobacteria; order Rhodospirillales; family Magnetospirillaceae; genus CAIYCT01. The sequence goes on along the minus strand of CAIYCT010000274.1, from coordinate 3,926 downwards.
GACGGCGCGCCGATGGCGGAAGCCACAGCTTTCGTGGCATCCGCCTTGGAGAGCCCGCCTTTGTCCATCACGGCTGCGATCAGGTTTGTGATGCCGGAGAGGTTGGTTTCGCCGAGCGGTGCCGACACCGCCACCTTGAATACCTGCCCAGTCTGGGTGTCTACCCCCTGGGCATCGGCGCTGTAGGTTGTGCGCAGCTGCCCCTGCGCCAGCTTGTCTGCGGCAATGCGGAAGTGTCCGCTGCTGTCAGTGATGACGCTGTATTCCCCGGGATCCCAAACCCCGTTGTTGTTGGCGTCGACAAACACCCGCGCCCCTTTGATTGGGCCGTCTGTCAGCAGACCGGTGAGAATGACGGGACCCGGAGTGGCGGCGACGAACGTCGGCGCGGGCAGGCTGACCGGTGCCACCCCGCTCAGGTTGGCGGGCGGTGGCGTCGGTGTGACTTGAGGCAGATCAGGTGTTGCGGGTGGGGCTGGCGGAGGGGATTCATTTCCCAGACCAGCAGACGCCAATAATTGTGACATGCTCGGCAATGAGTTTCCACCAGAATTGGGCTGCGCTTCATTGCTAGGCGTTGGTGATGATGATTGTGTTGGTGATGATGATTGAGCAGCCGCCGAAGGGTCGGTGTGGTCAGCATTATTACTTGGTGACGAAGCCCCAGTATCAGTCCCAGCGAGAGAAGCAGCCCCCACTCCGCTAGCCATAGCCAGCGCCTGCTGCACAGCGGGGGACATAGGGGACGCGGAAGATGCGACCTGTTCGCCCGCAGCTGTGGCGACACTGTTCGCTTGCTGGAGTGCACCTTCCAGGGAAGAGCCGTTGGCAAGAGATTTGGACAGCGCGGCGGCGAAAGCTGCCCCGGTCTCGCTGCCGACGGTATTCCCCATGGCGGCTGCCAGGGCGCTTCCGGCGTTCTGCCCGCTGGCCAGCGCCGCCAGCAGTGACGAGCCGGTGGCCGAAGCGGTGGCAGCGGTCTGGCTGGCACTGGCGTCTGCACTTTGCAGCGCCGAATCTAGCGAGGCACCTGATGCCAGCGCTTGACCAAGGGCGCTGATGAAGGCTTCTCGTCCAGCGCCGACACCGCCCATGCCAGACAGAGCCGCCGCAGCATCTGCACCACCACTGGCCAGAGCCGCCGCGAGCGCCGATCCTTGCACCCCCGCCGAAGCCTGGGCCAGTGCCTGATTGGCCGCAGCTTGAGTTTCGTGGGCTGTGGCAAGGGCAGAGCTGGAGCTCGCACTCCCGGCCAACGACAGTAGGAAGGCGTCGGCTCCGCTACCTGTTAGACCAGCAGCAGCTAGGGCTGCATGAACATCACCACCGCCCGCCAGAGCTGCCACCAGCATATCCGCTTGAGAAACCGGTACGCCCTGACTGTCAACAGTTGCTTTTGCTAAACGTGAAGCTGTTAGAGCTGTCTCTAGCGCACTAGTCGGGAGTGATCCACCTGACAAGGCACTAGTGAGGCTGTTTATCATAGCCTGGGCTTGGGCTGAAGGTAGTCCCTCCGTCATCGCTCGCACTGCGGCCCCGGCTTCAGGGCCACCACTTGCGAGTTGTGCTGCTAGAGTGTCACCGTGACTGAGTTCGACGGCACCGTCGGCCAGCGCCTTGACCATACTTTGTGCTTTATCGAGCGCAGCTTCTCGGGCGTGACCAGAATCCGCGCCATTTGCGAGGGCGCTTTGCCAAGCGGTGAGCGCTGCCTTCTGGGCCTCGGGCGGCAGACCATCAACCCCGAGATCGTGCGCCACCCGGGCCAAAGCCTGAGGGTCGCCCTGGGCAAGTGCCTGATCGAGGCTCTGCGGCCCTTCGTTACGCGCCACCTGGGCCAGATGCTCGATGACGCCGCCGATATCCTCCTTGGCGGTGGCGATGGCGGTTTCGGGGGAGCCGCCGTGAGCCAGAGAGTCAATGATCCGGTGCACCAGGGCATCGGCGGCCTGGGTGGCCTGGGCCGGTGGCACCCCACCCTTGACCAGAAAATCGACAAATGACGTTTTGGTCTCGGCAACCGATGTTTCAATCCCGGTACCGTTGGCCAGACTGTCAATCAAAGTTTCTGGTGCAGACCATTCGTGTAAGACGTACGGCACGGTTGAAGCTCCCAAACCTTCCCTCAGAGAAGTGAGGTATTAGGGTTGACGATCACGACAAGGCCTGTACCCTACCTGTCCGCAGGGGTGGGCGTTTTAGGAAGATTGTTGTATTTACATCAGTAAGCATCTAGACAGAACCAATTGGGTACGACAGTGGTATTGCTTAGTGGTATATCCAGTTCCATGGATAGTATGTAGGAAGAATTCCGCTGGAGAGCTAGCGTGTTGATTTGGTTGACGGTGAACCTGATAGCCCAGTTCCAGGTTCAGAGGCCAAGTAGCTGGATAGAGACTCCGCAAATGCCTTCCCTGTATCACTACCTATAACATTTAGACTGGTTACAACAGGGGGCTCCTCCGTGCCACCGCCTGTAACCGCCAGTGCCGGCACAGAAAAGTTTTGCCCTGATATCGCGAACAATGGCGAATTTATTGGTGACACATTATCCGAAACGGCAGAGCTGTTGTTTGCGTTTATATGCAGATCAGAATAAAGATTGTTGACAGCAGTTTTGATATCGGTTGAGGTAGTCATTGTCTCAGAAAGTAATCCGTGGGTGCCATTGGCTGTAGAGCAACCATCAGAGCAACCAATCGGCTCTTTTGTAAAATGGTCGAAATTAGAACGTGTCGTTTTTTTAAAATTAGCGGCATCTTGGCTGGCTCCACAAACACCTAATAACTGCGCGTATTCCGTAGCCCCAAAGCGTTCGACCGATATATCGAGACTCCTGGTTCGGTCACTGTCTGCCGCCTTTAAATTTCGTACGCTCCCTGGGGGCACTTCAGTTTCATTACTTGTAGCCATTGTTGATCATGTCCTACCGGGTTGTGTGTCAGCGGCGTCGCCACGATCACTGGCTGGGTTGGTCAATCTGCCATAGCAGACAGCATGGGCTGGTGATGATCGCTCAGGATGATGATATTTACTAGAGTGATGTCGCGGGGGTGCCAATCGGGCTCGGCCAACCCGTCTGCCGACGAACAGCGGCAACATCGACGTTCGGCTCCTCAACTACATGGGTTCGGGTCTTCCCAACATCCCCCTGGACGAAGGCCGCAACCTCACCCATCGCCTCAGCCAGATCGTCGCCGAGATTGCTCATAACCCTTTCCTTCGCGCCGCAGTCACCCGCTCCGATGCTGATCTGCAGTTTCAAACCTTGCCGCAGCACAGGCAATCTCGCCTGACGAAAACCGCCCGAGAGCCATATGAATCAGCATAGTTGCGATCTGCGCCGGTGATGGCTTGTATTGATTTAACTCAGCCATATTTGACAGGCGCTTGATTGCTTCAACATCTTCTTCAAGGACAGATATCTTCCACTTGTCTGCCGCATTTTCAAGAGCGGGCCGTCCACCTGTTGATCGGAGGCGCTTGCTTAATTCGTTGCGAAGTTGGAGGAGGCTGAACGGATTGGTATCTTCACCGATCTCTCCGAGAGTCTTGGCTCCGAACGCTTCGGCAAAGGCGTCAGGGGTTATCGCCGACTTTGGTCGAGGCGCGATGATTTTCCGCGAACTGGCGCTCTTTCTTGCGACGATTTTCATGTCAGCCTCCTGCTACGAGAACCGTTCGACGGTAAAGAAGGTGCCGCCATATTCCAGTCCGATAGCACCCTGGTTGGTCTCCTTGCCGAGACGCTGGACATAATTTATGAGCTTCGGGAGGTGGGCGGCCAGGGCATCCGGATCGACATAGGAATAGATGACGATTGGTTCCTCGATGATCAGTTTGTCGGTATCTGGGTTTAACCAAGCCCCCGTTACCGGCGGCATCGCCGTTGCGCCCCCGCCAATCTGTGACAACAGTCGCAGCGC
>CAIYCT010000273.1 GCA_903924765.1 uncultured Rhodospirillaceae bacterium | reverse complement strand
CCCGTCGATTGCCGTCCACAACGCAGGTTGCGACATAATATTGGCCGCGAAAAAAGCCGATAATGCGGACGATTTCTCCGTCGTCTTCACCGTCATCGAAGCCTTCATAGGCTCCGAGATTGCGTTCAGCGAACCTGCTGTCCCAGTGAAAATCGGCGACTTCGGCGTCGATAATTCTGTCAACTTGATACGTGCCGAACTCCTCCAACAACAGCGGATAGCGGTCGAATTCCGTGTGCAAATGGGCATGAACTTGAGACATGATGACCTCCTGAGATGTTGTCCTCCTCATCGAGGACACCTCCTGGGATCGGCCAACAAAGCGGCGGTCAAGGACACCGAAGGTGCCGCGCAGCGGGGCGTGGGGGAGCCAAAATGCGATAGTATTTTGGGGGAGAACCGCGCCTCCTTGACGGGCGTTTTGTTCTGGCTGGTATGATGACCAAACCGAGACGAGACTCTTCTCTCCACCAAGTCGGCGGCCCTCATTTGTCAGCCCCGGAAACGGTGGTCAACGGCATAAACAATGTGCCTGACGATGCGCTCAAGGTGATGAACAGGTCATGGCCCGATGGCGGTTTGGGATGGACTTTGGCGACAGAAGCAAGATAAGTCTGCGTTTCTGCTGGCAATGAACGCCCCTGCAAACTTTGCTCATATCGCCCTGGCCCAGCATTATAGGCGGCGAACAATCCGGGATAGCCGTAATGATCGAACATCGCCCGCAGGTAGGCTGTGCCAGCCAAAATGTTGTCGTGGGGATCGTATGGATCGGAACCAAGATTGAGCTTCCTCTGCATCTCGGCATAGGTGTTGGGCATCACCTGCATCAACCCCATCGCACCGGCTTTCGAGGTGACGGGCTGGCCGTCTAGGGTGGTTCGTCCCGCGCTCTCGGCCTTCATCACCGCCCGTATCCACGGTTCGGGGATGGCAAAACGCTGGGCGGCTCCGGCGATAAAACCCTGCCATTGATCCACATCGGCACGGGCAGGTGACGCCATCGCCATCATCACCACAGTCGCCGTCAGAAGGCTCATTTTGTCCATAGCGGTTCAAGCCTCCCGATGATGGACGAGGTCTTCACGGGGCCGAAATACCGGCTGTCGAACGAGTCCGAAACATTCGCCATGAGCAGAAAAACTTCATCGGCGGAAAGGCGTCGGCAATCGTTCCATCGAGGCAAAGATCGCCCTTGGCTGTCATGCTCCAACGGTTTGGCAAGGGGCCAGCCGTTGATGAACACCCACCCACCGACGGCGCAAACGTGACCGTCAGCTTGCGCCACGATGCGTTTGACCAGGGGCACATGGGCGGGCAAATAGCCGCGTCGGTCGGCAAAGGATTGCACCCAATCGGGTGGCTCAACCAACGCCAACTCGCCTGCTTGGGGCTGAATTGGCACCACAAGGTAAAGCCCGATGGGTGCGCTGGCGCTGGCATTCCACACCAACATCGGGCGGGTCATCCCAACCAGCGCCAGACCGATGCCGAGGGCCGATAACCCAAGAATCGAGCGCCGATTCATTTGGCGCTCGCATCGGAGGTCGAGGCTTTGCCATGCCCCAGCGACCAGCTTTCCAGGTCGTCGATATGGTAGCGAACATAACGGCCATGCTTGCGAAAGCGTGGCCCGCCACCGACGATCCGCAT
>CAIYCT010000272.1 GCA_903924765.1 uncultured Rhodospirillaceae bacterium | reverse complement strand
GATCAGGGCGGCCAAATGGGACAGACCGTCGCCGATGACCATGGCCTGGGCAATTTCCGGTTCCAATGTCAGCAACCCTTCCAGCCGCTGCGGCGACAAGGTGTCGCCGCCCGATACAACGATGATGTCCTTCTTGCGGTCGGTAATACGGATATATCCGTCCGAGTCCAGCTCTCCCACATCGCCCGTATGCAGCCATACACCATCGGGAATGGCCCGTTTGGTGGCAGCGGGATCGTTCCAATAGCCTTTCATCACGTTGGCGCCTTTGACCAGGATTTCACCATCCTCGGCGATTTTGACCGCGACCCCGTCCAGGGGCGGGCCGACCGTGTCCAGTTTGATCTTGACCGGCGGCGAGCACGAAATACACGGCGACGCCTCGGTTTGTCCGTACCCTTGCAAAATACGAACGCCCAAGGCGGCGAAGAACAAGCCGATGTCATGGGGCAGGGGAGCGCCACCCGACACCAACGCCTTTAACCGCCCGCCAAACCGTGCCTGTACCTTGCGTCGCACCAACCGAGTCAGTATCCGGTCAATTATCCGATCGCCAAGGCTTAACGGCTGGCCCAGTATGCGGGCGCGGCCCAGAGTCACAGCTTTATAAAATAGCGTCGCCTTCAGTCCGCCGTCGCGCTCCACCTGACGCAACACCTTGGCCCGGATGCTTTCATACAGGCGGGGGACGGCGGTCATGATGGTCGGTCGCGTCTCGGCCATGTTGGCGGCCAGAAGATCGATGCTCTCGGCGTAATAGATTTGTGCGCCCAGGCACAGCGGCAGCATCAGTCCCGCCATATGTTCGTACGCGTGGGACAAAGGCAGGAATGATAAAAAAACATCGTCACCCAAGCCCAACTGCGACAACAAATTTTCCGCGCCCTTGCAATTGGACAGGATATTGGTGTGTGAAAGCATGACCCCCTTGGGCGCGCCGCCCGTGCCCGAGGTATAAATGATGCAGGCCAGATCGTCGGGGCTGGCATCTTGAAGGCGCTGTTCCAGCTTGTCCGCCGACGATTTTCCCAAAGCAATGACATCGGCCCAACTCAGTGGCGCTGGATCGTTGACTTGCGACAAATGCAGGGGTTCGATGCTGATCACCTGCACCGGAAACGAGCATGTCCAGGCGGCGCTTAAGTATCGCTCGGCCAAGTCGGCTGTGGAAATGATGGCGAAGCGCGCTTGGCAATCGGTCAGAATGTGAAGATGGTCGGCGGAGGTGTTGGTGGTATAGACCGGAACGCTGATGCCGCCCGCCGCCATGATCGCCAGATCGGCCACACCCCATTCGGGCCGGTTTTCCGACAGCAAGATTACGCGGTCGCCCGGTTGCAAGCCTAGCGAGATCAACCCCGCGGCCAGCGACCTGATCGTGTCCGCCATTTGACTCCACGAGGTCGAAACCCAGAGGTCCTTGGCCTTCGACCATAAAGCGGGCCTGTCTCCCAGGCGCTTGGCTTGGGCCAGCGCCATGGACGGCAACGTGGAATGATACAAGAATTCATTGTTCATGGTCGTTTATTCTCCCCCCTGTTGCCCCTATATTAAGCGGATTGGAGACTCATTGGGAGAAGAGAACGTCATGTCAGCACAGGGACCGTCGGAATTGGGTGTGTTGCCGGAATGGGATTTGTCCGATTTGTATCAAGGACCTGACGCCGATGCCTTGAAGCGGGACCTGGATTTGGCTGAAGCCCAAGCCAAGGAGCTGCATAAAACCTATCAAGGCCGCATGGCGAGTTTAAGCGCCGAGCAGTTCGGCCAAATGATCGTCGCCTACGAGACGCTGTCGGAAGTGCTGGGTCGGGTTTTGTCCTTTGCGCAACTGTGGTACGCCAAGAATGTCAGCGACGCCGAGCGCGGCCGTTTTCACCAAGGCGTGCAAGAGCGGGCCACCGCCATCGGCGCGCTTACGTTGTTCGTGACCTTGGAGATCAATCATCTTGATGATGAGGTATTCCAGCAAAAACTGGTGTCGCCGATCGCCCAGCGTTATCGTCCCTGGCTGGACGAGGTTCGAGCCTATCGTCCTCATCAATTGTCCGACGAGTTGGAAAAATACATTCTGGACAAGTCAGTGGCCGGTCGCAACTCGTGGACCCGCCTGTTCGACGAGACCATGGCCCGTCTGCGGTTTCCCCTGGATGGTCAATCCCTGACCTCGGCGGAAGTTCTCCATTTGCTCAGCGATCCCGATCCAGCCAAGCGTCGTCAAGCCGCCAAGGTTTTGGGCGCGGTTTTGGGTGACAATGCGCCGGTCTTCAGCTTGATTGCCAACACCTTGATCAAAGATAAAGAGGTCGAGGATACTTGGCGCGCCTACGCGCATCCCTGGTCCTACCGCAATCTGTCCAATCAAGTGGAAGATCAGGTGGTGGACGCGCTGCTGACAGCGGTCAAGGCGGCCTATCCGCGTTTATCCCATCGCTATTACGCCCTCAAGGCCAAGTGGTTCGGGCAGGAAAAATTGGATTATTGGGATCGCAACGCGCCTTTGCCCAAGATCGAGGAGCGGTCTTTCACCTGGCAACAAGCCCAAGAGACCGTGCTTAGCGCCTATGGCCAGTTTTCGCCGGTGATGGCCGAGGTGGGCGGGCGGTTCTTCAAGGACGGTTGGATCGACGCGCCGGTTCAGCCCGGCAAGTCGCCCGGCGCTTTCGCTCATCCCACCGTGCCGTCGGCACATCCTTATTTGTTGGTCAATTTCCTTGGGAAAACCCGCGATGTGATGACCTTGGCCCATGAATTGGGCCATGGCGTGCATCAAGTTTTGGCCGCCGATCAAGGGTATTTTCTGTCCAATACACCGTTGACTCTGGCCGAAACCGCCAGCGTGTTCGGCGAAATGCTGACGTTCCAATCCTTGGTGGCGCAGGAAACCGATCCCTTGAAACGCAAAGCGTTGTTGGCGGGCAAGGTGGAAGACATGCTCAATACGGTTGTGCGTCAGATCGCCTTTTATGATTTCGAACGCCGCTTGCATACCGAACGCCGTAATGGCGAGTTGTCGTCAGACCGCATCGGTGAAATATGGATGGATGTGCAGTCGGAATCGCTGGGTCCGGCTTTGCGGTTCGATGAGGAATATCGTCATTATTGGACCTATATTCCTCATTTTGTACATTCGCCGTTTTACGTATACGCCTATGCGTTCGGAGATTGTTTGGTCAATTCGCTTTATTCCGTCTATCAAAGTGGCGAGGCCGATTTCGATAAAAAATACATAGAGTTGTTGAAAGCGGGCGGGACCTTGCATCACACGGATTTGTTGGCTCCGTTTGGTCTTGATGCCAGCGATCCTAGTTTCTGGGGGCGTGGTCTGGATGTGGTGGCTTCAATGATAGACCAAATGGAATGATAGCTTTTCGCTACTAATTCATATTGTTTTGTTATCAATTGGTCTAAGGTGGCTAGAAATGCGTCCAACAACCTGCTATGGAATTTCGACGTAAAGAGCTTAAAGCCACTCAACCGGGGATCCTGACCTTAAAAGTTCACCGTGTTCATCACACGCGAAGAACGCCCAAAATGGGGCGGGAAACCATAGACCTGATGAGAATAATATGCCCTTAACAATTGGAATTCCAAAAGAAATCTATGCCGGAGAGAAGCGCATCGCCTCTGTGCCGGATGTGGTCGAAAAACTGATCAAGCTTGGCTTCGCGGTGTCGGTGGAAACCGGCGCGGGCGACGGCGCCAATTTCGCCGACCAGACTTATAGCGCCGTGGGCGCCAAGATCGTGGGCAGTGCCGCCGAGCTGTGGTCCGGCGCGGACATGGTCTTCAAGGTTCGAGCACCCACCACCGACGAAGTGGCGATGATGAAGCCGGGCTTGACCCTGATCAGCTTCATTTGGCCCGCGCAAAATCCCGACCTGATGCAGCAATTGGCCGCCCGCAAGGTCACGGTGTTGGCGATAGATTCACTGCCGCGTACCTTGTCGCGCGCCCAGAAGATGGATGCGTTGACGTCCATGGCGGGCATTACCGGCTATCGCGCGGTGATCGAGGCTGCCAATCAATTCGGTCGTTTCTTCAATGGTCAAATCACCGCCGCGGGCAAGATTCCACCGGCCAAAGTGTTCGTCGCCGGGGCTGGCGTCGCTGGTTTGGCGGCGTTGGGCACTGCGGTCAGCCTGGGCGCCATAGTGCGCGCGAACGACACCCGAGCCGAGGTGGCCGATCAGGTCAAGTCCATGGGCGGCGAGTTCGTCAAGGTTGATTACGAAGAAGAAGGCTCGGGCGGCGGCGGTTATGCCAAGGTCATGAGCGAAGGCTTCCAAGCCGCTCAGCGCGCCATGTATGCCCAACAGGCCAAGGATGTGGACATCATCATCACCACCGCCTTGATCCCCGGCAAGCCAGCTCCCAAGCTGATCACCGCCGAGATGGTACAAAGCATGAAGCCCGGCAGCGTCATCGTCGATTTGGCGGGCGAGCAGGGCGGCAACTGCGAACTGACCGTTCCGGGCGAAGTGGTGGTGCGTCACGGTGTCACCATCGTCGGCTATACGGATTTGCCCAGCCGCCTGTCCAAGCAATCTTCGACGCTGTACGCCACCAACTTGCTGCGCTTGACCGAGGAATTGTGCAAGACCAAGGACGGACTGATCAACGTCAATATGGAAGACGAGGCTATTCGCGGTCTGACCGTCATCAAGGACGGCGAGATCACCTGGCCGCCACCGGCTCCCAAGCCGCCCGCCACGCCGCCGCAAGCGGCCAAGGCTGCTGTTCCCATGCCGGAAAAGAAATCCGCCCATGGTCACGGACCCGGCGAGCCCATGCCCGCTGGAAAGCTGGCCGTGGTGTTCGGTATCGGCGCGGCCTTGTTCTGGTTGATCGGCGCGTTTGCTCCGGCGGCCTTCCTGGGCCACTTCACGGTGTTCGTGCTGGCTTGCTTCGTCGGCTACATGGTGGTGTGGAACGTCACGCCCGCCTTGCACACGCCGTTGATGAGCGTTACCAACGCCATTTCCAGCATCATTGCTATTGGCGCTTTGGTGCAGATCGCGCCGCCATTGTCGGGAGTGTTGAACCGCCCCGACGATTGGATTCGCGGTTTGGCGTTCGTCGGTATCGTGCTTACCACCATCAACATGTTCGGTGGCTTCGCCGTCACCCGTCGCATGTTGGCGATGTTCCGTAAATAAGGGGGCGTAAATGTCAGCCAGTCTCGCAACCGTCTCCTATATTGGAGCGACCATCCTTTTCATTCTCAGCCTGGGCGGATTGTCCAATCCGGAATCCTCGCGCCGGGGCAACCTGTTCGGCATCATCGGCATGGCTTTGGCTGTCGTCGCCACGATTTCTGGCCCGCGCGTCACTTTTGACGGGTTGCCGTGGATCATCGGCGCCATGGCCATCGGTGGCAGCATCGGCCTGTTCGCCGCCAAGAAGGTCAAAATGACCGAAATGCCCGAGTTGGTTGCTCTCATGCACAGCTTGGTCGGTTTGGCCGCTTGCATGGTCGGCTATGCCAGCTATATCGACAATTCGGTCGAATTCGTCGGCGCGGAAAAGTCCATTCACGAAGTTGAGATCTATGTGGGCATTCTGATCGGCGCCGTCACCTTCTCTGGCTCGTTGATCGCGTTCGGCAAGCTGTCGGGCAAAATCGGCGGCAAGCCGTTGTTGTTGCCTGCCCGCCACGTCATCAATCTGATCGGATTGCTGGTGGTGATTTGGTTCGGCCATGAATTCTTGCACGCCGAAACCGCCACTGCCGGGACCGTCGCCTTGGCGGTAATGACCGCCATATCGCTGCTGTTCGGCATTCACATGGTCATGGCCATCGGCGGTGCCGACATGCCCGTGGTGGTGTCCATGCTTAACTCCTATTCCGGTTGGGCCGCCGCCGCCACCGGCTTCATGCTGTCCAACGATCTGCTGATCGTGACCGGCGCGCTGGTGGGGTCCTCGGGCGCGATTCTG
>CAIYCT010000271.1 GCA_903924765.1 uncultured Rhodospirillaceae bacterium | reverse complement strand
TTCGTCGGTGATCGAAACGGCGCGCTCCCCCACATCGAGGAGCTTCTCACTCAGGTGGAAAGCGCCGACGATGATCGGATTTTGCGCCGGTTCCTGAACCTGATGGACGCGACCTTGCGCACCAACGCGTATCAAACCGACGCAACCGGCGCGCCCAAGCCCTATCTGTCGCTGAAGCTGGACTCGCGCAAGGTAGACGGATTGCCCCAACCGCACCCCCATGTGGAAATTTGGGTCTACAGCCCCCGGGTCGAGGCCATTCATTTGCGCGGCGGCAAGGTGGCCCGAGGCGGCATTCGCTGGTCCGACCGGCGCGAGGATTTCCGCACTGAAATCCTGGGCCTGATGAAGGCGCAAATGGTCAAGAACACGGTGATCGTGCCAGTGGGCGCCAAGGGCGGATTCGTGGTCAAGCGACCACCCGCCGCCGGTGACCGCGCCGCTTTCCAAGCGGAAGGCATCGCCTGCTACCAGATGCTGATCCAAGGCTTGTTGGACGTCACCGACAATCTGACTCCCGAAGGCATCGTCCCTCCGGCAGCGGTGGTGCGCCTGGATGCGGACGATCCCTATTTGGTGGTCGCCGCCGACAAGGGCACAGCCACCTTTTCCGACATCGCCAACGCTATCTCGGTGGAGCGTGGCTTTTGGTAGGGCGACGCCTTCGCCTCGGGCGGCAGTCGGGGCTACGATCACAAGGCCATGGGCATCACCGCCCGCGGTGCCTGGGAAGCAGTCAAACGCCATTTCCGCGAATTGGGCGTGGATTGCCAAAAAGATCCAATTCGCGTCATCGGCGTGGGCGACATGTCGGGTGACGTGTTCGGCAATGGTTTGTTGCAATCGCGGTCGGTCCACCTGATCGCCGCCTTCAATCACAGCCATATTATGATCGACCCCACCCCTGATCCCGAGACTTCGTACCAAGAGCGCCAACGGACCTTCAAGGCGGTCAAATCCTGGACCGACTACGCGCCCGGCCTTCTGTCCGAAGGCGGCGGCATTTTCCCCCGCTCGGCCAAATCAATCGCCGTCAGCCCGCAGATGAAAGAGTGTCTTGGCCTTGCCGTCGACCACATCACGCCGACCGAGCTGATCCGAGTTTTGCTGACCCATCCCGCCGATCTGCTGTTCTTCGGCGGCATCGGCACCTATATCAAGGCCCATGCGGAAAGCAACGCCGATGCAGGTGACCGCGCCAACGATTCACTGCGGGTCAACGGTCGCGACATCCGCGCCAAGGTCATCGGCGAAGGCGCCAATCTGGGCATGACCCAATTGGGTCGCATTGAAGCGGCCTCGGCGGGTGTGCATCTAAATACCGACGCCATCGATAATTCCGCGGGCGTGGACACGTCGGATCATGAGGTCAACATCAAAATTCTGGTGGACGGATTGGTGCGGACCGGACGCCTGCCCGCCCAGCAACGGGACACCTTGTTGACGTCCATGACCAACGAAGTGTCGGCGTTGGTCCTGCGCGACAATTACCAGCAAACCCAAGCCCTGACTTTTATGGAATCGCAAGCGGTGGAGCAATTGGACGCTCTGGGCCAATTCATGCGGCGACTGGAAAGATTGGGGCGCCTTGACCGCGCCATCGAGTTCCTGCCCGACGACGAAGCCCTAACCCGCCGCGCCGCCGCGCAAATGGGACTGACCCGCCCCGAACTGGCGGTGCTGATGGGCTATGCCAAATTATGGCTGTATGACGAGGTATTGGACTCCGAATTGCCAGACGATCCCTCGCTGGCCGACGAACTAAGGGTTTACTTCCCCACCGTGTTGCGTGGGCGATTCATGGACGATATCCCCCATCACCGGCTGCATCGTGAAATCATCGCCACTCAAGTGATCAACGGTCTGGTCAACCGCTTGGGTGTTGCGTTCCTGGCCGACATGGCGGAAAAAACCGGCCATGGCGCGGTTGAGATTGTCCGCGCCTTCATCGTCGCCCGTGACGCCTATCGCTTGGTCGGCGTGTGGGGGGAAATTGAAGCGTTGGACGGGGAGGTCTCCGCCGCCATCCAAACCTCGATGCTGGCCGAGGTCAATCGTCTGCTGGAACGAGTGATCAGTTGGGTGCTGCGCTGGACCGTCAAACCCTTGGACATGAACAAGACCATCGACCGCTTGCGCAAAGGCGTCGAGGCGTTGGACACCATCTTGCACCAGGCTCTGCCCCAGGATCTTTCGGAAACCCTGTCTCAACGCACCTCCCATTACGTTGCCGAAGGCGTGCCTCTAACCTTAGCGGCGCGGGTGGCGAATTTGATCGTTTTGGCTTCGGTCGGCGACATCCTGGCCATTGCCGAACATTTCGACGCCCCAATCAACATCGTCGGCAAAGTCTATTTCGATGTGGGGGCACGGTTCGGACTGGGGCGGTTGCGCGCTGCGGCGGAACAGATGGGAAGCCACGGCTATTGGGAAAAACTGGCGGGCGCCGCCGCGCTTGAAGATTTGCACGCCCAGCAACGCGAGATCGCCCACCGGATCATTGGTTTTTATTCCGGCATCGGCTCCATGGACCCCGCCGCCACATCGCTTTTGATTTCCAATTGGGCCGAGGCCCACAAGGCCGACGTCAGTCGCTGCGAATCCACTTTGGCGGAAATCCGAGCCATGTCCCGGATCGATCTGGCCATGCTGGCGGTGGCGGGTCGTCAACTGCGCACCCTGGCCGATGGCGGCAAGGAAGACTCTAAGCCTTAATCGCTTGATACAGATGGTTCAGGATGCGGGTGACTTCCTCGCCCACCTTGCGGTCCAGTTCGGAGCGGCCCGAAAGTTTGTCGGGGTGATAGTTCTGTACATGTTCGCGGTACAGGCGCTTGAACCGACCGGCGAATTTGGAATCGTCGCCGGAACCCGACTCGGTCTGTGCAAGCCGAAGTTGCTCGTTCAGTTGGTTGATCTTCTTTTCCGCCGCCGCCAGCTTATCGGCCAGAGCTTTGTCGGTGGATTTGCTACCCGCTCCCGGCGCCACTTTGGCCAGCGCCGCCGAACGGAACACCACCGGCGCTTTCTTATCCTTGATCCAGCCGAACGCCTTGGTGGATTGGGCCAGCATCACCAATTCCACTTCGATGGCCGGACGCTGTTCAGGTTGGATGAAGGTCGGCGGCCAAAGGCCCACGCCCCGTCTGGCCTCTTGAATAGCAGCTCGGGCCAACAGCAATTCGGCCGTGCAGGCGATGGGAGCCTCATCCAATTGCGGGGCCAGCCATTCCTGAGCAAAGCGCGCCAATCGAGTGGGTTGTCTGCGGCTAAGGCCAAAAAAGTCGCCCCGATCATGGATGTCGAATCCATCGAGCAAACCGCATTGACCGGCGCGGACGATGATCTGAATGACGTCTTCCTTGCTCGCCACATGGGGCAGCGTCACCAAAAACCACTGGCGGCGGATGATCAAATCTTCCGTCAGCAAACTTTCGATCGGCTTGGGGCGATAAATGGCGTCGATATACTCCCGTCCGGCAGGCTCGCTCCAAGCCCCAAAGGTCGCATCCAGATTGACCCCCGGCGGCGGCGCATGGGTCGAGATTCGGGCCAAGATCTGGTCCAGCACAAGGGCTTCCGACTGATCGAGTTTTCCGTGATCCAAGAGCGGTCCTTTCGGGATATGGATAAACAGCTAGCACAGTTATACCGCACCGCACCATAACAGAATCATGGCGGCGGAAGTGAATCCTTCGGTTAGTATCATTCTGGTCACAAGAAAGGGGGCGATGTTGGCGGAAACAGACTGGACCGAACAATTAGAGGCCATATCCGTCCTTGATCCGGTGACGCGCCAACGGTTGCGCGACCTTAGCCGCCACATGGCCGCCCCGGCGGGAACGGTATTGTTCAACGAGGGCAGCGCTTGCCAAGCCTATTTGATCCTGTTGTCCGGTCAAGTGCGAGTCCAGAAGGTCGGCGAGAACGGTCGTGAGATCGTGCTGTACCGAGTGGAGGCGGGCGAGACCTGCATCGTCACCACCGCCTGCCTGATGAGCGGAGTCTGTTACGATGCCGAAGGAGTGGCCGAAACCGACATCCAGGCCCAAGCCTTGCCCATGAGCGCCTTTCAGGACTTGCTGTCCACATCGCCCAGCTTTCGCATGTTCGTATTCAAAGCCTATGGCAGCCGGATCTCGGACCTGTTGATGCTGATCGAGGAGGTGGCGTTCGGGCGCATCGAGCAACGATTAGCGTCATGTCTTTTGAATCACGCGCGCGGTAAGGACACGGTTGCCGCCACCCACCAGGAATTGGCAGTGGAGTTGGGCACCGCCCGCGAAGTGATCAGCCGTCAACTTAAGGAATTCGAACGCAGGGGAT
>CAIYCT010000270.1 GCA_903924765.1 uncultured Rhodospirillaceae bacterium | reverse complement strand
CCTTCTCCAGGAACCGCAACGGCATGGTGCTGGGCGAAGGCGCGGCGGTGTTCGTGCTGGAAAGTCTCGAGTCCGCCCACGCCCGGGGCGCCGACATCCTGGCCGAGGTGATCGGCGTCGGCATGAGCGCCGACGCCCGCGACATCACCGCTCCCGACGTGAACGGCGCCGCCCGGGCCATCTCGGCGGCCCTGGCCGACGCCCGGCTTAACCCCGAGGACGTTCAGTACATCAACGCCCACGGCACCGGCACCGCCGCCAACGACGCCACCGAAACCCAGGCGATCCACCAGGCCTTCGGGTTCCACGCCCGGCGGTTGGCGGTCTCGTCCTCCAAATCCATGTTCGGTCACGCCCTGGGCGCCGCCGGAGCGTTGGAGTTGCTGGCCACCGTCGAGGCTCTGCGCCACGGCGTGGCGCCGCCCACCATCCATTTCGGCGAACCCGACCCGGTCTGCGATCTCGATTACGTGCCCGACACCGCCCGCGATCTGGATATCCGGGTGGCGCTCTCCAACTCCTTCGCCTTCGGCGGGCTTAACGGCGTGCTGGCTGTGGCGAAATTTTGAACCGGCGGGGGGCCGTGCCCCCCGCGCTTCAGGTCGTTATCATCACCGGATGATGATCGGAACCGAAGGTCTTGGGTTCAACCGTCAAGGACGGTATGCCAATGCCACGCACCAGAAAATGGTCTAATCGGAACCCAAGCAAGCGGTAGCCGGCAAAAGTCGGCGAGCGATTATCCACCAGATGCAGAGTCCGTTCGGCCGCCCATGCCCGCAACTGGCTGATTTCCCGAATAAATAAGTCGGTGAGCCTGAAACTATACTGCCAGCCGATCAGAACATTAAGGAGCGGCGTCGCAAAAGTATTGAAATCGCCGCAAATCACCAGGCGTTGACAATTCTTGAATTGCTCAACAATACGTTCAAGCTCCTGGATTCGGACTCTCGGTGGCGCCGCGTTGGTCAGATGGAGATTGACAATGGTCAACGGCGCCCCATCGGGTTCAATGGTCACCGCATGGGCCTCAAAGCATTCTTCCCATTTCATGGCCCGGCCGATCGCCGATGGGCTGTATTCAGAAAATCGGGGAAACTCGATCACTTTTTCATCAACGATCGGAAACTTACTCAAGAGACCGAGATAAGTCATCTCTCCGGCCTCCTTAAAATCTCGGGCTGTTCGATGCTCGAATCCCTTTACCTGACCGAGCGCCCGAACATGAGTCTCGGTCAATTCCTGCAAAGCAAAGACGTCTGCATCACAACCTTCAATAAATTCAACAATCGATTTAACGTCTTGATTTAAATTCAGCACATTCCATGTCACTATTTTCATGGCAATTCGCCTTCCATACTTTTACCACAGGACGATGTGACCGACGATGGCGCTCTTGATTGCCACAAACGCAACCAGGACCAATCCTCCCATGACCATCGTCGCCCACGCAACCCCAAACAGGGCGACCGCGGTCCCGACCAAAACAAAAGCACCGTCCCCAATCAACAGGCCCAAACACATCACGACAATTCCGATTGAAATCATGAAATTACCGATCGGAAGAATGGTGGCGATGACCAGGGAGAGTACCACCACCAGACACATGAGCAGCCTCGCGGCCCGCCGGGTGGTAAAATTGGCAAGCCTGGGTCGCGTCCAGCGGCGCAGGAATCCGATGAGGGGTTGGCTCTTCAGCAACCCCTGTTTGAGCGCGTCCCGGTTGATCGTCCGCCGCAGAAGCACGCCCGGTAACCACAGGAACGTCCGCCCGAGCACCGCCTGCCCGGCAATCAGCGCCGCCGACACGCCGATCATGACACAGAATAACGGATTGGGGATGGGAATGCCGTTGAGAAAATGGAGGATCAGAACCACCACGACAAAAGACTCGTGGTCGAGTTCCCGCAGAATATCGCGAAGCGTCACGGTCTGGTCAAGCCCGGCATGGGCGATACGACCAATACGGTCGAACACATCAGCGGTGGTCGGCGTGGCTGGCGCCAGTAGAGGGTCCTGCGTCCGGTCAGTCATATGATTCTCCCTTTCTCCCTGTCGCGCCACCAGCCTGCCAACCAAGCTTGTCCCTAACGATCCGTCACGTCTATCAGGTCAGATGTCCGTTGATAATACCGGCAACCACGTTGGCCCCCACATTCTTAGCGAAATCCAAACACCACTCTTTTGCGCTTTGAAGCTGACTGACCAACGTCTTCCGATCACCTTTT
>CAIYCT010000269.1 GCA_903924765.1 uncultured Rhodospirillaceae bacterium | reverse complement strand
TTGGGATTACTATTCGAAGGTTTCTGTGCGGGGGCCGTCGATCTTGACCCCAATCCCGTTAAGGGATATCCCTTTAATCATGACGGTTTCGTTCAAACGACGGATTATATCGTGGTTGGGACTTGTCCTAATCGCCTTCAACTTGGCCGCTGGAGCGGCCTTGCCGTCGCAGTTGTCCCATGATGGCCGATTATTCGACAATAACGCCATTTGCACCAGTCGCGGTCTGGTGCCGCTGTCACAGACGGGTAATGACGCGGATACGCAAGGACATCACTCAGCGCCGGACCTCTGCGCGTTTTGCCTGCCGCTTTTGCATGGCGGCTTGGATCAAGTTGCTGATTTGCTTTTTGTCGGGCGTGACACGTTCTATTTCCATCAGGTCAGCACCCTTCGCGACGACCAAACTCAACCGCCCTCCGTCAATCTTAATTCCAATCATTCGTCCCGGTCTCCTCCTCGTTTCCAAGCCGTCTAAGTTTTTGGAACGAAATTGTCGTCCCCGATTAAGGGGGGCAAGGAGAGCGCATCATGACAATCGATTTTTATCCGGCCACTCGGTATGTGGAGCCGTTGTTTGGGATCAGTCCAGATGGCATTGAGAGCGATGCCATCGCCATCCATACCGTCAAAAGAAACCAGCTTCTGTTTGAGAAGGGTGAGAATTCTAAGGGGGTTTTCACCATCATCAGCGGCCAAGCCATCCTGACCGTCCCTGAAACCGGCAAGATCGTTGAAATCTTGGATTCCGGGGCTTTTTTCGGCGAAGAGGCCTTGTTCCAAGTGGGCCGGATTTTCATGGCCCGAGTGACCATCGGCGGGAAATTTGCCGTTCTCGATCCTGATAAGGTCACGGCAAAGGATGAGTTGATCAAAAAAGCGATGTTCCATCTCTATGAAAGACAGGAACGCTTGGTCGAAGACATATCCTGCCTTAAATCCATGCCGCCGCTGCAACGCTTGGCCAAATTGATTCTGACCATTCCCCAGGTGAGCAAGGGAGAAAGCAAGGTCAAGCTGCCTTGGCGCAAGCACATGATGGCCGAGAGAATCGGCGTGCGCACGGAAACCTTCTCGCGGCTTATTCCCTCCCTTCGCGACCATGGCGCTGAAATGGATGGGGAATGGCTGGTTATTTTCAATCTATCCGCGCTCCACCACTTCGTCACCAATCGACCCGATCAATGGCGTCTGCGCAAGTCCAGTCCAAAACGGGCGCTGTGTTGAGGCACAGAAAACACGTCCAACTCCAGGAGAGAGATCATGACTTACAAAATTACAGTTAAATTGGCGTCGGCGCTTTTCCTCTGTCTGCTGACTTATGCCGCCGTCGCACATGAAAACATGGTCGGCGATTTGATAATCGGTCATCCTTGGGCGCGGGCCACGATCGGAGAGTCCAAGTATGGCGCGGCCTATTTGACCATCGCCAACAACGGCAAGGAACCGGATCGTCTGATTGCCGCGTCTACCCCCGCCGCCGACAAGGCCGAGCTGCATACGCACTTGGTCGAGAACGGCGTCATGAAAATGCGTCCTGTGGATGGCATCGATATCGAACCCGGTGCGCCTGTAGAGCTTAAACCCAGCGGATTGCACATCATGTTGATGGGCGTGAAGGAGCCGCTGAAGGAAGGCTCCTCATTCCCCTTAACGCTGACGTTTCAGAAGTCCGGCCCCATAACGGTCACCGTCAAGGTCAACTCCGCCTCGGAGATGGAGGGCAGTCATGACGGCCATATGATGCATTGATGTACCAACTTTTCCTTCTACTGAAAGAGGCAATCATGCCCAGTAATCCAGCCATTGCCGCAGAACAAGCCATGTATGAATGGCGTGGGGCGGAAACGTCAGACCCGGTAAGGATCGGTTCCGAAGCCCATAAAACCTTGTTCTGTCGCATGCTTCTTGATACCCACAACCCCTATAAACCGGCGGTCATGGAGTGGCCGCCCTTGGATGCGGACAGCTTGAAGCGCGTGACGTCGCTTCCCATTTGGGACATTGCCGTCCAAACCGAAGGCCGTGCCTCCATCAACGTCAAGACCTTTGCCGAGCTGGGCACAGACCCGTTGCTGCGCCAAGCGCTAGACATGGATGCAGCCGAGGAAGCCCGCCACAAGGTCGTGCTCAGCACATTGGTGGCCGCTTATGGCATTCAGCTTGCCGCCGAACCCGCCTATCCGCCGCCCGCCGACCCGCTTTGGGCTTGGTTGGTCACGGGATACAGCGAATGTATCGACAGTTTCTTCGCGTTTGGATTGTTTGAAATGGCGCGGCGGTCAGGATACTTCCCCGCCGAATTGGTCGAAACTTTCGAGCCGGTGATTCAAGAGGAAGCGCGCCACATCTTATTCTTTGCCAACTGGGTTGCGTGGCATCGCAAGTCCTTGCCGCTTCTGTCGCGCCTTCGCTTCGTCATGAAGGAATTGGCCGTGTGGGGCTACCTGATCTGGGAACGGATTGGCATTGCTCGCGGCCTCGACGCGGAGGGCGTTGCCAGCGATGCGAATTTCACTCTCTCGGGGGGGCACGGCATGACGGGTATGGATCTTTCGCCTAAAGCCTTCTTCGAGCTGTGTTTGGCCGAAAACGACATCCGTCTCAAAGGGTTTGACAATCGCTTGTTGCGCCCCGAGATCGTTCCGAAACTGGTTCGACTGGCTCGCAGATTCATGCCGAAATAACGCGTTCCCAAGCCCCGGATTTATTTCTTCGGGGCTTGGGGGCGATGGGCTTGGTCGACGGCGGCCAAAAAGTCGTCCAGGAAGCGTGTGCCATTCGCGCCGAATTGCGTTTCGATAAAAGCGCGCATGGGGGGCTGGGTGGCAAGGCTGAATTCCTTCAGTTCGGCTTCGGTCGGATAAACGATCTGGACCGAAGGCAACAGGGCTTGAAGTTCGGCTCCGGTGGCCTTGATGGCCATGTCCCGACTAGCTTGCACACCAGCCTGTACGGCTGCCATTACCGTGGCGCGGTCGGTCTCGGACAAAGCGGCCATGAAGGCCGGATTGGCAGTCCACAGGAACGGCACATAGGCGTGGTTGGTCAGTGTCATGTATTTTTGAACCACAAACAGACGCCCATAGCGGGTTGTGGCGATGGAGTTCATTTGGCCGTCGGCCAAACCCGTCTGGAGGGCGTCGAAGACATGCTCCCAGCGGACGGTGACGGCCTCGGCACCCAGACTGCTCACCAGATTCCGGTGGGAATCGGCGGCCATGGTGCGGATGCGCAATCCGTTCAAGTCCGAGGGATGATGAATGGGGCGTTTGGAATTGGTCAGGACGAACAGCCCGCCGGTATCTCCAAAGCCTAAAATCGCCACACCGGTTTTGGCTTCGATGTCGGCGCGCACCCATTGGCCAAAAGGTCCGTCGAATACGGTATAGGCTTCTTCGACCCGATGATAGGCGAAGGGAAAGTCCATGGCGGAAATCAGCTGATAGTCATGAATGATGCCGCCGATGGCGGAAATGGCCATTTGGATGACGCCCTTTTTGACCAAAGCAACCGCTTGCGCATCGCCTCCCAGTTGGTTCTCGGGGAAGATTTGAACCTTGATCGCGCCGTTGGACTTCCGTTCGACCTGCTCTTTGAAGGTCATCGCCATGGCCGCAGTGGGATTGTCGTGGGGGTCGTTCTTGTTGGAATGAGCCAAAACGATGGTCGTTTCCGCCCAGACCGGAGCGGAAACAGCCAAAAGCGCGACAATCAGAAACGCGAAAAACCCTCGCCTAGTCATGATCTTACTTCTTGTCATAATGCTGGGCTCCGTCCCAATCCGGCGGCGGTGGGGATTGGATGCGGTCGGCGCAACGCTCGGCCAGGATTTTCCCCGGAACGTCGTTAGGCCAGGCATCAAGAAAGGCGGTCAAGGCTTGAGCGGCACCGGACCAATCTTGGCCAAGATAAAGGGCGACGCAAAGTTCCCAGTCTTTGCAGCGGGCCAGATCCTGGTCGTTGGGTGGGGTGGCGGCATGGGCACCTAATTCGCCCACAAGCTCGTAAATATCCAACGGCAAAGAAACACCGGATGGTGCGACTCGGTCAAGCCAGCGGAACAAGAATCGTCCCTTGGTTTCTCGTTCAACGGAGTCGCTGACCAGAAGTTGCGTGCCGTAATATTTGTTCATCCCCTCCAACCGCGAGGCCAGATTGACGGCACCACCCAAAACCGTGAATTGCATCCTGTCCTCGGACCCCACATTGCCCACCATTGCCTGTCCGCAATGCAGACCGAACCGGGTATAGACGGACAGCGTTCCGTTGGCTTGGCCCAGTTGGTCGATGTGTGCGCTGACGTCGCGGCAGGCCAGCATGGCCCGGCAGGCATTAGCCACATGATCGGGATCTTCTACGGGCGCGTTCCAAATCGCCATGATCGCGTCCCCGATATATTTGTCGATGACGCCCTTATGTTTGTGGATAGAGGACGACATTTCCTTGAAATACAACGATAAATAATTGGCGACATCTTCTGGTGGCAGATGTTCGGTGTTGTGGGTGAAGTTTCTGATGTCCGTGAACATCACGGTCAGGGACTGGCGTTCGCCACCTACTTGCGGGGACCCTTGGGCCGCGACGATGTTGCGCACCAACGCCTTGGGGACGTAAGCGCCGAAGGACCGTAGGCTGCGTTTCATCGCCTGGACAGCCTGAGCCAACTCGTTGACTTCGGTGATGCGCGATTTGATATCCATTTCGCCGTCCAGGTTAAACTCGCGGATCTTTTCGGTCTCTCTGACGATGATTGAAAGCGGTTGAGTTAGGCGGTGAGACAGCCAAAGAATCGCCAGAATAGAGATGAAGATGATCGCGGCTCCCATGGCGACGAAACGCAGACTCAAGCGTTTAAGCGGGCCGATAAATTCGTCTTCTTGGACAATGACGCCGATGGTCCATTTTTTTCCGAACCGTTCGGGAAACGGCGTGAACGATGCGCGGTATGTCAGTTGCTTGGCCCCAAGCGGGGCGGTGAAGAAGCTGCCTGCACCATTCTGATAGGCGCGGACGGCATCGACGACGATGGGGTCGTCGATCTCGGTCGCCTTCAACAAGGACACGGTCTTGCCATCGACTTTAATCCCCATGGCAGGGTTGGGATGGGCGATTAGAAACCCATCGCTGTCGATGATGAAGACGCTGCCTTGCGCGCCAATTTTTCTTTCATCAAGAAAGGCGGAAAGCCTGGAAAGTGAGATGTTGGCCCCCACCGCGCCGATGACGACACCTTCATCGCTTTCAACTCGGCGTGATACGGTCAAGCCGACTGTGCCTGTGCTCGCAAAGGCGAAAACGTCGGATATCACCGTCGAGTCGGATGTGAATGCACCTTTGTACCAGGGGCGAGGGCGGGGGTCGTAGGTGCCGGGGCCACGTTCGACCCGGACTACATTGCCCCACTCGGCCAGATAAATGTAGCTGTCCGCCCGCTCGGACGAGGTTTTGTCCAACAATCGCAAGACGTAATTGGCGTCGGGGGGCGGCATGCGTTGTAAGGGGCCATAGTTGTTAACGCCCTTCAAACGCAAGGCTTGGTAAAAGGAGGCATCCCGTTCAAATCCCAAATACAGGCTCTCCAATTGCGGGAGGTTTTCAACCTGATCCAGGAAATAGCGCAGCCCGTCCATTTGCCGAAGTTGGCTTTGGTTGAGCCGCGCCTGGACGGCGATGCTTTCGACGACCCTGGCAACGGGGTTGAGTAAGCTTTCGACATCGTCCGTAATGTCACGAGTTATGCGGGCCATGTCCCGGTCGGCCTGGGCCAAAGCCAGATCGGCGCTGGTTCGATAAACATAGCTGACCAAAATGCCTATCAGTGGAACAACCAGCAGAATGAAGGCGGTGGAGACGCCGGGCCGCAAGCGTATCTGCTTCAATTCCCCCCAGAACATAATGACAGCCACCTAAATCTATAAATTTAAGTTTATTTCTACCTGAAAAATTCGCAGAGGGCATTCAAAGATTGGAGAGATACGAATTAAGTTTAGCCCTAGCCGTAAAAGGGTCTTTTTAAGGGGGCTGTTCGGGCAAGCGCTTCTCTATGGGGGCGAGTTGAGTTATCTTTCCCTGCGACTGCGGAAGGGGAAAATGATTCGTCCGTAGAAAGTTGATTGAATGGGGGCGAGAGTCAGATGCGGGTCAACGAGCCGATCACCAACCGTGAAGTTGAGTTGCCGGATAACGAGCTGATTGCTTCGCGGGCGGATACCGGCGGCAAGATCACGTTCGTCAACGCGGCTTTTGTTAAGATCAGCGGTTTCGCAGAAGACGAGTTGATCGGTGCCCCCCATAACATCATCCGTCATCCCAGTATGCCGAAAGAGGCGTTCTCCGATCTGTGGAAGACGATCAAGAGTGGCCGTCCGTGGGAAGGCTATGTCAAGAACCGCTGCAAAAATGGCGATCATTATTGGGTTCGGGCCAACGTCACACCCTTGTTGGAAAACGGCGAGGTCAAGGAATATATCTCGATCCGCTTCAAACCCACCCAGGAACAGCGCCAAGAGCATGAAGCCTTGTACACGCATGTGCGCGAAGGCAAAGCCAAGGGCATTCGCATCGAAGATGGTCGCGCGGTGCCGACGGGCAAAATCTATCAGATCATTAGCGCGCTTAGCAGCATCACCGGACGGCTTTATGGGTCGTTAGGGGTTTCAAGTCTTGCCATCATTGTGGTCGGTCTGTTGGGGGCTTTTGGAGCGGGGGCGGAGGTTATCGGCGTCTCGGTTGTGGCGGGTATCGTGGCGTCGGCTTATTTCAATACGCAAGTGCTGAAGAACATTACCGGTTCGCTCAAGCGGTTCGAACAGCATTTCGACGCCATCGCCCGGCAGGATTACACCCATGAAATTCCCGCCGAGTCCGCCAAGGAATTCTACGATCTGATCATCATGTTGCGCACGGTCAAAGCCAAGCTGGCCTATGCCGATCAGGAACGCCGCGAGAACGACCGCAAGTCCGAGATTCGCCGCAAGACTCAAAGCGAGATGGCCGAGCACATCGAAAGCGATTCCAAAGCGGTCCATCGCGCCACCCAGGAAATTTCCAGCGCGGTGGAAGATCAGGCGGCGACCGCCAGCGAAATGTCCTCGTCGGTGGCGGAGATTACCTCGACCATGGAAGAGCTGTCGTCGTCGTCGTCTCAGGTGGCGGAACATTCCCAGTCGGTGGTGTCTCTGGCCGACAGAACCTGGGAGAACAGCAAGGCCGGGTCGGAGGCCATGCAGGCCATGCTGGATCGCATGGAGGAAATCCGTACCGACAATCAGCACAGTCTGAAGGTGATCGAGGAACTGGGGCGCAAGTCCAAAGAAATCAGCAAGATCATGCAGATTATCGAATCTGTGGCCGACCAAACCAAATTGATCGCTTTCAACGCCGCTTTGGAAGCGTCCAGCGCTGGCGAGGCGGGAAAACGCTTCAGCGTGGTTGCCAGCGAAATCCGGCGCTTGGCCGATAGCGTCACCGATTCGGCAGGGGAAATCGCCGACAAGGTGGGCGAAATCCAGGACGCCATCAGCAATCTGGTGGTCACCGCCGAGAAGGGAGCCGTTCGCATCGATGCGGGCATGTCGGAATCCAGCAAGGTAGCGACCATGTTGACGCAACTGGAAACCGCCGCCCATGATTCTAGCACCGCCGCCCAGCAGATTTCCCTGGCAACGCAACAGCAGCGCACCGCCAGCGGTCAAGTGGTGGTTGCGTTGCGCGAGATTGTCGGGGCCAGCAGTCAGACGGCGGAATCCATTACCCGCATTTCCGAAGTCGCCCGCAACTTGACCGGCCTGTCCAATCAGTTGGAAACCTTGGTGCACCGCTATCAACTGCGCGCTCCCGACAAGGTGGACGGCTGATATGCCAAATAAGGGACAAATTCGGGTCCTGGTGGTTGACGACAGCGTCATGGTGCGCAATATCCTGCGTTCCTTATTGGAAGAGGGAAACCAGATCAAGGTAGTTGGCGAAGCCGAGGACGGCGTCCAGGCGGTTGCCATGACCAAGGAGTTGAAACCCGATCTGGTGACCATGGACATTGTCATGCCGGTGATGGGGGGACTTGACGCGATCAGCGAGATCATGGCCGCCACCGCAGTTCCCATTTTAGTGGTCAGCAGCCAAAGCGACGCCAAATTAGCGTTCGAGGCGGTATCGCGTGGGGCATTGGATGTGATCGCCAAGCCCGATGTCAATCAGGGAGCGGCGCTGCGGGACAAGGTTATGCTGCTGAACGGGGTGAAGGTCATCACTCATATCCGCAAATCCCCCAAAGCGGCACAAAAGACTCCGCCCCTGTTGACGCAAATGGATGATTCGCATCGATTGGTCTTCGCCATCGCGTCTTCCACCGGCGGTCCCGGAGCCTTGACCGCCCTACTGGGTGATTTACCGCAGCACTTTCCGCATCCGGTGGTGGTTGCCCAACATATCGCCGATGGTTTCGCCCAAGGATTGGCCGAGTTGCTCGATTCCAAATCGCCGTTGTCCGTCCGTTTGGCTAAGGATGGCGACATCCTTGAACCTGGCTGCGTCTATATTTCTCCGTCAGATACCAATCTGGTGGTCCAGCGTTCGGGCATGTTGCGTTTGCTGGAGCATGAGAAGAAGCAGTTCTTCCGGCCATCCTGCGACGTGTTGTTGTCCTCGGTTGCGGAGTCATTCGGCTCCCGCGCTGTCGGGATTATTTTGACCGGCATGGGGCGGGACGGGGTTTGCGGAATGGAACGCATCGTCAAGGCGGGCGGCGCCACTCTGGCGCAAGATGAAGCCTCTTCGGTGGTGTTCGGCATGAACAACGAGGCAATCAAGTCGGGGTGTGTCCAGAAAGTTCTTTCGCCGATCCAATTGGCGGCGGAAATGTGCGATCTGGCAGCTTCCGCTTCCCGAGCCGTGGTCTAAGAGATGGCCGTCATGGATCTTGGCCCCCAAAATCCTGCGCCCCAGACTTTAGGGTCTCAGAATCTCGATCCATTGAAAGCCCATATACGTCAAGTCTGCGGGTTGATCTTCGATGCCGACAAGGTGTCGGTGCTGAAAGGGGCGGTGGCGACCCGCATGAAGGAGCGGCTAATCGGCAACGCCGATGCCTACTTGAAATGCGTTGAAAGCGAGGAACAAGAATTCCAGGCGCTGGTCAATCTGCTGACCATCAATGAAACCTATTTTTTCCGCGAGACTCAGCATCTTGATTTGTTGACCAACAGGCTGCTGCCGAAGCTGGTGGGCGAAAAAGCGGTCGGGCGAAAGGTTCGTATTCTGTGCGCCGGATGTTCGACCGGCGAGGAACCCTATTCGCTTTCCATCGCCATACTGGAAAAATTTGGCAAGACGGCGGCTCTCCGCTTCGACGTGACGGGAACCGACATCGACAGTCTTGTTCTGTCTCGGGCTGCAAACGCCATTTATTCGGGACTATCGTTTCGCAACATGCCGCCGGACATGGCGCAGAAATGGTTTACTCCTTGTGGGGCGTCGCGCTATCAGTTGAACCAGGACGTACGCCAGATGGTGACGTTCAAGCGCCTTAATTTGTTGGACGAGGTCTATCCGGACGACTTGTCCCATCAAGATGTGATCCTGTTTAGAAACGTCTCGATCTATTTCGACACCGAAGTGCGCAAGGCGGTTCAGGCCAAATTGGCTAAGCTGCTCAATCCCGGCGGCGCGTTGATTGTGGGCTTAAGCGAGACCTTAGCCAACGATTTTGGGCAGTTGCCGCTGGTGTCCGATAGCGGGGTGTTCTACTTCGTCAAATCCGAACCTGGAGCAAAGGCTAAACACCCTCCCAAGCTGATCCAACCAAAACCGGCCATAAGTTTACCAAAATCGGAAACGCCGCCGCCCGTCAAACGTCATCGCCCCGAATCTCCTCTCACGCCGCCGCTTAAGCCCGCGCCCTCCAAGCCGTCCAAATCCACGGCCACC
>CAIYCT010000268.1 GCA_903924765.1 uncultured Rhodospirillaceae bacterium | reverse complement strand
TCGCCTTGCTGTTCAGCGAAGCTCCGAAGGGTATTGAGGTAAAGCCCCTTCATCCCTGCAACCCGGCGTAAACCTGCACGGATGTCTAAGCCAGGAATCTGGCCCGGCAACTGAATGTCGCCGTCATCGAAGTTAAGCGCACCAAACATCTCGGCGTCGCTCTCCCCCGTTACCCACTTCCATATGGTCCGGAATAAATCGGCTGGGTTGAATGGCTTGCTGATGAAATCGTTCATCCCCGCGTCGATGCATTGAGACCGATGCTCCGCCATGGCGTTTGCGGTCATGGCGATAATCGGAAGATCGGCATACTTTTCGTGTTCGCGAATTTTCCTGGTGGCAGTCAGCCCATCCATGACTGGCATCTGCAAATCCATCAGGATGATTTCGTAATCGTTCACTTCAATTTTTGAAATGGCCTCAGCGCCATTGCCTGCGATGTCGACGGATATTCCGCCGGCACCGAGGATGCCCAACGCAACCTTTTGATTAACGTCGTTGTCCTCCACCAGTAGCAGGCGCGTCCCTCTCAGAATCTCGTAGTTCTGGGCACTTTTGGCGCCAGAACGCTTGGGGCGGTTTTCCTCATGTTTTCCACCTCCCGTGGCGGAACGCCTGAGATTCACAGTGAAATGGAATGAGCTGCCTTTGCCGAGTGTGCTCTCAACGCTGACATACCCTCCCATCAACTCAGCCAATTTCTTGCAAATCGATAATCCTAGCCCAGTGCCGCCATATCGTCGGGATATAGAGGATTCCGCTTGGACGAACGGCGAAAACAGCATGGCCTTCTGTTCGTCACTCAACCCGATGCCGGTATCCGATACCG
The DNA here is from genome assembly GCA_903924765.1 of uncultured Rhodospirillaceae bacterium. GTDB lineage: Bacteria > Pseudomonadota > Alphaproteobacteria > Rhodospirillales > Magnetospirillaceae > CAIYCT01. Next base: position 1,230 of record CAIYCT010000268.1, on the reverse strand, counting down.
AGACGGTTAGAGCCAGATCGTCATCTCCGGCGGATGCCTGCGAAACCTTGACCACGACGGAGCCCATATCGGTGAACTTGATGGCGTTGCCGAGATAGTTCATGACGATCTGGCCAACTCTGAACGGGTCGCCAATCAGAATCGGCGGGATGTCATTGTCAAATTCGACGGCAAGATTGATCCCCTTGGCGTCGGCAGCGTGATTAACCAGTGCGAGTTGATCTTGGATCAGTGTGCGGATATCGAACGGTTCCGTCTCAATCGAAAGTCCTCCCGCCTGGATTTTGGAAAAGTCAAGAATGCCGTTTACGACGCCCAGCAGGCGCTTGGTGGACTGCTCAATGGTCTCTATATAGTTATGCACATCCTTTGGCAGATCTTGGCTGAGTGCGAGATGTGCCATGCCCAATATGCCGTTCATTGGAGTGCGCAACTCATGGCTCATATTGGCGAGAAAATGTGATTTGAACTGGTTTGCTTTTTCGGCATCAAGGCGCGCTAGTTGAATATCGGTGACGTCCACCCGAACGCCGACGATATAATTTTGCGGCGTGGTCCGTTCTTCAATACGAATGTATTTTCCGTTGCCAAGTTTCTGGATGATGCGCTTTCCACCACGTCGATGGGCATCAAGACGCTCTTGCACCCATTCATCGATGCGTCCTTCCGCTTCGGCGTACTGGCCGCGTTCGGCCCCGGTCCGGATAATCTCCTCGAACGTCGTCCCTGCCTGAAACAGATCGGCCGATTCAGCATAAATCTCGCGATACTTCTCGTTGCACATCAGCAATCTATCTTGATCATCATAGATTACGAACCCTTCACCGATCGCATCGATTGCCGCGTTCAGGATCTCGGTCGCATTCTTGTGCTTCTCGGCGACATATTCATTAACTTGAAAAAGCTCGGCGTTGAGTATCAGTGTTTCTCTGAATTTCTCGATGTTGCGCGTAATTTCTCCGATCTCATTTGGGTGATTGGAAACAGTGATATTCTGGTCAAGTTTCCCACTTGCTAAAGCCTGCATATCGCTGCTGATGGCGGCAAGAGACTTGGATAAAGAGAGGGATTGCCGTAACGCAATCAGGACGGCAGTGGTGATTAGAATGCCCATGACCGTGAGGTCAAGTATGATGGAAATAAAGTTGTCCTTGATCAACGTCCCGGCATGCGACCGCAGATCGGTCTCAAGGATAGTTTCGACGTCACGCAGAAGGGCTATCCGTTCGG
>CAIYCT010000267.1 GCA_903924765.1 uncultured Rhodospirillaceae bacterium | reverse complement strand
GGGCGTTCTGAGCAACGCCAAGGACGGCGCGGCGGCAGCCTTACTGTCGGGCAATTCAGTCATGGTAGCCGGGGGCAGCGATGCCGCTTCCCTGTTCAGTTCAGTGGACATTTGTGACGCATCAGGCTGTGTTCCGGCCCCTCCCATGAACACGGCCAGAAACTGGTTCAAGCTACTTTCCAAGGCTGACGGAACAGTGGTCGCTACCGGCGGCTACATCGACTCAAGGGTCTGGACGGTGACCAATGCCTCGGAAACATACCAGGCCAGCGGGGTATCGCCGACTCCCTACACCCTCTTCCTGAGCAAAGCTGGCTCCGGCACGGGCAGCATTGCCCCCGACACCGGCAACATTGTTTGGTCCAGCAACGCCGGCACCGCCAGCTATGCGGCCAACACAGCGGTGACCCTCACAGCCACGCCGAACAACGACAGCATGTTCGCCGGCTGGTCGGGCGCATGCACCGGGACGGGCAATTGCCAAGTGACCATGGATGCGGCGAAAAGCGTGACGGCGGCGTTTGACCTTGCCCCCGTCAACGGTGCCTGCGGCACGGCCAGCGGCCAGTCCTTCGCCGCCGCGCCGACAACCAACCTCTGCGCCAGCGGCACGGTGTCCGCCCTGCCTACTGGTTCCGGCCCGTGGTCGTGGTCCTGCAACGGCAGCAACGGCGGTACATCGGAGAATTGTAGTGCAGTAACGAAGGCTTTGATTAATGTAAATACGATCATTGGCAAAACCAACTTATCCTATGAAGGCTCCGACCTAACGGTAGGCGATGGAATCACCCCGGTTGTCCTTACCATTAATGGATCCCATTATTTTTCAAATATCATTATCAAAGACAAGGCCATAGTAACTCATTCAGCCTCTGATTCAGCGACAACATATTCCATGGAACTTTACATAAAAGGGGCTTTAACTCTTGATTCTGGTGCGAAAATCGATGTGAGCGGTCAGGGATATTTGGGGGGGCAGCAAGGAAGTAACAATAATACTAGAGCGAAAACCACTGGCAATTCCAATACCAACGGTAGTAATAGCGGTTCAGGCGGATCGTATGGTGGCATGGGTGGAAGTGGGCTTTACGGTGAAGGCGCTGGCATTACCTATGGCTCTGCTGAAAATCCAGTCGAGCCAGGCGCCGGCGGAGGTGGTATGTATTCGAACCCGAATGATAAGGGTGGCAATGGTGGAGGGCTTGTACGTATATATGATATGGGATTATTAACCAATAATGGAAGAATTATTGCGGACGGTAATGCTGGAGAGTTCCAGTATGGTGGCGGCGGTGCAGGTGGCGGTGTTTATATTAATGCGCGATCATTTTCAGGCACTGGCGTTATCTCCACCAATGGTGGAAACGGTCGTTTAGGAGATGGCGGAGGCGGTCGGATTGCCATCATCAGTCCAGTAAATAATTACAGTGGGCAGGTATATGCATTAGGTGGTAAATCTCCTTCCTCAAATGCTCAATCGGGTACGGTATATTATGCTTCGGACGTGACACCTCCTGATGCAGTGACTGCTTTAACGGCGACTCCAAGTAATGGCAGTGTTGCCCTTAATTGGATCAATCCTACGGATTCTGATTTTGCAGGTGTTAGAATAGTACGTAAAACAGGAGTATTTCCTACAGCACCTTGGGATGGAAAATTAATTTATGTTGGAACGGGAACTACTTTTACGGATACATCCGAACTGCTGAATGGCAACGCTTATTATTTTTCTGTGTACTCGTTTGACAATGTGCAGAACTATTCTGTTGGCGTTCAAGTTGCCACACAGCTACCGCAAGCGAACAATGCGCCAGTTGCGCATGTTGAAGCATTTGTTACAAATGAAAACGCTAAGATTAGCGGGTTTCTGAATGCATCAGATGCAGACGGTGATTCGCTTGCTTATACTGTTGTTGCTAATCCGAGTAATGGTTTAGTCGTTGTAAATCATGCCACGGGTGAATTTGCTTATACACCGCAACAAGGTTTTTTTGGTACGGATGCCTTTACTTTTAAAGCTAATGATGGACAAGCAGACTCTGTTTCCGCCACTATTACAATTACCGTTAATGGTATTATTGACGAGGGATTTGAATCTGGGGGATTTTCAGCACTACCATGGAATCGTTATGGTAGCGGACAGTGGATTGTTCAAACGGATAGCCATAGTGGCAATTATGCTGCGAGGGCTTTTGCCAATTGGGGGGGGAGTGCATCCCTTGAGGTAAAATTGTTCATAACCTCTCCGGGTAATTTAAGCTTCTGGTACAAAGCAAAACCTGATATCTACGGCGATGATTATCTTGTGTTTCTGATTGACGGAGTTGAGGTTGGTCGGTGGAAAGAGGTATATGAATGGACTCAATTCACCCATAATAATATTACAGCAGGGATGCATACTTTCACTTGGGTACGGTCAAAAGGAGGTGCTGATACAAATAAGGATGACGATTATGTTTGGCTAGACGATATCATGTTTCCGCCATTCAGCCTTAACCCCATTAATGGCATCTGCGGCACGGCCAGCGGCCAGTCCTACCCAACCGCGCCGACAACCAACCTCTGTTCCAGCGGCACAGTTTCAGCGATCCCGTCCGGGCCTGGTCCGTGGTCGTGGTCGTGCAATGGCAGCAACGGCGGGACCAGCAGCCCGTTATGTTCGGCAAGTGTTTCGCAATCCATCACCATTACGACACCCGCCCCTGCCAGTGCCGCTTTCAACAGCCAGTTCACCGTGTCCGCCACGGCAAGCTCCGGCTTGCCCGTTATCTATAGCAGCGGCAGCCCTGATGTCTGTAACAATAACAATGATGGCGCAATCTTTACCCTAATCGCCCCAACCGGTTCATGCATCGTGCGCTATGACCAGCCCGGCAACGGCAGCTTCTCTGCCGCCCCGCAGCTTACCAGTGATACGATTGCCCTCAAGGCCGATCAGTCCATCGGTGTCATCAGCCTTAACCCGGCGACACTTGCCGTCGGAGGAACTGCAACGGTTTCCGCGACGGGCGGCTTGTCCGGCAACCCGGTGACGTTCAGCTCGACGACCACCAACGTCTGCACGGTCAGCGGCAGCACCGTGTCCGGCGTGGCGGCGGGGCAATGCACTATCGCCGCCGACCAAGCGGGCAATGCCAATTACAATGCCGCGCAACAAGCGACGCAGACTATCAGCGTCGGCAAGGGCAACCAGGCCATCAATGGTTCCTGCGGCAGTGCCAACGGCCAGTCCTTCCCTTCCGCGCCGACAACCAACCTCTGCGCCAGCGGCACGGTTTCAGCGAACCCGACCGGGCCAGGCCCGTGGTCGTGGGTCTGTAATGGCAGCAACGGCGGGACGGACAGTCCTGCGTGTACGGCCAATGTCCAAACAATTTCAGCAACCCAACGCTCCCGCCTGTTCATCACCAGCCAGCACGGCAGTGGCAACTTAGGCTCTTGGCCGCAGGCAGGCGGGAAGACCGGGTTGGCCGCCGGCGACCAGATCTGCCAGACCCTGGCGGACAATGCCGCGTTGGGCGGGACATGGAAGGCGTTGCTAAGTACGCCCGGAAACGACTTCCGCGACCGGTCCACCCATAACGCCAAGGGCTACATGCAGATAGACGGGACCGTGGTGGCGAACAGTTGGGACGAGATGTTCAGCCCAAGCTGCAACATGTGGCAGGGCAAGCTGAACCTCACCGAGACCGGCGGCATCGCGACCGACCACTTGGTCGTCCAGACCGGCACTAAGTGCGACGGCACGGTCACCACGGAAAACACCGTGCAGTGCGGGACGGACACCCAATGCTCGGGCTGGACCTCGGACAGCAACTGGTGCGTCAAGGGCGGCACCTGGGTGGAGCGGGTTGGCCTCCAAATGAGCGGCTACGGCGGCGGTCGTTGCGGCTATTCCCGCGACGGCTATAATTGGAGCGACGGCGCGCTGTACTGCGTCGAGCAGGGTGTGGCATCTTCCTTCAAACTATCCGTTGCCAAGCTTGGCAACGGCACCGGCACGGTGACACCGGACAGCGGCGCCCTGTCAAACAACGGCACCGCCGACTACGCCAACGGCGCGTTGGTGGTGTTGACGGCTTCCGCCGATTCGGGTTCGGTGTTTGTCGGCTGGGCCGGTGGCGGCTGTGCGGGGACAGACACCTGCACCGTCACCTTGGACGCGGCCAAAAACGTCACCGCCAACTTCAACCTCCAGACGTGCAGCTACACCGCCAGCCCCGACACACAAACCTTTGCCCCGGCCAGCGCCACCGGCAGCATCGCGGTCACCGCCACGCCGCCGGACTGCGCCTGGTCGGCCGTCAGCAACGACTCCTGGCTGACCGTCACCTCCGGGTCCGGCGGGACGGGGAACGGGACAGTCGGCTTCACGGTCGGCTTCTCCACCAGCCCCGGCCCGAGGATTGGCTCCCTAGTCGTGGGCGGCCAGCGGGTCGTCATCAGCCAACAGGGGACGGCGCAAAGGCTGGCTTACAACGGCCACGAATACCAAAGGGTAGACACCAACCAGTCGTTCGCCCAAGCGGAAAGCCATTGCGAAAGCCTGTCCGGGCATCTGGCCACCATCACCTCCGCCGATGAAAACGCCTTCGTCTACAACAATTTTGTCAAAGGCAACGGACCCGCTGGCGAAAACAACATGAGGCTGGGCGGCAGCGATGCCGCGCAGGAGGGTGTTTGGGCCTGGATCACCGGGGAAGCTTGGAGTTATTCAAACTGGTACCCCGGCTCACCAGACGGCGGGACGAGCGAAAATTACGTGTTCATGTACAATTCCGGCCTATGGGCCGACTGGCTGGACACCAGTTACTCGACCCCGTCCGGCACGCCGTCCATCTGCGAGTGGGACTCCGCCACAACGCCAGTCAACGGCGCTTGTGGCACGGCCAGCGGCCAGTCCTTCGCCACCGCACCGACCGCCAACCTCTGTTCCAGCGGCACGGTTTCAGCGATCCCGACCGGGACTGGTCCGTGGTCGTGGTCGTGCAATGGCAGCAACGGCGGGACCAGCAGCCCGTTATGTTCGGCAAGTGTGACGCAATCCATCACCATTACGACACCCGCCCCTGCCAGTGCCGCTTTCAACAGCCAGTTCACCGTGTCCGCCACGGCAAGCTCCGGCTTGCCCGTTATCTATAGCAGCGGCAGCACTGATGTCTGTATCAACGATGGTGCAATCTTTACCCTAGTTGCCCCAACCGGCTCATGCATCGTGCAATATGACCAACCCGGTGCCAGCGGCATCTCTGCCGCCCCGCAGCTTACCAGTGATACGATTGCCCTCAAGGCCGATCAGACCATCGGTGTCATCAGCCTTAACCCGGCGACACTTGCCGTCGGAGGAACTGCAACGGTTTCCGCGACGGGCGGCTTGTCCGGCAACGCTGTGACGTTCAGCTCGACGACCACCAACGTCTGCACGATCAGCGGCAGCACCGTGTCCGGCGTGGCTGCGGGGCAATGCACTATCGCCGCCGACCAAGCGGGCAATGCCAATTACAATGCCGCCACACAGGCCAAACAGAGCATCACGGTCATTGCGACTGTCGTCGCCACTGAAATATTTTCCGAAAACTTTTCCACGACGATTAAATCGCCACGGGATGACGGGGATTTTCACCAGTCGAATCCTTTTGGTTTCAACGCCCTGATGGAAGATGCCAATGGCCGCTTACATTTCGGTTACATGAACGATAAGACGGTCAAATATGCTTATCGCGACCGCGACAGCACCGCATGGAATATTGCAAGCTTGGACACCAGCGCCAAGACGAGCAGAAGAACCTCCATTGCCGTCGTCGATTCCAGCAATCTCTACCTGCTGACCGGCACTTGGGACAGAGTGTCTATCTATACCGAGCAAAATGACGCAACGATCTACAAGATTTCGAATGCGGCCAAGGTCAATCAAGTGACCTGGCTCACGAATGTGAACGGAGAAGACAACGGTCCCCATGACACTGCCACCCAAGCCTTGGGCATGCTGCTGAATGCTTCCAACAACCTCAATCTGTTCGGCTACGAAAGCGGTTGGTTTGCCTATGGTCACCAACTTTATGGTCGGATACTCGACACGGCAAGCTTTACCTTAGACGCCGAGTTCCCGGTGTCCAATCTGCAAGGCAGCTTGAATGGGTCGCGGAATATCTTTAGCGGCGGCTTCCTCAAGGCCAACGGCGACTTATCGGTGGACATCGCTGATGCTGATGCTGCGTCTGTGCACAGTGTCGTCGCGTTACCGTCCAACTATGGCTCTTGGACGGACATAGGTGTCTATGGCGCACTAAGCAACCGCTATATCGTGTCTTCGACACCCGATGCATTGGGTAATGTGCATTCCTTACTAACTGGCTCGTTGTCATCAGGGGCATTGAACACCCTTTATTATTCGTTGAACCATGATATCCCGGAGGCCGTTTTGGCGCTAGATGCCGACCAAGACTTTAATGGCATCAATGCCGGTGACATTGATCTCTTCGTCTCTGCCAACGGTGATATCTATATTGCCTATTTTTACCACACTGTTTCGACAAATGTTTATTCCGACCTGTATCTGGTTAAAAAGCCGAATGGTGGCTCTTGGGGTACTCCCGTTAAGCTCACCAATGGAACTGGAAGCACAGTGGTCAGAAACCTGCATTTTGTCAGGAGCAATGACATAGCCAGAGTGCCAACCGCCCCGTATCTAGCGTATGTCTTGTTTTCCGGGCAACGCTCCGGGAATGTCTGGCAGGACAAGCAAATCAAAATTGTAAAACTTGCCGAAACGACACCAATCACAGTCCCCGGTGCCACGGCTATCACAGTGACTTCCAACTCCACTAGCAACACCTCGACCTACGGCGACTCGGTGAGCTTCACCGCCACCGTGTCGCCAGCCGCCGCGACCGGAACCGTCGGCTTCCAGTCCGACGGCACCGCCATCGGCGGATGTGGTGCTGTCACCCTAGGGTTTGCCGGCGCGACATGCACCACTACCGGCTTGGGTGCGACCTCCGTCGGTAACCCCCACCTCGTCACCGCCGTCTACAGCGGCGACAACAGCTACGCCAGCAGCACCGGCAGCTTGACCGGCGGGCAGACGGTCAACCAGGCTCCGCTCACCGTGACCGCCACGCGCCAGTACGACGGCACCCCCCGTTTCTTTATCTTCCAGACCGTCACCGGCGTGAACGGCGAGCCGCTCACCGTGTCGGGCACTAGCGTCGCGTTCGCGTCCTCGCCGAACGTCGGCAGCTATGCGCTGTTCGGCATGGCCAATCTGAACCTGACCGGCAACGGCGCATCCAACTACCAGATAATCGGCGGCACCGGCATTATCACCCCGTATTTGATCAATATCAGCGCCACCCGCCAGTACGACAGCAGCAGCCTGTTCAACACCTTCGCAGGCACACTGGGCGCGGCCACCTTCACCGTCACCGGCGTGGTGGCAGGCGATGTACTCATCGTCGGCACCGTGCCGGGCACCAGCGGCGCGACCGTTTCCTCGCCGAACGTCGGCAGCTACGCGCTGGGCAGTCTGGCCAATCTGAACCTGATTGGCATCGGCTCGGCCTTGGCATCCAACTACCAGATCGTGGGCGGCACCGCCACCGTCACCCCGGCCAGCCAGACCATAACCAACTTCAACGCACCGACTTCGATTAACATCGGCGCGACCGGCACGGTGTCCGCCACTGGTGGGGCATCCGGCAACGCTGTGACGTTCAGTTCGACGACCACCAACGTCTGCACGGTCAGCGGCAGCCTCGTGACCGGCGTGGCGGCAGGTCAATGCACCATCGCCGCCAACCAGGCCGGCGACAGCAACTACCTCGCCGCGCAAATGACGCAGAGCTTCACCGTGACGCTGGCTCTCAGCGTCAGCAGCCAAAACGTATCGGCCAACCTCGCCACCCTGGTGATGCAATCCAGCGGCAGCGGCACCGGCTATTTCACGCTGTTGAACGGCACTAGCCCCAACACGGTCTGCGGCAGCAGCGCACAAACCGCGGCGGGCCTGGATGCCAGCGGCAACCCCGCGCCCTACTACGGTACACTGCTATTGACCGCTAACACCAACGCCGACTACACCGTGCGCAACTTGACGCACAGCACGGCCTACACCGCCTGCTTCATTGCCGACAGCCCCAACGGGCAGAACTTGCAGCCGACCCCGGTCAGCGCCAACCTGACCACGGCCGCGCAAGCGTCCACGGCCGGGGATGACTGGCGTGCGGTTGGCACGGCCGGGTTCTCCGCCTACACCGCCAAATACACCGCGCTGGCCTTCGGCGCGGACGGCACCCCCTATGCCGCCTACAGCGACGACAGCCGGGGCGGCAAAGCCACGGTGATGCAATACAGCAGCGCGAACGGCTGGAGCGTGGTGGGTGTCGCCGGGTTCAGCGCCGCCCAAGCCACTGCCATCAGCCTCGCCATCGCCCCGGACGGCAGCCCCACCGTGGGCTATGTGGATTATGGCAACGGTCAGAGAGCCACGGTGCAACGCTTCAACGGCAGTGCTTGGGCCACTGTCGGCAGCGCTGGGTTCTCCGTCGGGCGGGCCGCCTACCCCGCGCTGGCCTTCGCCCCCGACGGCCTGCCGGTGCTGGCCTACCGCGACTATGCCAACGGCGGCAAGGCGACGGTGATGAAGTTCAATGGTACTAACTGGAACCCGCTGGGGAGTGCCGGTTTCACCAGCGGACGGGCCGACTACACCGCGCTGGCCTTCGCCCCCGGCGGCACCCCCTACCTGGCCTACAGTGACCCCGGCAACGGTGGCATGGCCACGGTGATGACGTTCACCAACGGCAGTTGGAGCGTGGTGGGCACCGCCGGGTTCAGCACCGGGTCGGCGACCTACCTGTCGCTGTCCATCGCCCCCGATGGGACCCCCTACCTGGCCTACCAGGACGGTGGTAACGGCGGCAGCGCCACGGTGATGGCCTATAGGAACGCCCCGGCACCAAACTGTAACACAACAGGGGTTGTGACCAGTCCCGCTGGCGTGAGTGCCAATATCTGCGGCGGCGGCGCGGCATGGGCCACCGTCGGGCAGGCTGGCTTAACCGAGAGTCCTGCCTTCTGGCCCTCTTTGGCCATCGCCGCCGACGGCACCCCATACTTGGCCTACGCCGACGGCGGCAACGGCTACCGGGCGACGGTGGCGAAGTTCGCCGGCCCGTCTTGGGTCAACGTGGGCAGCGCCGGCTTCTCGGGCAGCGAGGCCGACTTCACCGCGCTGGCCTTCGCCCCGAACGGCATCCCCTATGTCGTGTACGAGGACTTTAGCAGGGGCGGCAAGGCCACGCTGATGCGGCTGGCCGCGCAGGCCGGCAGTGCCGTTACGGTCACATCCGGCCGCAACCCCTCGACCTACGGGCAGCCAGTCGGCTTCACCGCCACCGTGTCGCCCCCCAAGGCGACCGGCACCGTGACCTTCATGGCCGACGGCAACGCCATCCCCGACTGCGGCGCGAACGGCACCGTCACACTGGGCGGCGGCACGGCGGTGTGCTACACCGCGTCGCTGGCCGCCGGTTCCCGTTCTATCACCGTCAGCTACAGCGGCGACTACAACTATGCCCCCGGCACCGGCTCCCTAAGCGGCTGGCAGGCCGTCAACCAAGCCGGGCAGTCCATCGTCTTCGGCCCCCCGCCGTCGCTTGCCATCGGCGGCAGCGGCACGGTCTCCGCCACGGGTGGGCCGTCCGGCAACCTGGTCGCGTTCACCTCGCTGTCCGCAGATGTCTGCACGGTGTCCGGCAACAGCGTGGCCGTCGTCACGGCGGGGCTGTGCAGCGTCGCCGCCAACCAGGCGGGTAATGACAACTACAGCGCGGCGGCGCAGTCCGTGCAGAGCGTCTACATCGCCAAGCTCCGCCAGGCCATCAATTCCATCGCGGTCACGCCGGGCTTGGTGGTGGGCGGCATCAGCACGATCAGTGCCACGGGCGGCGCATCCGGCAACCCGGTCACGTTCTCCGCCACCGGTGCCTGCACCGTCAGCGGCAGCACCGTGACTGGCGTGGCACTCGGGAAATGCACGGTCTATGCCGACCAGCTAGGCAATGCCAGCTACAAGGACGCGCCGCAGGCATCGCAAAGCGTCAGCGTCGCCACCGGGCTTCCCCTGACGGTCAGCAATGCCAACCTCGCGTTTGGAGCGGTGTCCAGCAATGTGGGCGGGATTGCCTGCGGTAAGATATGCAGTGCGAATTTCGCCAGCGGCACGGCCGTCACGCTGACCGCGATTCCGGTCAGTGGATACCAGTTCACCGGCTGGGGCGGGGCTTGCCGCGGCTACGGGAACTCCTGCACCGTGACGATGAACGCCGCACAAAGCGTCACCGCCAACTTTGCCGTGTTTAAGATTCACCAGCCGGTTTGGAAGCGGATGATAGGGACAATCATCCCAGGCGGTTGACCCACTGCCATTAAGTTATGGCAACCCTCGATTATGCTGGGTCCAGCATGATTCAGAGGTTGCCATGAAAGTACGGATAACATCCCTGGGAGGGATGTTATCCGTGGGTTGCCGTATGGCGCTTTCATCGTCAGGGGCGTCGATACACATCGACATGGATGTTGGGCAAAAACAGCCAAATTCAACATTAACATTATGGTCCACAAGCCTGAAACACTGGCCTAGCCTATTGCTAAACCGCCCTTCGGGGCGGTTTTTTTGTTTCTACGGCATACGTCATCAGGAGTGTTACAATACCTCATTATAGATTGAAAGGAGCAACCCATCATGTCTGCCGCCCTTGCTTTTTTACCCCAACGCCACCGCCTTACCGTGGACCAATACTATCGCATGGCCGAAGCGGGGATATTTAAAGAAGATGACCGGGTTGAACTGATTGAAGGGGAGATTATTGATATGCCGCCAATAGGTATCGACCATGCTTATTTTGT
>CAIYCT010000266.1 GCA_903924765.1 uncultured Rhodospirillaceae bacterium | reverse complement strand
CGTTGTCGCCGCCTCGCCAAAGACTTCGAGAACCTATCCAGGATGGCTCTGGCATTTTTACGCTTGGCACTGATCCGCCTCATGCTGCGCAGAATCGCAAGGCACAGAAATTCCTAGATAACTTCGCGGACGGACTCTAAGCGCCTACAGCTTGCAGATTGGCCAACTTGCCGAAGACATGGCCTTGCTTGTGGGAGCAAGCGCGAATGATGCGAAGGCCGCACATTGCGCGGCCATGCTGTCCCCGCTTGGCAGTCTAATCTTGCTTGAACATCGGAGTGGAGACTATGAGGCGGCCTTATCCTCGGTGGGGCCAGACATGCCGCTGGACAAGGCCGAGCAGGATAAATTCGGCATTAATCACACCCTGATCGGAGCCTATCTGCTCAGTCTATGGGGGTTTTCCCATATGCTGGTAGAGGCCGTGGCTTACGCCTCTTGGCCGTCCTCATATTCTTGCCCCCGCAATCCTATTCTCCCCTTTGTCCATGCCGCTCGGGCCTTTGGTCCACGTTTCCCTTTGCTGCCTGACGGCTTCGGTCCGCCGCACGGATTGGACATGAATTACTTGGCTGAAATACGTCACGATAAATACGTGAATCGGTGGAAACGGTTGGCGCAATCAAAGGCGAATGACTAAAATGGAAGAGCGCATTCTTATCGTGGATGACGATCATCATGTTCTGTCTTCGTTGCGGCGTCAGTTGGTCGGGAGATTTAATCTGACCACGGCGCAGGGCGGACGGCAGGCGATCGCCGAAATTCAAACGGCGCAAGACAATCGATCCCCGTTTGCCGTGGTCATCAGCGATATGCAGATGCCCGAGATGAATGGCGTCGAGACCTTGAAGCGTATTCAAGCCATAGCGCCTGAAACCGTGCGGCTGATGTTGACCGGAAATGCCGATCAGCAAACGGCCATCGACGCCATCAACGAAGGCAACATCCTCCGCTTCTACAACAAACCCTGCGCAATTGACGTTCTAAGCTCAGGCATCAAGGCGGCAATCGATCAATATCGCCTGGTGGTCGCCGAGCGCGATCTGCTGGAACAAACTCTGGCCGGCAGCGTCAAAATTCTGATCGATGTGATCGCCATGAATGATCCCGTGATTTCGAGATTGGCGACCCGTCTGCGCGACTATGTCCGCAGATTGACTTTGGAGTTCAAGTTCCAAAAAAGTTGGCAATTGGAGTTGGCCTCGTCGCTCGCGCCGTTAGGGCAGGTGGCGATTCCGTCCGAGATCGTCACCAAACAACGCAGCGGCCAAACGTTAACCGAAACCGAACAATCCATTGTCAACCGCGCTCCCGAAACAGCCAGCACTCTGATCGCCAATATTCCCCGGTTGGGAAAAGTGGCGGAAATCGTCTACCTTCAGGATCGGGGCTTCGATGGCAGCGGGTTCCCCGCCACAGGCCCCAAGGGCAAAGACATCCCGCAAGAGGCCCGCATCCTTAAAATCCTGAAGGACTTGGCCGTGGCGGCGGGAGAAAGCGGAAGTCCCAACGCCGCCGCATTCGCAAAATTGGACGACCGCAAAGCGCAGTACGACCCTGAATTGCTGTCAAAGTTGCGCGTTTGTCTGGAGGCGACGGCACCGAGGACGCGACCATCGGCGGTCGAAATTCCGGTCTCGGCATTGAAGGCCGGGCAAACCGTTCTGACGGATATCCGGCTGACCAACGGCTTGCTTATTCTTCCCGCCAACACCCAACTGACCATGCCACAGATTGAGCGACTGCGAAATTTGCAGAAAATTTTTACGTTCGTCGAACCGATCAAGCTGAACGTGCCGTGAGGCGTTGAATGGCCAAGAAAAT
>CAIYCT010000265.1 GCA_903924765.1 uncultured Rhodospirillaceae bacterium | reverse complement strand
TCCCAATCAGATGGTGCTCCAATGGGCTTGAAATTTAAACCGGACACCCGTGGGTCACGTCCGGCCATGACGAAAAAGAAAACGCCAGCCCCCCTCACCCCAACCTTCTCCCATAACCTTCTCCCATAAGAGGAGAGGGGGTTAAAATACCCTCTACACCCGCCGTGCCAGCGAGCGGAGGAAGCCTTGGTATTCCTCGGTCAGTTCCATGTCCACGGCGTCGGCGGCTTTCAGCAGCAGGTTGGCGATGAAGGGTTGGTCGTTGCGGGGGTCGTTCAGGGCCTCGCGCACGGTTGGGACCGAATCCTCGATATGGGCGAAGAAGGCGACGCTTTTTTCCAGCGCCTCTTCCCATTTGGCCCGGTGCCACAAGGCCAGCGGGTACATGATCTCGTGGATGAAATTGGATTGGCGGGCGCGTTCGAAATAGCGCAAGCCGGTGTTCCAGTTTTCCTTGGCGCGCATGGGCGGCGGCGGCAGGTCCTGGGCCAGCAATTTCTTGCCCGCTTGCTCGCGCATTGCATCTGGCCAGCGCGCGTCGGGATAAGCCTTTTATCAAGGTTAATTGCGCGGCTATTCCTGAAACATTGTTTGAATCCGAGCTGTTTGGGTATGAGAAAGGAGCGTTCACGGGGGCTTCTAACGCCCGTGCCGGACTGTTTGAGCAAGCCCATGAAGGGACTATTTTCCTAGACGAAATCGGTGAATTGCCGATGTCCATGCAAACCAAGCTATTACGCACGTTGCAGGAAGGAACAATTCTCCGTCTTGGGGCAAAGCGCGAGATTTCAGTAAACACTCGTCTTGTTGCCGCGACCAATAGAGACTTGGAACATGAAGTTCAGCTTGGAGCTTTTCGGGAAGATTTGTTTTATCGACTTAATGTGATTCCGATCCGGTTGCCAACGTTGCGGGAGCGCCGGGAGGATATCCGCGAACTTGCCATTCATTTTCTAAGCAGATTCAATCAAGCAAATCAGCGCAACGTCAACCTGAGTGCAAAAGGTTTCGAGCGTCTGCAGGCATATGACTGGCCAGGTAACATCCGGGAGCTTGGCAACCTTATCGAAAGAGTCGTGCTTCTTGGCGATAAGCCTATTCTTGATGATGGCGATATCGAGCGCTTTCTTCCGTCTCTCCAGCACAATAAACCAAATCGGCCTGCGTCATTCTATTCTGGTAGTTCGAGCATGCCAGCGTCTGCCCGATCATTGATTGCGACAGGAACCATATCTGGTTTGTTAAGTGGAATGCTTGGTGCCGGGGGGGGATTCGTGATCGTTCCAGCCCTAACACGGAACAGCAATCTGCCAATCCACAGTGTTTTTGCCACCTCACTTGCTGTGATTACCCTTGTTTCGATCAGTGGGGTTGTCGCGGCCTCGGTCCAAGGGGGTGTTGCTTGGAATATTGCCATTCCGTTTGGAACTGGGGCCATTGTGGCTTTATTGTTGGGGCGCTTACTCACAAAGCGCCTGCAAAGCAACTCCTTGCTACAGGCATTTTCAGTCGTTAGTTCTGTCGTCGCAATGGCGCTATTCGCTAAGGGGTGTGGTTGGGGCATTTTAAAATAGACGGTTGTGACCTTATTGTTATCGGTTATGCAGCCTTTTTGCATAAGATACCTGCCGCACCCCGTGAGGAGTGCGACATGTTCATCTGTCGTTTGAGTCACTTCAATATGTCACCGGCGCATTTCCGCTGCCGTTTTTTAACAGAGGAGGTGGCGACGTTCGCTCAGCTGCAGCCGGTCGTTGATCCGCAGGTGTCGCATTTCATGCAGGTGCCGTTGCGCAGCAGGGTGAAGTTGCCGCATTCGGGGCAGGAATCGCCTTCGTAGCCTTTCATGCGGGCGCGTTGGATTTGTTCGGCGCGGGCGTCGAATTGTTGGATCAGGGCGGATGCGTCTCCGGCCATGGCGACGGCGCTTTCGGAGATGGTTGCGGTTCCGGTGTGGGCATCGGCGGACATGGTGGTGGAGCGTTTCAGCATGACCAGGTTGCTGGAGCGCACATAGCCCTTGGAGGCGACGCGTTCGACCATGCGGTCCAGCTGGTTGGACTGGTCCAGATGGCCTTCGGACACGCCGCGACCGACGGTATCGGCGCTGAGGTCGGCGGGTTCGACGTGGGCCAGTTCGTTGCGGCCCAGGTACGAGATGGCCAATTCGCGGAAGATGTAATCCAGGATCGAGGTGGCCATGCGGATGGTTTCATTGCCCTCGACCATGCCGCTGGGTTCGAAGCGGGTGAAGGTGAAGGCCTCGACGAATTCTTCCAGCGGCACGCCGAATTGCAGACCCAGCGAGATGGCGATGGCGAAATTGTTCATCATGGCGCGGAAGGCGGCGCCTTCCTTGTGCATGTCGATGAAGATCTCGCCCAGGCGGCCGTCATCGTATTCGCCGGTGCGCAAATAGACCTTGTGGCCGCCGACGATGGCTTTTTGGGTATAGCCCTTGCGGCGGGTGGGCAGCTTGTCGCGGGCGCGCATATAACTGGTGACCATGCGTTCGGCCAGGATTTGCGCCTGTTGCGCGGCGGGGGCTTGGACCATACCAGATTCCACACTGTCCAGATCGACGGCGTCTTCCAGCAAGGCGGCTTGCAGCGGCTGCGACAGTTTCGAGCCGTCGCGGTACAAAGCGTTGGCTTTCAGGGCCAGCTTCCACGACAGCATATAGGCGGCGGCGCAATCGTCCACATTGGCGGAATTGGCCATGTTGATGGTCTTGGAAATGGCCCCGGAGATGAAGGGCTGAGCCGCCGCCATCATCAGGATGTGGCTTTCCACCGACAGCGAGCGGGTGCCGATCTTGCCGCACGGGCTGGCGCAATCGAACACCGGCAGGTGTTGGGCTTTCAGGTGCGGCGCGCCCTCCAAGGTCATGGCCCCGGTGCAGTAGGTGTTGGCGGCGTCGATCTGCGACTTGGTGAAGCCCAGATGGGCCAGCAGGTCAAAGGACAGATCGTCCAGACGGGCCTTGGGCACTCCCAGTTTGTCCACCAGGAATTCCTCGCCCAGGGTGAATTTGTTGAACACGAACTTGATGTCGTAGGCCGCTTCCAGGGCGGCTTCCACGCGGGTCAGCGCCTCGGCGTCGAAGCCGCGCGAGCCTAGGGTGGCGTGGTTGATCTCGGGGGCATCCACCAAGGTGCCGCGACCGACGGCGTAGCGGATCATCTCCTCGATCTCGGCGGGCTTGTAGCCCAGGCTGGTCAGAGCCTCCAGCACCATGCGGTTGATGATCTTGAAGTAGCCGCCGCCGGCCAGCTTCTTGAACTTGACGAGGGCGAAATCGGGCTCGATGCCGGTGGTGTCGCAATCCATCACCAGGCCGATGGTGCCGGTGGGGGCGACCACGGTGGTTTGGGCGTTGCGATAGCCGTGGGCCTCGCCCATTTTCAGGGCCAAGTCCCAGGAGTCGCGAGCGGCCTTGACCAGATCCTGGTTGGGGCAATTGGTCCCATCCAGCGCCACCGGGGCGATGGACAGGCCTTCGTAATCGTTGGTGTGGCCATAGGCGGCGCGGCGATGGTTGCGGATCACCCGCAGCATGGAATCGCGGCTGGGGGCGTATTGCGGGAACGCGCCCATGGACTGAGCCATTTCCGCCGAGGTGGCATAGGATTCGCCGGTCATCAGCGCGGTGATGGCGCCCACATAGGCGCGGCCCTGGTCGCTGTCATAGGGGATGCCAGCGGCCATCAGCAGACCGCCCACATTGGCATAGCCCAGGCCCAGCGTGCGGAATTCATAGGACAGCTTGGCGATCTTCTCGGCCGGGAACTGGGCCATCAGCACCGAGATTTCCAGCACCATGGTCCACAAGCGGACGGCGTGGCGGAAGGTCTCGATGTCGAAGCTGCCGTCCTTGTGGCGGAAGGTCAACAGGTTGAGCGACGCCAGATTGCAGGCGGTGTCGTCCAGGAACATGTATTCCGAGCACGGGTTCGAGGCGTTGATGCGTCCGGCTTCGGGGCAGGTGTGCCATTCGTTGATGGTGGTGTCGAACTGGATGCCGGGATCGGCGCAAGCCCAGGCGGCCTCGCTGATTTGGTCCCACAGCTCGCGGGCTTTCAGGGTCTTCTTGATCTTGCCGTCCTTGCGGCGGATCAGGTTCCAATCGCCGTCGTTTTCCACCGCCGCCAAAAAGGCGTCGCTGACCCGCACCGTGTTGTTGGAGTTCTGCCCCGACACGGTCAAATAGGCTTCCGAATCCCAATCGGCGTTGTAGATGGGAATGTCCAGATGGGTGAAGCCTTGGCGGGCGTAGTGGATGGTGCGCTGAATGGCGTTGTCGGCGATCATGGACTTCTTGGCGTCGATGATGGCTTTCTTCAGCTGCGCGTTGGTCTTGGGGTCGAAGCGGCCCGCATCGTCAGCGCCGTCCCACTCGCGGCAGGCAGTCATGACTTCGTTCAGATGCTTGGACGTGATGCGCGAGCCGGTGACCAGGGCCGAAACCTTTTGCTCCTCGATCACTTTCCAGTTGATGAAGGTTTCGATGTCGGGATGGTCCACGTCAACCACCACCATCTTGGCGGCGCGGCGCGTGGTGCCGCCCGACTTGATGGCTCCGGCGGCGCGGTCGCCGATCTTCAGGAAGCTCATCAGGCCCGACGACTTGCCGCCGCCCGACAGCTTTTCGTCCTCGCCGCGCAGGCGCGAGAAGTTGGAGCCGGTGCCCGAGCCGTACTTGAACAGGCGGGCTTCGCGCACCCACAGATCCATGATGCCGCCCTCATTGACCAGATCGTCCTCGACCGATTGGATGAAGCAGGCATGGGGCTGGGGATGCTCGTAGGCGGATTTGGACTTGACCATCTTGCCGGTCTTGGGATCGACGTAATAGTGGCCCTGGCTGGGGCCGTCCACGCCATAGGCCCAATGCAGGCCGGTATTGAACCATTGCGGGCTGTTGGGCGCGCCCATCTGGCGGGCCAGCATGAAACGCAACTCGTCGAAGAAGGATTCGGCGTCTTCCTCGGTGTCGAAATAGCCGTGCTTCCAACCCCAATAGGTCCAGGTGCCCGACAGCCGGTCGAACACTTGCTTGCCGCTGGTCTCGCCTACCGCCCGGTCCGAGGCGGGCAGGGAGTCCATGGCCTCGGCGTCAGGCTCGTGCCGTTGCAGCCAAGCGGGAACGCCCTTTTCCGCCACCGGACGGGTGATGGCGGGAATGCCCGCCTTGCGGAAGTATTTCTGCGCTAGAACGTCGCAGGCGACCTGCGACCAGTCGGCGGGAACCTCCAAGTCCTTGGCCTGGAACACCACCGAGCCATCGGGGTTGCGGATCTCGCTGGACGAGGTGTGAAAGGCGATCTCGGCATAAGGAGACTTCCCCGACTTGGTGAAACGACGCTGGACCCGCATGGACGACCCTCTAAAGCAAGTGGTTCGAATTGTGTGTCGGAAGAGCCCATACACTAGCCGAACGGCCACTCTTGGCCGCTTAGGTTCGATCTAGATATAGTGTTGCTACCCCCGAAGACACACACTATATGACGGAACTAAGTCGCCTTCAACAAGATTCTGTGATCAAAACGGCGTACCTACACAGGATATAGTGTGTCGGTTTTTTGACGATTCCACCTGGCCAATCCTCGTCATCACCGGGCTACCCACGTGGATGGCCGGATCAAGTCCACGGGTGTCCGGTTTAAATTTCAAGCCCATTGGAGCACCATCTGATTGGGATTGTTTCTTGGTATTGGATCAGCCCCAATCAGTCTATCGATACGCTTTCTGTGCATGAGATTGGCCCGCACGATACG
>CAIYCT010000264.1 GCA_903924765.1 uncultured Rhodospirillaceae bacterium | reverse complement strand
ATGGATGGAAGCGGACAATTGTTCGGTAGCTGCCGAAACCGCATTGGCATTCTCGGACGCCATCATCGCGCTGCTGGCCACCAGCCCCACAGCCTCAAGCCCAGTGCCCGCGTCCAGCGTCAGATTTCCTGCCGTGCCCCGCAAGGATTCCTCGGATTGATTCAAGTGTCGGATGAGTTGTTCAATGGATTTTGAAAACTCACCAACCACGCCGCGCATTTGACGGCTTTTATCCAGTTCCACCGCCGAGCGTTGTTGCTCGGTCTCGCGCAGACTTTGATTTTCCCGCAGTTTCTTGTGGAAGCCAACCAGGGTTCCCACCATCTCGCCGATCTCATCCGAACGGGAACTGGAGGGTATCACTGTGTCCAAACGCCCCGCGTCCAATTCCTGCATGACCTTGGTCACCGAGCGCACCGGCGCTGCGATATTTTTGGTCAAAACCACCGTCATGATCAAGACGGCCAGCATCAAGCAAAACAAACTGATCATCGCCACCATCTTGGCCATGGAGGCTTGTTCGTCCAAGGTGGCTTTGGCCTGATTGATGGATTTGTTAAGCGCGTCCTCGGTGGCGGACATGGTTTTTAGGAATTTCTCCAAATGGGGCCACGCGGTGTTCTTGGCGATAATGTCGCTGGCGGCCTCGACCTCGCCGCTGTCGATCTTGGTCAGAAGATCCACATAGACCGTCGTCTCCACTTCGCCAATGGCGTCGTCCATGGCTTTCACCGCAACGGACAAATCAGGGTCCGTTTTCAACACGTCGCGCAATTCGGAAACGAATTTTTTGCTCTCGTCAGTCCGGTCCTTATAGATCTTGCCGTATTTATCGGTGCTTTTGGCGATGATCGCGCCCTTGACGATGGAAAACCGATTGATGGAGTTGGCCTGGACCTCCTTGAACAACTCGATGGCATGATGATAGCGATCCAGATCCGACGCAGCCGACACCAAGCGGCTTTCGTTATATTGGGTCAGGGTCGAGGCGATAAAGGTGATCAGCGCGATGACGCCGAACGACAGCAACAATTTCTTTCCTATGGATATGCTCGACATGTCTGCCTCCTTAAAGCCTAGCCTCGACCCCCCAGACTCTTCTAGAATGAAAAGACCGTAGATACCCGAACGAACGGAGTCTGCGCGAACGCACCTCGCGTGGTGGTGTTGTTGGCGCCGAATTTGTTGAGCCAATATTCATAGCCCGCACTGATCTTCAGCAATTTGGGGTGATCGAACCAAGACCCCACATCTAACATGACTTGAGAATGGATCAGCAACTCGTCCTTGGTTTTGTCGCCAAATCCATCAATCCCTTTCGCACCGTTGAGGACGCCATATCCTTCAAAGGTAAAATTGGCGGCGGAAATAGCAAACGGGATGTCCCACGCGGTTTCGAATCGATAGGTAGAATCGTAATTGACCCGCGTGTTGGTGATGCCGTTATAGTTCCATTCCTTGTCCCACAGCGCCGCGACTTTCCAAAAACCAGGAACGTCGAAGCTTAGCGCCATCCCGGCAACGGGCATTCTTTTGAAGGGAGCGAACGCGGTATCCTTGGTATTGACGTCAATCCCTGCCACCAGTTCCACATCTTTCACCGGGTAATAGGCGAACGCCTTGGTCTCGAGCATTTTATTCATGCTAAGACTTTGACGATCCACCACATACACCTCGGTTGCGCCGAAGCTGGAGCTCTCCGCCGGGTCCCCCGACGTGGATTTCAAGACATCAATATTGATGAAGTTTTCCAAAAACCCGATGCCGTCCACATGCGTGACGGTTACGATATTCTTGGGGATTTGCTCGGCCAATCCCCCTTTGCTGACCCCTGGTTCGCGGAAATCATCGCCGTACCAGTAGGCAACTTCATTTGAATTCCAATTCCCCGCCAAAGCAGGTGCAACACTTGCCAGTACGATGATTCCTGACACGAATAAAGAACGCATACCTCCCCCTTTAAACCGCTTAATGCAGGGACACTAGTCCCCACAGTGAAATGTCGATATCCAAAGGGTATAGATATACTATTTTACCGAACACGGTAGAACGGAGAGGGCTCCTCCGCATACTTTTCTTTTACTTGTAATATGTCATCAAACCGCGCGTTGAAACATTCCAGCAGCTTTGGATCAAAGTGCTTGCCCGATTGATCATTGACGAACTGCACGGCGTCACTGACCGTCCATGATTTTTTGTAGGGCCGCTCGGTGGTAAGCGCATCGAAGACGTCGGCGATGGCGATGACCCGGGCTGATACGGGAATGTTTTCACCGATCAGTTTAGCCGGATAACCGGAACCGTCCCATTTCTCATGATGATACATGGCGATTTCGCACGACATGGCCATCAATTCATGGGTATTGTTGCCCAGGATATTGGCGCCGATTTCAGGATGCTGGCGCATGATTTCCCACTCTTCCGGGCTTAATTGTCCGGGTTTAAGCAAAATTCCATCGGGAACGCCGATCTTGCCCACGTCATGCATGGGGGCGGAATTGAACACCAATTCCGACCACTCCCCATAGCCGCTGTACGCTTGGGCGATGATGCGGGAATAATGGCTCATACGGATGACGTGCAGGCCTGTTTCGTTATCCCGGAACTCGGCGGCACGCCCCAGTCGCCGAATGATCTCGAAGCGGGTTTGCGCCACCTCTTCGGTGCGTTCCTGAACTTTCTTTTCCAGTTCCACATTATGACGATACAGCGCCAAATGCGTCTTTACTCGCGCCAACACGATGGAAGGAGAAATCGGCTTGGTGACATAATCCACCGCGCCCATTTGCAGGCCGCGTTCTTCATCCTGCTCTTCCGACATGGCGGTCACGAAGATGACCGGAATGGACGTGGTTGCCGGATTGGATTTTAGCCGCCGACAGGTTTCCAAGCCATCCATGCCCGGCATCATGACGTCCAACAGAATCATGTCGGGTTTGGGGTTGGCTACGGCGATGGAAAGCGCCTTCTCTCCGCTCAGCGCGGCCCTGACCTTGTAGAAGGGACGCAGCACTTCGCTGAGAACGTCAATGTTCGCAGGCGTGTCGTCCACCACTAGAATTGTGGCTTGGTCCGCGCTAATTTCGGTCATATGGCCACCGCTTCTTTACGCCCGACCGTCGCCTTGATGGAGCTCAGAATTTGTTGGGCGGCGTCAAAGTCGTAATCCTGGAGGCGCGCCGCCATTTTCTGGGCTTCGATGCCGAGCGGAGTGCCTGTTAAAGAATTGACCAATGTCTGCGCCACCTGCTTAGCGTCAGCGTCATTGTCGGCGATCATCTTTTCGAGTTTATCAAGGTGGCCACTGACATCAATCGTGCTGACGGTATTGATGTTGGTTTGAACAGGCTTGTTGGCTTGGAAGTCAACGAAGAATGCAAACACCCCCGGCAAGGCGCGCTCCATGATCCGGATGTCTTCGAGATCCTCGGTCAAATCGCCGCCGTCTTTCCAGAAGGCTTCGAGGCGAGCGGCGATGGCGCCCAGATTCTGAGCCCCCAAAGTCAACGCCGAGGATTTCAAGGTATGAACCGTCCGAATGGTGGATTCGCGATCCGCCTCGCCAAGGTGTGTCTTTAAACGATCGACCACGTCGCGTTCACGATCAATGAACTTTTGGACAAGACGCATGTAAAGCCCCTTGTTATTGGCTGAATGCTTCAGTCCAATATCGACATTGACGATCAATCCGTCGTCCGACGCATTGTCAGTAGTCATTTTGCCGCTCTCTTCCGAAGGTAGTGGGTCCGAAGGTATGAAAGCCGAAGGACGGGCGTCCAAGGGCGAATGTGGTGAGGTTTCAGATATTTGTGGAATTTTGTCTTTTAGCCAACGACCGACGACGTCATAAAGAAGATTGACGTCGATCGGTTTTGAAATGTGATCGTTCATCCCCGCATTCAAAGCGCGTTCGCGATCTCCGCCCATGGCGTTGGCGGTCATGGCGATGACCGGCAGGTCTTTCCATTTCTTGTTCTTGCGAATAAGTTGAGTGGCTGTGTACCCGTCCATCACCGGCATCTGCACGTCCATCAGTACGATATCGTAGGTCGATTGCTCCAGCATATCGACCCCTTCCTTGCCATTGTTGGCAATGGTGATTTCCAGCCCCACCGCGCGCAGCAGCTCGGTTGCGACTTGCTGATTGAGCTCGTTGTCTTCCACCAACAAAATTCGTCCCGACATTTTGGCGACGGCCACATTGCCCAAATTACGCGTCGAAACATGGCCCTCCTTGCCGAAGGCCTCCATCATGGCGTCCAACAAGCTGGATGGGCTGATCGGCTTAACCATCCAAGCGGCAATGCAGGACGCTTCGGGCGCCACCGACATGTAGTCGCGATCGGACGTGGTGACCATGACAATGATGGGAATGCCGTGCGCCGACGGGTACTGCTGCAGTTTCTGGATGGTTTCCTGACCGCTGAGGCCAGGCATTCTCCAATCAAGCAGAATGGCCCCGAAGGGATGACCATTGCCCGAAATGACTTCAATGGCCTTCTCGCCCGAATCGACGTAATGGCTGACGCACCCAAAGGCGTGCAGATAGGTCGACAGAATCTTGCCGGACTTGTGATTGTCGTCGATGACCAAAACCTGGAGTCCGGCGAAGAATAGACTGTCGGGCAGAGGCACCAGCTTGGAATTGTCCTTGCCCTTTTTCAGGCGCACCGAGAAACTGAAACACGACCCTTCGCCCAATTTGCTTTTGACGACGATCTGTCCGCCCATCAGGCGCACCAATTGCTGCGAAATCACCAACCCCAGACCTGTTCCTCCGAACCGGCGGGTGATCGACCCGTCCGCCTGACTGAACGCTTGGAACAGGCGTTCTTGATGTTCGTCGCTCATGCCGATGCCGGTATCGGTTACGCTGAAATCCAGCACCACGCCGTCCCCGTTGTCAGTGCCAACCGTACAGGAAATCTGCACATCGCCGCTACTGGTGAACTTGATGGCGTTGCTGCCCAGATTGAGCAGCACTTGGATCAGACGTTGAGGATCGCCGATGACCGTACGAGGAATCTCGGGATCGACGGTAAACAGCAGTTCCGGCCCGTTCTCAACCACGCGCACGGACAAGGCGGCGGTCAGGGTGTTGAATACGTCCTCGACACTGAATTCTAGCTCGTCGATGGACATCTTGCCCGCTTCGATCTTCGAGAAATCCAAAATGTCGTTGATGATGCCCAGCAAGGATTGCGCAGCCGCTTGAATTTTCGCCATGTAATCTTTTTCACGGGGACGAAGTTCGCCGCCCATGACCAGATAGGTCAGGCCGATAATGGCGTTCATCGGCGTTCTGATTTCGTGGCTCATATTGGCCAGGAAGTAACTTTTGGCCTTGCTGGCGTCCTCGGCCATCTGTTTGGCGTTTTCCAGTTGCGCCTGACTCTCCTTGCGCAAGGTAGCGTCACGCAGGGTTCTGGCGACAAACACCCCTTCATCGGTTTCGATCGGGCTGGAAGACACATCGACTGGAACCCGTTCGCCGTTTTTGCGGATAGCGACGGATTCTTCCTCACCGCGCGCGCCGGATGGCGTTGATTCCGCGCCGTCGTTGTCCACAACCGGTTTGATCAAATCTTGAATCTTCAGGCCGATCATTTCATTGCGCGAGAACCCGAACAAGGATTCGGCGCGCAGATTGACCACCGAAATGTTCCCATCCTCGGTGGTGATGACCATGGCGTCGGGAGCGGATTCAAGCAAAGCGCGGAACTGTTCGTGGCTACGCTTCAATTCTGTAACGTCGTCGATGACGACGATGAGGCGAGGGCCTTCCTCAGAGTTCGACAATGCAACCATTGTCAACGTGCCCCAACGCAATCCGCCGCCTTTTTCCATAAACCGGCACTCGGTTTTGATGCGTTCGACGCCGCCATTGATCACTTTCTCGGCATCGAGCCTGATGCGGTCATAATCTTCATAGGCGATCAATTCGTAAAAATTGTTATTCTCTATCTCGCCTTCTCTGATTTTGACGAAGCGGGCGAACTCCAGGTTGGCTTCCAAAATCTTGCCGCCGGGATTCATGCACACGACGCCCGTGCCCGCTCCCTCGATAACCGCATTCAGGTAAGCGCCGCGATCGGCCAACTCCTCCAGCACCAAGCGCAGATTGTTGCGATCTCGCTCCAACTCTTGCGTCCGCTGATGAACCAGCTCTTCCAAATGATCCTGATAAGCAATGACCTTCTTTTCCGCCTCGGCTTGCTGAACCAGCAGATCATTATAAGACAACACCACTTGGCCCAACTCATCCCGGCTAGACCATTTCACCGGTTCGCGAACCAACTCGGTGCGAGCCCGTTCCAACGATGCCAACAGACGGCGCAAGGGATTGCGGACCCCTACCCGGACGACCACGATGGTCGAAAGAGCGATCATCACCATCAGCCCGAAGGTCAGCATCAAATCTTCGCGCTGACGCTCTTCCCAATATTCTTTCAGACGCCCTTCTTGAAAGGTCACCGTGATGCTGCCGATCCGCTCGGAGCCATTCTTGCGTTCGCTAAAAATATCCCGGCTCATCCGCAGGGTCGGATTGAAGTCACCCGTATCAACCTCGCCCAGATGATTGATCAAGCGATTGTGGTCGTCATAAAGCGCAACGCTTTGAATATCGGGAAAACGGGCATAGGCCTCGAACATCACCGAAATGGCGTCGTTTTCAAATGACCACAGCAAAGGCGCCAACGCCTGCGCCTGTAAATCGATGAAACTTTCCAGAGCTGCATGCATGGTTTGCCGCTGGTTGGCGGCATCGCGGTTGTTGATCAACCAAGACAAAGGCACGCAGAAGGCAAGCACCAAAGATAACAGAGGCAATAGCACCTTTGTTGTTAGGCCGAAACTTGGTCT
The DNA here is from genome assembly GCA_903924765.1 of uncultured Rhodospirillaceae bacterium. GTDB lineage: Bacteria > Pseudomonadota > Alphaproteobacteria > Rhodospirillales > Magnetospirillaceae > CAIYCT01. The sequence continues at coordinate 8,629 of CAIYCT010000264.1, read as the reverse complement.
ATCAACCATCAGACCCCACCGCCTCTACTCTAAAGTTTGCGTAAAGAGGCACAAATCTTATCGCAGCCCCCCCATCAGATTTATGAATTTTATTGGTCAAATTCCAATGACGCCCTTCATCAGCCTATTGAGATAGCGTAACTTTTAGCTTTTGGTGATGACATAAAAAATTAACAATACTCGCCCCGTAAGATGTTTAAATTTATTGTTCAGTTGCCGCTGAAAACTTGGCGGCATTCTTTCTGACTTAGGTCTTTGGTGATCCCCGCATACTGACTTTAGCGAGATGTTTCATACTTGGAGGAAACGATGCAGTGTTCCGTTACAACATCCGATGATTCCGTCAACCTGACTTTTAGCAAGCGACTGATTTATTCGGATACGGCTGGTTTCGCCCCTCTGTTGGAACAGGTGAAGAAACACGGCCTGCCCAATTGCGCGGTTGATCTAAAAGAACTCGAACACATCGATTCCTCGGGATTGCGCATGCTGCTGTTGCTGCATGACGTTTGTCGCGACATTGGCGCCCAACTCGTGTTCAAAACCACCCAGGGCCAAGTTCACACCATGCTGATGCACAGCAGGTTCGACACCATCGTCACCATCGAAAATCACTAATCTTGTCGATGGCGGGAGAGATCAAAATCGGAACCGTTTGGCACGGCGCTGGGGACGGCGCCAAGCCAATCCCAGCCACCGTCCGCATCGATGGGGACAATTTATCCACAGCCTTGGCCGCGCCGACCATAGCCTGTGTCGAGAGCGCTTTGGACGTCCCTTCGACGCCGACGGAGACAGGCCTGATTCTGAAGTTGACCAGCTCTACTTTTTTCGAAGACGGCGACCCCGGCACGACCTTTATCGAATCGCTGGTCGCCCGCAATTGGTTGGCTCAAGACCGCCAGTACGATGCGATCTTGGCCCTCCATGAGGCTTTGGCCAACGCCATCATCCATGGAAACCTCGCCATTGCCGGCGGCAATGCTGAAACCCCGGAAGAATTCAAACTGCAAGGCCAGTTGATCGTTGATCGATTGGGAGACCCCGCTTTTGGCAACCTACCTGTCACCCTGACCGCCCAGATTGTCGATAACGGTTTGGAAATTTCCATTCAGGATTGTGGCAAGGGCTTCACGCCGCGCCCAATCGACCCCGACGCCCCAGAACCCGATGTGGGCATTCTGGCCAAACGGGGCCGGGGCATCGGCCTGATCCGCGAGTCCTCGGACGGAATGCGTCATGAAGATAACGGACGCCGAACGATCATTTTCTACAGCACAGCCTCAAATGTCCAATAGCGCCACCAAAGACATCTATCGCTTCGATCAATGCAGCGTTTTAGTGGTCGATGACGACTCGTTTAATCATGATGTCGTTGGATTTTTCTTGGAAGAATTGGGCATCACCAACATTCATTACGGCTTAGACGGCATCGAAGGCCTGGAAATGATCGAGCGGCTTAATCCTGATCTGATCATTTTGGACATCGTCATGCCTCGTTTAGGCGGATTGGACGTCTTGCGCCAACTGCGGTCACAGCCCAAATATTTTGACTTGCCGGTTATCGTTCAGACCGGCAACGATTCCACTGAAAGCCGGGACTCGATGTTCACGGCTGGCGCAACGGATTACGTTACCAAGCCTCTTAACATTCACGAATTCCAAGGCCGCGTCACCACTCACCTGAAGAACCTGCTGCTGGTCAAGAGTCTGGAAACGCAATTGGACAACATCGCCCTGGAAATGCGCACGGCGGCGGAATTGCAACGTTCCATGCTGCCCCCGGACACCGTCGTTGCCGATATTCAGAAGCGCTATGGCGTCTCGATCAACACCCTTTTCGACCCCTGCTCGACGTTGGGCGGCGATTTCTTCGGTATTTTCCCCATAAACGACACCGCTTTCGCCTTCTATCTGTGCGACTTTGCCGGACATGGCGTCGGCGCGGCGCTCAATACCGTTAGAATTCATACGGTGGTGGCGCGATTGCCTCCCCCCTCGCCCGAAGATCCGGCGTCTTATCTGGAAAGTCTTAACGCCGATTTGTGCTCGTCCATGAGCAACCGGCATTATGCAACCTTGCTGCTTGGCATCGTGGATGTGGCACAAAAGACCTTCACCTATTCGTCAGCCGGCGCCCCCCGGCCTCTTTTGGTTAAAGACAAGAAGGGCGATTGGTTGGAAAGTCGTGGGATGCCACTGGGATTGGTGGAAACGGCTCGCTACGACAACAACAAAATATCCTTTTCCCCCGGCAACATTCTATTTCTGTACAGCGACGCCATGACAGAAACCTTGACCGTCGGTGACGAAATGTTTGGTGAAGAGTCTGTGTCCCAATTAATAACCTCCACTCTTGATATCCATCCCAATGATTTGCGCCTGAATACGATCATTGAAAAATTCCAGAAACGCACCATTCAGCCCTTGGATGACGATCTAACGGCGATTTATCTGGATTGGAACACCCCCTAAACAAACCTGACACAAATCATTCGCCTTTGTTTCAGTTTAATTACATAACACCAGGGCTAATTTGAGTCGTATTTACGCAATATTATTTTATGCTATAATCACTCAGGCCATTAAACCTTGATTCAATAGTCTTTTTTGTTTTCTTTAAGAGGCGTTGCAATGCAGAAGCTCATTTGCCGGTATTCACTGAAAATTCAAATCAGTTTTATTGTCGCAATGGCAACCATGATTTTCTTGATTGTCGGGGGCATTTATTATTGGGGCTCGATCAATCAAGCGTCTGCTGCGGCCCGTTCTGAAAAGGCATTGACCATCCGGGACGCTGTTGAATCCGCGTTGTTCTTTCTGATGGACTCGCGTCGTCAAGAAAAGGATTTCCTGTATGACCGCAACGGCGAAGCTGACGATTTCCTGATCCAACAAAAAGAGGACGTCAAGGCCGCCTTGGCGCAAATCAACCTAATCCCCGCCATGATGGACACGGATGAGGAACGCAACCGCATCGCGTCAATCCACGACGGCATCGAAAAATATGGCTCCCAATTCAAACAGGTGGCGACTATTCGCGCCTCGGTCGGCTTTTCCGAGCAGGAAGGCCTGTTGGGAACCCTGCGCAAATCCGTACACGAAGCCGAGGACATCCTGAGCAAACAACATCAGGATCGACTGACGGTCATCATGCTGATGATGCGCAGACACGAGAAAGACTTCTTGGCCCGCTTGGAAAACAAGTATGTCACCGATTTCAACAAACGCGCCGATGAGTTCGCCACGGCATTGAGCGCCTCTAACCTTAACGAGGACGAACGCAAGCAGGTTGCCGACGCAATGGGCAAATACGAGCATGATTTCAGAACCCTGGCTGGCAGCGTCCTGCAAATGGGCGGCGAAATCCAAACGCTGTCAAAGAACTATGACCAGGTGCAACCCCTGCTACAAGCGCTGCGCAATCAAACCGGACAGGCGGCGATGGCTGCTCAGGCTGACCGAACCTCCATCACCGAACTCACCGGCGGGATCATCGATGTCGCCTTGTTGGTGGGCACGTTGATTGTGATCGTGCTTGGCGTTGTGATCGCGCGCGCCATCTACCGCCCCTTGCTAGACATCACCCACATCATGGACAAACTGGCGGAAGGCGATCTTGAAGTTGAAGTGCCTTTCCTGGACCGACGCGACGAAGTCGGGCATATGATCAGCGCCGTGCGGATCTTCAAGGACAACTCGGTCACCGCCAAGGAACTTAAAAAGAAACAGGATCAAGAAAACGCCGCCCGCTTCGAGAAATCCGCCTCGCTGGAAATGTTGACCAACGATTTCGAAAAAAGCAGCAAAATCCTGGTCGGAAACGTCTATGGCTCGGCCACCGATCTCAAGACCACCGCCAGCCGCATGGGCGAGTTGATCGACGAGACCTTCAAATGCACCAAGATGGTCGATGACGCCAGCAATCGTGCCGCCTCCAACGTTTCTACCGTGGCCGCCGCCACGCAGCAATTGGCTGCTTCGATCAACGCCATCACCCAATTGGTCGATCGTTCCAACGAAGTCGCGCGCGATGCCGCCGAAAAGGCCACCAAAAGCAACGAGCAAATCACTGGCTTGGCCGAAGCTGCCGGACAAATCAGCGATGTGGTTCTGTTGATCAGCGAGATCGCCAATCAGACCAATCTGCTGGCCTTGAACGCCACCATCGAAGCCGCACGCGCCGGCGAAGCGGGCAAAGGGTTCGCCGTGGTCGCAAACGAGGTCAAGAACTTGGCCACCGCCACCGCCAAAGCCACGGGCGACATCACCGAGCGCATTCGCTCCATCCAAATGGAAAGCAATGCCGCCGCCAGCGCAATTCAGGAAATCGCCATGACCATTCATTCCATCAATGAAATGTCAGGCGCCGTTGCCGTTGCCGTCAGCGAACAGGATTCAGCCACCAGCGAGATCGCTCAAAGCGTCCAGAACGCCGCCACCAGCACCTCGGAAGTGTCGGAAAGCGTCGAGACCCTGATGACCATTTCAGAACAAACCCGCGAATCCACCAAGGTGTTGGTGGTGTCTTCCAACATCATGGCTGGCCTGTCCACCGAGATGGAAGAAGAGATCAAGTCTTTCGGCGCATATATCCGTCAGATCTAATCGGACAGTGTGAAACAGCCTCGTCATAGCCTGTTTCACACTGACAAATTTACGGGTTTAATAAAATCGTAGCATTATTCAGAAGCCAAATGCTGACATGATGATAATAACCGTGCCTTCCCAGGTGCGGAATATTAATTTATACAATTATTAGAACGGAGAGGCGTTATGCTGCAAAACATGCGAATAAGGTCAAAACTGGCAATTCTGGTTGTCACCATGTTCGTACTTGTCGCTGTAGTGGTGACCTTGGGATTCCGGGGCATGGCGCAGATCAACGCCAGCCTGAAAACGGTCTATGAAGACCGGACCATATGCCTTGTCCAATTGGGCACCATTCAAACGGACTTGTATCGCGTTCGCAATCGATTGGTGACACTAGGCCCAGGCCTTTCCTCCGAGGATCAAACCAAAGCCTTTGCCGAGATTACAAAATTCGAAGCTGAAATCGATCAAACCTGGAAAGAATATTTGGCGACCTATCTCGACCCCGACGAAAAGGTCTTGGCAGCTGCCATCGATAAGAATTTGATCACCTATAAAGCTACCCGACAACATTGGCAGGAGTTGATCGCCGCTGGGGATTTCGAAGCCTCCAAATCCTTTAGCGTGGGCCAAGCGAAAGACGTGTTCCTGTCGCTGGACGATTCCCTGTCCAAGGATGTCGAATTGCAAGTCAGAGTGGCCAAACAAGAGTATGACAATGGGCAAACGACCTTCGAAACCACCACCTTGATCAATCTGATCACCACCCTGATTGGAGTCCTGATCACCCTGGCTTTATCCATCGTTATCGTGCGCGAGATCACTCGATCTGTGGCCGGAATGGTTGTCACCATGACCGATTTGGCTCATGGCAATGTTCAGGTGGACGTGCCGGGCTGTAAGCGCACCGACGAAATCGGTGATATGGCCCGCGCGGTGGAAATCTTTAAAATCAACGCTGTCGAACGTCTGCGGCTTGAGGCCGAGGAAAAAGCCTCCATCGCCCGGCGCGAAGCCCGGCAGGCCAAGATCGACGCCCTGACCAACGAGTTCGACAGCGCTGTCTCTTCGCTGCTGCAAAGCACCAGCGACACCGCCCACCGCATGGATGAAACCTCGCAAGTGATGTCGGCCAATGCCGAAGAAACCCAACGGCAAAGCACGGCGGTGTCCACCGCAACCGCGCAAGCCAGCGCAAATGTGGGAACCATTGCCTCTGCGTCCAATCAGATGCTGGCCTCTATACAAGAAATCGGCTCCCAAGTCAGCCGCGCAGCCACCATCTCGTCCAGCGCGTCGGATGAGGCCCAACAGACCAATAAGAATATGGAAGGTCTGGCTTCTACCGCAGCGCGCATCGGCGAAGTGGTAACCTTGATTACCGACATCGCCAGCCAGACCAATCTGTTGGCCCTGAACGCCACCATCGAAGCCGCCCGCGCCGGAGAAGCTGGCAAGGGGTTCGCCGTTGTAGCCAACGAAGTCAAATCCCTGGCCAACCAGACGGCGCGCGCCACCGATGAAATCGTCGCTCAAGTCACCGCTGTCCAACAAGAAACCTCGAAAGCGGTCGACGCCATCAAGCGCATCACCTCGGTGATCGGTGAAATCAACGAAATGTCGTCCGCCATTGCCGGCGCGGTTGAAGAACAAGGCGCCGCCATGCAAGAAGTCGTCCGCAATGTGGAGCAGGCCGCCGAAGGCACCCGCTCGGTGGCAGAGAACATCGTCCAGGTCGTAGCGGCGGCCAGCAGCACCGGTCAAATGGCGGTCGAAGTCAAAAACGCCGCTGGAGCCATGGGGGATCAAAGCAAGACCCTCAGTAAATCGGTCGAAACCTTTCTTTCGTCGGTGCGGGCGTTATAACGCTAATCGCCCGAACTGACTAAATTGGCTTTGGGCTTGACCCACTTTTGCAGCACGGAAAACAGTTTGACGATATCGATGGGTTTGGAGACGAAATCGTTCATCCCCACTTCGAACACTTTTCTACGGTCCGCATCCATGGCGTCCGCCGTCATGGCGATGATCGGCAAATCCTTGAATCTTGGATCATTGCGGATTTCAATCGTCGCCGTATAGCCGTCCATCACCGGCATCTGAATATCCATCAGCACGCCGTCGAAGGATTCTACGTCAAGCATGTCAAGAGCAATGCGGCCATTATCGGCCACCGCCACCTCAAAACCTTCCTGTTGCAGCAACTCGCACGCCAGTTCTTGATTCATTTCGTTGTCTTCCACCAGCAGCAGCCGCGTGCCACGCCATTGGACGGCGCAAGCCTTCTGCGCCCCGTGCATCGAAACGTCGGCTATCCCCGCTTCGGCGGCCTTGGCGCCCAGCACGGATTCGATGGCTTCCAAAAGCGTTCTTTGGCTGAACGGTTTAACCAGATACGAGGAAACGCCCACGTCAGTCGAACGGCTCATAACGTCGTCGCGGTCATAGGCGGAAACCATGATGATTTCCGGCGACAAACTTTGATTGGGCAATTCCCGCATGCGCATGGCGGTCTCGATCCCATCCATGCCTGGCATTTTCCAGTCCAGCAAAATCAAATCATAAGGGCGCAGAGCGGCGGACAAGGCGGCAAGAGCTTCGGCCCCAGACGAGACTTCATCCACAACGGCGTCGATTTCGGTCAGATAGGTGGACAAAATTGACCGAGCCGAGGAATTGTCATCGACGATCAAGACGCGCAAATTGGACATGTCCAAATGATAGGCCAAGGTGTGGCTGATGTCTTCGCTGGCTTCCGACAGCATCACGGTGAACCAGAACACTGATCCTTTGCCGGGTTCGCTATCAACACCGATTTCGCCCCCCATCAACTCGGCCAATTGCTTGCTGATTGCCAGCCCCAAGCCGGTGCCGCCGAAACGCCGAGTGGTCGAGGAATCCGCCTGACTGAACGGCTGGAACAGACGAGACCGTTGCTCGGGCGTCATGCCGATGCCGGTATCTTGAACGCATACCTTCAATCCGATGGCCCCCAACGGTGCGCCGGTCCGCTGAACCTTGACCACCACCTCGCCGCTCTCGGTAAACTTGACCGCGTTGCTGCACAGATTGAGCAGGATTTGACGCAGACGCAATGGATCGCCGCATAACTGTCGTGGAATGTCGCGATCAACCGATGTAAGGAATTCCAATCCTTTGTCCGAGGCCTTCAATTCGATGGTGGCCACAACGTCGGATATTACTTTTTCTAATTCGAAATCAATGGCTTCAATGGTGACGCGGCCAGCATCGATCTTGGAAAAGTCCAGAATGTCATTGATGATCCCCAGCAGAGAATCAGACGCGCTTAGTATTTTCTCCAAATAGGCGGTGGCTTGCCGGGGCAAATCGAGACGCATGGCCAATTGTGACATGCCCATGATCGCGTTCATCGGCGTTCGGATCTCATGGCTCATATTGGCCAGAAATTCGCCGCGATAGCGACTGGCCTCTTCCGCCTCCAGACGGGCGCGCTCGTAGGCCTGCGCCCGCAGCCGATTTTGTTCCGCCGTCTGCGCCAACAGGTCCGAGACCTTGCCCATGCCCGCGTAATGTCCTTCCTGACACAAAATAAACCCGTCAAGGCCGATCTGAGAAATCACTCCCGCCAGTTTGACCGTGACCTCGTCCAAAGAATCGGTCACCGAAACGACCAACGGATCGCGCTCCATGATCAATTCAATGGGACGCTTGCTGTAAAGATCCAACATCAAGGGACGCGCCAAGATGGAAAGACATTGCAAGCGGCTGACCATGCCAACCACTTGCTCCTCGACGTCAATTACGGCCACGCCGGGAATATCGGGATTGTTTTCGAAATAATGAAAAACAACGCGGCACGGCGTAGTCAGCAATACCGGCGATACGGCGATCACCAGTTTGCCTGCCGACGAGTCCAGGGCTGTTCAACGCTAATTTCATAAGCAAATTAGCGTTCTGAAAAAAGACGATTCCCCCCGCGTCTTTTATGTGAATCTATAGGGGTCAACCATCCAGGAGGGTTGACCCAATGTCGAGCACACTGTTGTCGCTGTTT
>CAIYCT010000263.1 GCA_903924765.1 uncultured Rhodospirillaceae bacterium | reverse complement strand
TATCGGCGTGGTGTTGCAGGATAACTTTCTGTTTCGCGGCACCATCATGGACAATATCAGCATTACCAAACCGGATGCGACTTTGGAGCAGATCGCCGAAGCGGCGCGCAAGGCCGGGGCGGCGGAATTCATCGACCGGCTGCCTAATTCCTACGGAACATTTGTACAAGAGAACGCCTCGAATTTTTCGGGCGGTCAGCGCCAACGATTGGCCATTGCCCGCGCCCTTTTGCCCGAACCGCTGCTGATGATTTTCGACGAAGCGACCAGCGCGCTTGATCCGGAAAGCGAGGCCATCGTGCAAGATAATCTGGATAAAATCGCTCAAGGACGCACCATGATCGTGGTCTCGCACCGTCTGTCGTCGCTGGTCAACGCCGACAATATCCTGGTGCTGGAACAAGGAAAAGTGATGGATTTCGCCCCCCACAATGATCTGGTCGAGCGGTGCGAGATTTATCGACATCTGTGGGAAACCCAGACCCGGCACGTAACCGAATTGGATAAATTGGCGTCTGCGGCGCGCCGAGGTCCGGCCGCCTGATGTTCGTCTAATCTGCAAGTTTCGACATCAAACTTTAGGGTAATGCGCGTGAACGTTCAGTCTGGCCAGATCATCGTGTTGCGGCTCTTCGACGTCGCCTATGAAATTGACCTGAAACAGGCGGAACTTGTCTGGACTCAGCGGACGCAAGGGGCCAGCACACGCAGCCGGTTGGTGGGGACGCCGACAAAAGCCGTGTCTTTTGGCGTCCCTCCGCTCAAGCTTGATCTCGGTCCTTTGACGCTCGATATCGCAGGTCAAGCGGTTCCGGCGCTGGCTTCGGTCAGACTTTACGATTTTGGCATCGCGGCGCTGTCCTTGCGCCTGCCGGTCCAGAATATGGGCTGGACGGACTTTTCACGCCTTGCCAATGAGGCCTGTCTGGCTATCGGTTTGACCTCGACCAGCCCGATTTGGGATGGATTGCGAAAGCGCCTGTTAGACGTGATTGCCGAAACCTTGGAGCGTCCAACCGCCGAGCCGCTTCAGGAAGATTATCTGATTGCCGTGGTTGAAGAATTCGATCAATCGATCTCCGCTGACGCGCTTCTTGAACGCGTCGATCTTGTTCCGCTGCTGTCGGGGCGGGATCGCGCTCTATCGGATGGCGCGCGCAGCGACCTGTTGGAACATCATTTTTCCTATTTCACGGACGATCTTGCCGTGGTGACCTGGGATCGGGCGTTTCTGTATGAGCCGCAACGGGAAACCGACGTGGCCGATGTACTGGAAATCGCCAACGCTCAGCTCCTGGAAATGCGTGTCTATGACGAAATGCTGGATGCCGAGCTACCGCGTATGCGCGCCATGATTGACGCGGCTCGGGGACGGGCCAGCTTTCTGGCGTCTCGTCGCTATGCCAAGCTGGCCAAACGCCTGCATGGGGTGGTCGCCGAGGTCAGTGAATTGACCGAGCGGGTGGATAACGCCCTCCAGGTTACCGAGGACGTCTATCTGGCCCGCGTCTATGAAGCCGCCATGGAGTTGTTTCGCGTCCCCAATGTGACGGCGGCCGTGGATCGCAAGCTGTCCATCGTCCGCGACACCTACATGGCGCTGCATAGCGAGGCGGCGGGGTCCAGGGCGGAAGTAATGGAACTGGCCGTGTTGCTGTTGATCTTCTTCGAACTGGTTTTATCGATCGCGCGCCATTGATGTTGGCGCTATCCGCGTGACCAAACTGGTGCCGGCTGCAGGAATCGAACCCGCGACCTGATGATTACAAATCCCCAAGTTT
>CAIYCT010000262.1 GCA_903924765.1 uncultured Rhodospirillaceae bacterium | reverse complement strand
CATGCACAGAAAGCGTATCGATAGACTGATTGGGGCTGATCCAATACCAAGAAACAATCCCAATCAGATGGTGCTCCAATGGGCTTGAAATTTAAACCGGACACCCGTGGATCAAGTCCGGCTATGACGTTATTAGGATGGGATTCCATCAGAAAAGCCGACGGTCTAGCCATCGCCCCTTGATCGTGCTGGCGCTATCCCTTAATAAGGCCGTTCACTGTTAGGCAAGGACTCGTATTCATGAGCGCAGAAGTCGACGCGCTGGCCCAAGACATCCGCAACTCGCTGGCCTTGTTGAAGCGTCACCTGAACTGGGACGAAGCGTTGCGCCGCCTGGACGAGTTGAATGCCTTGTCCGAGGACCCGTCCTTGTGGAACGACGCCGCCGCCGCGCAGAAATTGATGCGCGAACGCACCCAGCTGGACACCGCCATCCAAGGCAGCCGCGCGTTGGATCGGGAAATGTCCGATCTGCTGGAGTTGATCGAGTTGGGTGAGGCCGAGGGTGATGCCTCGGTGGTGGTCGACGCCGAGCGCCAGCTGAGAGCCTTGCGCGATCACGCTCAGAAACTGGAACTGGAAACCCTGTTGTCGGGCGAGGCGGATTCGTTCGATTGCTTCTTGGAAGTCCATGCCGGGGCGGGCGGCACAGAATCCCAGGATTGGGCCGAGATGCTGCTGCGCATGTACACTCGTTGGGGCGAAAAGCACGGCTACAGCGTGATCTGGGTCGAAGAAAGCGCGGGCGAGGAGGCGGGCATCAAATCCGCCACCGTGCGCCTGACCGGCCGCAACGCCTATGGCTGGCTCAAGACCGAAAGCGGCGTCCATCGCTTGGTCCGCATCTCGCCGTTCGATTCCAACGCGCGCCGCCACACCAGCTTTTCCTCGGTGTGGGTCTATCCGGTGGTGGACGACACCATCGAGATCGAAATCAACGAAAGCGACTGCCGCATCGACACCTATCGCGCCTCGGGCGCGGGCGGCCAGCACATCAACAAAACCGATTCCGCCGTCCGCATCACCCACAACCCGTCGGGCATCGTCGTCCAATGCCAGATGGAACGCAGCCAGCACCAAAACCGCGCACGGGCTTGGGACATGCTGCGCGCCCGTTTGTACGAGCAGGAATTGCAACGCCGCGAAGCCGCTTCCCAAGCCACCGAGGCCAACAAAACCGACATCGGCTGGGGCCACCAAATCCGCTCCTACGTGCTGCAACCCTACCAAATGGTCAAAGATTTGCGCACCAACGTCGAAACCTCGGACACGGCAGGCGTCCTGGACGGCGATCTGGATAAGTTCATGGCCGCCTCCCTGGCCCAACGCATCGAAACCCTGGGCGGCGAGGTTTAGGGCGAACGGGGATTTTATGCGAAGGGTCTGGACCCTTCGCGCATCCCGATTTTGGCCCCCCTGATCTTGGGGCTCACGCATTGATCGAAATAATCGACTAAGATGCTTAGGTTTGAGTTACCTTGACTCGAACAAGGGGCGGTGTGGTCCGTCCGTCTGGGAAATGGTGGCCGAGCGGCCATCTTTGGTGTTTGTAAAAGAAGTATAGGGTAATGATGAATAAGTTAAAAACTGATATTATGCCAAATAGTTCTGAGATTCTCATTCTTGCGCAAGCAGGGCAGATTAAAAGTGAAATAATATTTTCACAATCACCGTATATCGGTGATAAATATAAAGAAATAAGTATTTATAGGGCGTTATTATCTGTCGATAAACCAGAAAGCGCTGGCCTTGCCTGGTATAACCTTGGTGTGTTATTGTTTAATACTAAGCAATACATATTTTGTGAACAGGCATTTATTAGTTCTTTAGAGT
>CAIYCT010000261.1 GCA_903924765.1 uncultured Rhodospirillaceae bacterium | reverse complement strand
GCCCTAATTCTTTTTGCGATCCAATTGCCGCCACTCTTTCGTCATGCGCGGGCCTGTTGGCTTCGCCAACAGTCTATACGTTGCATGGGTAACATGATCCGCGTATCCACGTGTTTCAGCTTAAGCAGTATTTGAAACAATGGATTAGGTTTTTAGACGTGTATGGCCGGATCAAGTCCGGCCATGACGATCTAGGCGCATATGACCCTGTACCGTCGCAATCAGCCCTAATTCTTTTGGTGATGAGAGTTTAAGCCAGCGCGGTGGAAGGCACCGGGTAGACCATACCCGCCCGCAGCATGGCTTCGAATTCGTGGGGAGGAACCGCTTTCGAGAAGTAAAAGCCCTGAATTCCGTCGCAACCGTGATCCTTAAGAAACTTAAGGTGTTCAGGGATTTCGCAGCCTTCGGCGATGACGTCCAGTTTCAGCCCCTTGGACAGGCCAATGATGGCGCGAGCCACTTCGGCGGTTTTGGGGTTGGTGGTGACGTCGGTGATGAAGGCCTTGTCGATTTTAAGGGCGGTCAACGGAAAGCTGCCCAGATAGGACAGCGACGAATAACCGGTGCCGAAATCGTCGATGGACAGGCCAATACCAATCTCGCGCAAGGCTGCCAGCTTTTTGGCGGTGCCTTCCAAATCCAACATGATGGTGGATTCGGTAATTTCCAATTCCAGTTGGTTGGCCGGCAGACCGGTTTGCTTGAGGACTTCTAGAATATTGTCGACCAGACGGGAATTGCGGAATTGACGGGGGGAGACATTGACCGAGTAGACGATCGGGTCATATCCGTGGTCTAGCCATTTTTTTGCTTGTGCGCAGGACATTTCCAAAATGCGGCGACCAATATCCTCGATCAGTCCGGTTTCCTCGGCCACCGGGATAAAATCGGCGGGCAGGATGACGCCGTATTCGGGATCGTTCCAGCGGGCCAAGGCCTCGGCGCCCATAATGGTGTGATCGTCCGAGCGAACCTTGGGTTGGTAATAGACCATGAATTCGTCGTTCTTAATGGCCTTGCGGATGCGCGACGCCAGATTGAATCGGTTCAGCGCCTTGCTGTTCATGTCGCGGGAATAGAATTGATACTGATTGCGCCCGGATTGTTTGGCGTGGTGCAAGGAGTTTTCGGTGATTTGAATCAGATGATCCACGTCCTCGGTATCGGCTGGATAGGAGGCGATGCCCACCGAGCAGGTGATGATCACTTCTTGGTCGCTGATGTGATAGGGTTCGCGCATGGCGGACAAAACTTTTTCCGCCACGATGATCACGTCGTCTTCGGCGGTCACGGTCAACAAGATGCCGAACTTGTCGCCGTCCAGGCGGAACGCCGAGTCCGATTCGCGCAAACAGGTGCGGATGCGGTCGGCGGCGGTAACCAGCAGGGAATCGCCCGCCACCATGCCCAACGCGTCATTGACCATGGTGAAATGATCCAATCCCAGCACCATCAACACCACCGACCCGCCATGGCGTTTATGGGTCTGGACGGAATATTCGATGCGGTCCAACAGGAACGCCCGGATCGGCAATCCGGTCAACGGGTCCTTGTTGGCGGGCAGAAGCGGGTCGTTGGCGATATTTTTCTCGGCCACGGCGATGATATGCGACACTTTCCCATCGCCGCTATGCAGCCGGGACAGCTTTAGACTGAGGGGGCGTTCGCCTCCCTCGGCTGTGGGAATATGGCCCTGCCACACCAAAGTATCGTCGGCAAAGGCCTGGTCCAGGGCATTTTTGACGGCGCTTGTGGCCGGGGCTTTGGCGTCCAGAAGATCAGAGGTCGAGGTTCCGTAGCATTTGGTGAATTGCTCATTGACGAACAACAACGCCCCTGTGCTGTCGGCCACGGCGACCGCATCGCTGATCGGGTCAAAAGCGGTAATGGGGACTAGTTTTTGCTCATCCATTTGGGCAATTGTCGCTTAAAGTCATTACAGAACGATTTCCAGTTCGTCCTTTGTACCATTCAACTCGACCGAAGGCCATGCCCCTTATGCTGTATGCCCTATCAAATCTAGACCGAGAACACACCTTGCGCGGTGATTCAGCCGCCTTGCAGGCGTTTCTGAGCGGTCCCCGTCTGCGACTTTTGGTCTTGTGGAAAGAGCTGTCCTTGGTTCGTCTCGACGATCCGAGCGCGCCATGGCTGGAGGACGAGGCGGCCAGAGGAGCGCTTGACCGTTTTGCCCATGGCGGGTTGGGCGACCCCATATTCTTGGGCGTGGTGGGGGGATGTCCGGCCTTTGCGTTAGATGTTTCGGAAGCCGAGGCGAACGAGACAGGACCGGATTTTGGTCCTCAATTCCAGTTCGTTTCACTCAGGCTGCACGGCCCGCAGACTCCGGCCGAGGCGGGCGGCGCCTTGGCCTATGCGCGGGCCATGGCGGTGTGGCATCGCTTCAACCGCCATTGCGGCGTGTGTGGGGCTAGGACGGCCTCTCAGGAGGGTGGGCATGTGCGTCGGTGCCAGGACCCTCAATGCGGCCACATGACCTATCCACGGACCGATTCGGCGGTGATCATGCTGGTCGAGGACGACGACCGGATTCTGATGCATAGGCAAAAGCAGTGGCCGCCGGGGATGTGGTCGTGTTTGGCCGGATTTGTGGAACCGGGCGAGACCCTTGAACACGCGGTCTGGCGCGAGGTCATGGAGGAAAGCGGCATCGAAGTGGACGATGTGCGGTACGTGGCGTCGCAGCCATGGCCGTTTCCCTCGTCGCTGATGGTGGCGTTCACCGCCAAGGCGGTGGGCGGAACCTTGGCCCCCGACACCAACGAGATCGAGGATGCGCGCTGGTTCTCAGTCAGCGATCTGAAACAGTTCAACGATTCCAACCGTCAGACCGGGCAGGGGCTGTTCTTAGCAGTGCCGGGAAGCGCGGCGCGGCTGTTGATCGATACGTGGCTGAAGGAGAAAAGGTAACTTGGGATGCATGGCGCGAGTGACGGGGCTCGAACCCGCGACCTTCGGCGTGACAGGCCGACGCTCTAACCAACTGAGCTACACCCGCATCCCAAGGCGGCGGGATATAGCAGGGAGAACGGGGGCGTGCAAGTCCTTCTTTATGGAAAAGCGATGACAACCATCATAAATCTTAACAAGGTCCGTAAGGCCAAGACCAAAGAACAGGCCAACCAGCAGGCCAAGGCCAACCGCGCGCTGCATGGGCTGACCAAGGACGCCAAGAAAAAAGCCATGGCCGACGCGAAAAAGGCGGCCATGGCGCTGGAAGGGAAGAAGCTGGAGGATTAGGGGGCGGCCTCAATTACGGTTTGTGATCCAATTGGATCACCCCCCCAAATCGTCATGCCCGGACTTGATCCGGGCATCCACGTGTATCAACAAGCAAATTGCCAAGCGGAAGAATGTGGATCACCGGGTCTAAAGCCAGGTGATGACGAGTATGGTTGCAATCCGTTCTAATCTTTCCAGTAGCGTTCGGCCGCGCAGTATTTTCTCCACAAGCCGTCCACTTGCGACAACAAGCCGGGAAGCCGTCCGGTGTGCCAACCGGCCACCAAACCGGCGGCCCAGGCGCGTCCGTTGTCGGGAGTGTTTAAGGCGGCGCCGTCTTGGGTGGAGGTGGCTTGACCCAGGCGCTCGGCCGCCACGGCGATATCGTGCAATTGCCCCAGCACTTCTTGCAATTCGCTGAGCGCGGTCAGATGGACCTTGACCAGTTTCTTGGGGAACAGGGCGGCGAAGAACTCGCTGGTGTAGCGCAGTTGTTTGCACAGGATGCGCAGATTGTGCAGATCTTCCATGGGCAGCGCCGTCGGTTCGTCGGTGGCGGCCCGTCGCAGTCGCTTGTCCTGCTTGGCCAAGATCTGCTTGGCGAAATTGGTGATGGGTTGGTCGCGGGTCTCGGCGACGGCGTCTTCGTCCAGCCATTGCCCGGCCTCGATCCAGCCCACCAAGCTTAGGATCAGGCTGGTGAAGCGGGGCTCGCCAACCGAGTCCATGGCGTGCTTGACGTGGGTCGCGCTTTCCTGGCTCCAATGGGCGCGCAAGGCCAGCAGCGGGGCGGTCTCGGGATGGGCCAGCACCACCGGGGCGACAATCTCCTCAAGGAATACATAGGTGTCCCGGGCCGGTCCCAGGCTGGCTTGCAGCCAGCGCAATTCTTCGCGGATCGCGTCATTTTGCGGGCTGGTCAGCAGATCGCGAAACAACCGGATGGCCGAGCGCAACCGGCGCAAAGCCACGCGCATTTGGTGAATGGCCTCGGGGTCGCCGTTGTTGATCAGGCAATGTTCGTTGGCGATCATCTGGTTGACGCAATTACGCCCGATGGCGCGAAAAGTCTGGCCGACGGTCATGTCGGTCGAGACTTCTCCGGGCGTCGCCTTGGCCGGTGTGGGTTTCCAGCCGGTGATCAAATGGTGGCCGCGCTCGGATTTGGGAATGGTCAGCAATCTGGCCGGAACGGTCTGGACGATGCGGGCGGCGAAATCGACCAAAGCGATGGCCGAGCCGCGGATCAGCTCCAACTCCACTTCGCAAATGGGGGCGGTGACGTTGCCGGTTCCCACTTTGCCGTGGTCCAGAGCCAGTTCGATTTCCCACTCATCCGTGCCCAGGCGATAAAAGGTCCGTTTGAATTCGGTGGTGTAGATGGGGATCAGCTGTTGGACCAGATCGGGGTCTTTCAACAACGGCAATCCCGTCCCCGCCAGCAAATGGAAGTTGGGGTGGTCCGACAAAATGGGCCATTCCCATTCTTGCCGGGAATGCAGCGCGGCGCTGCGCGTGCCCGCCGTTTTGACCGTCTGAATGCGCTTGCGGCCTTCGGCCCGAATGCGGATGGTGATGCCTTGAGCGGCCAAAGTCAGATCGGGCGTGTCCCAATAGATCGACGCCAAGGTGGCGGTCTTGGGCTTGGTGGTTTGGAATTCGGACAGCAGCGCGGATCGCTTCAACCGGGTCATGTCGGCGGGTTCCAGCTTCAGCTTCAACTCGATTTCATGACCGTAAAGGGGGCTCTGGAGCATGGGCATGGGGAATTACCTGTGGGTTGGAGAAGCGGCTTGTTCGCGGATGCGGCACAGCAAGTTCAATTCATGAGCGTCCAGCTGACCGTCTTTGTTCTTATCGAATTGAATCATATTTTCTTGCTGCTGGGCTAAAAAATCATCCAAGGTGACTTGGAAGCGTAAATTGGCGTCGGCGGCCAGCACCGGGTCCGGTTGCGATGATGAAGGCCGGTTGGGCAGTTGACGCTCACGTTTTCCCTTGCCCGTGCCTTTGTCGTCGTCCGGTTGTTGCCCGTCGTTGGGGGGCGCGGCTTCTTCGGGTTGATCGGCCGTAAGGCCGCGATAGGTTGATAATTCGTCGGCGGTGATCACCCCGTCGTGATTAAGATCCATGAGCGCAAACAGGCGTTTGGCCTCGGCCTTCAACTCGCTAAGGTCGATGGTGCCGTCGCCGTCTTGGTCCACGCGCGCCAGCCATTGGGACTGGGCGTCCTCGCATGACGGTCCCTTCAGTTTTTCTCCGGTCAAGCTATAAATGGGGGTGGGAAATCGCATCAACATTTCAGACGCGCTGGGGCGGCCCCACGAGCAACCGGAAACCGCCACACTGACCAAAACAATAACAATGACCATCAAGTGACGGTCGATTATGACATTCATCAATGAAACTCCACTGGGTTTGATCAAAGTTGTATCCCATTATCACAACAAAAAATATTGCGGTTTAAGGAAGTGTGAACGGGTATGGTTCAAAATCCAAAGCAGTTGAAGTCTAAAAAGACAGGATCGGGGGCGATAGTGGGACGGCGTTTTGATCCGGCGTGGGTCGGAAAAATCACGGTAATCCTGGGCATGACCGCCGGATTTGGTCTCAGCGGTTGTATTCTGTCTCCCCGCCACGGCAGCGATGACATCGAAACCGCCTTGGATTCGGAACATTCCGGTGATCGCGCCATGAGCGCCTTGACCAAAGGCGATATCGGCACGGCCCAAACCTTGGCGCAATCGGCGCTAAAGCGCGACCCCAAGGATCCCTATGCCTTGCTGGTTGCAGGAATGGCCTATCAATCGGCGGGGCGATACGATCTGGCGCGTCAGTATTATCAGGTGATCTTAACCAATCGTTCCGTGGCGCGCATCAATCTGCCCGACGACAAGGGCGTGTTGCAACAGCGCCCAATCACCGACCTGGCTCAGGCCAACTTGTCCAAAATCGACAGCATCACCGGGCGCAACGATGCCAATTCCATGGCGCAATCGGGCCGAGGGCCGGGAGTCGTCCTGCCCAGCGTGAAAGTGATGGATGGCGATACCAGCATCGCGTACCGGTTCCGCACGCTCCAGCGGTTGCTGGACGAGGAATTGATCACACCCGATGAATTCGCCCAACGGCGCACCAATAATTTGGGCGCGTTGTTGCCGCTGACCGGAGGTATGCCTGCCGCCGGGTTGGGTCGGCCTGTGCCGGACGAGTCGCAATTCATCGATCGGTTGCGCATGCTCAAGGCAGCCATCGAGGCTCGGGAAATGTTGCCGCGGGAAGCGGCCGGCGAACGAGCGGTGATCTTGGACGGCTTGCTGCCGACGCAAGCTCGCACCAAGGCGGTTCCACCCTTGCTGCCCAAGGATGTGTTGGAAGTGGCGGACGCCGTTCGCCGCTTGGAAAAATTGCGGACCATGGAGTTGATCTCCGCCGATGAAGCCCAGCGCGAGAAAACCGCGTTGGATCAGACACTGGAAAAGCAGATGGCGATGAAGGCCCCGGTCGGGGGCAACAGTTCCGGACTGAAATATGGGATTCCTCCCATGCCGCCGCCGCCGCCGCCCGCGATGCCAATGGATAAGAAGGCCGGTGAGGCAGGGGCCGCCAAACCCGCCGCTTGGGGCGTGGTGCTGGGCGTCGCTCCCGACGAGGAGGAGGCCAAGACCCTGGCCGCGCAGATTAAGTCCAAGTTCCCCGAGGAGCTGGGCAGCAAGGTTCTGTCCGTGCGTAGCGCCACCGTCAAGGGGGCCGCGAAATGGCAGATCGTCACCGCTGCGGACGGCAAGGACGGCGCCCGCCGTCTGTGCAAAACCATGCGTCTGCACCGCCAAGCCTGCGAGCCAACCACCCTCTAAATTTGTCGTTATTTTCCCCCTTGTGAGGCCTCGGGGGCGGGCGTATATTTATTTCCCCCTGTTGTTCTACGGGGCCGTTCAAAAAATTCCTGAAATTAGGGGTTGACTGGTCGAAACGGTTTCTATAGAACCCTGGCTTCCCGCCGCTCCTGGCGACGAGGAAACCCCGCTCCGGCGATGGGAATGCTGTTTTAGAAGTAGATAAAGGAAGGGATGTGTGGGCGGCCTTGGTATGGTCTGTCTGTACATCTTAGAATTAGCAGCTTTGCGTAATTTTATATGAGAGACAGGCTCAGACGTATTGGATTTTGGTCCGATACAGTCAACTTGAGAGTTTGATCCTGGCTCAGAACGAACGCTGGCGGCAGGCTTAACACATGCAAGTCGAACGAAGTCTTCGGACTTAGTGGCGCACGGGTGAGTAACGCGTGGGAACATACCTTTTGGTG
>CAIYCT010000260.1 GCA_903924765.1 uncultured Rhodospirillaceae bacterium | reverse complement strand
GCGTCGGCCTGACAGCAGGCCAGAACCACTCGGCTCTGCTGTTCTTCTGTCATGCCGATGCCGGTGTCGGACACGGCGAAGCGCAACCGCACCCAATCGTCGCCCTGATCCACCATATCCACCACCAGCCGGACTTCGCCCTTGGTGGTGAATTTTACGGCGTTGCTGGACAAATTGAGCAAGATTTGCCCCAGCCGCAACGGATCGCCGATCAAATTGGCGGGAATGTCGGAGGCGACTTCCATTACGAAAGCCAGATCCTTTTCCGCCACCCGGATATCGACCAGACTGGCCAGGTCCGAGAACACTTTATTGAGGTCGAAATTCGCCTGTTCCATAGCCAAACGACCGGCCTCGATCTTGGAGAAATCAAGAATGTCGTTGATGATGCCCAGCAAGGAATTCCCGGCAATATTGATTTTTGACACATATTCCCGCTGACGGTCGTTAAGATCGGTGCGCAGGGTCAGATGGGACAAACCGATGATAGCGTTCATGGGAGTGCGGATTTCATGGCTCATATTGGCCAGGAAATTGGACTTCGCCTCGCTGGCCGATTCGGCGGCCACCTTGGCTTCGCGCAGTTCGCCCTCGGCGCGTTGCAGTTCTTCGACCACCCGCTGCAATTCCCGAGTCCGCACGTCGACGCGGAGCTCAAGTTCGTCATTGGCCTTGATCAACGCTTCCTGGGCTTGTTTGCGTTCGGTGATGTCCTCGATCAGCCAGATGGCGCCTTGGGACATATCGGTTGGATCGATGGCGGCGCCGCACACTTCGACGAAGATGTCCACGCCGTCCTTACGCCGGAAAATGTACTCGAAGCGCGAGGTCCGACCATGCCTCAATTCCTTGCCATAGGCCTCGCCGAAACGGTGATAGGATTCGTCGCTGGGAAAGAAGATACGGGTCAGTTGGCCCTTCATTTCGCCCGGGTCGAAGCGCAGCATGCGTTCCAGGGTGGCATTGACCTGTCTGATGATGCGGCCGTTTTCATAAGGGACGATGGTGCAGATGCCCAGCGAGGCGTTGTCCAGCACCAGCTCCAGTTCAGCCAACGTCCGTTTCAACAAATCCTCGTGGGCGCGGCGCTCGGTGATGTCATCCAACAGCCAGATGGATTTGCCACCCTCTATGCCGTGGGCTCCACTGCGCGCGTCGGCCAAAGTGCCGGTCATGCGCATCCAGCGCAGCGACCCATTCTTGTGCCGCATGACCACTTCTTTGCTAACGGATTGGCCAGCCAGCATGCCGCGATAGGCAATACCGCCGATGAACTCGAAATCCTCTTTGGCATCATAGAGACTTCGGGTGTTCTGACCGATCACTTCGTCGCGTTTATAGCCCAGCGACTCTTCGAAACAGCGATTGACCCTTAGAACCTGGCGCTCGTCGATGGAAACAATGACGATGCCCGTCGAGGCGTTTTCGAAGATCGCCTCCATTTCGCGCAATGTCTGCCGCACTTGGTCTTCCAGACGTCGGGTATGCGCAAGATTGTCCTTAAAAGAGGAGACCGCTTGGCTCAATACCCCGACCTCGTCCAATCGGTCGGTGGAGGGCAGCGCCACATCGGTTTCGCCGTCGGTCAACTTGTCCATGGCCTGGGTCACCTCCGTGAGGGGAGTGACCATGTGCCGGATGAAAACGGACGACGCGGCAACGATCAGCGCTAAACCGACCCCGCCCACCATGATCAACAAGAAGGCATACGTGTTGAACTGGCTTTGGACGTCGTCCATGTAGACGCCCGAGATGACCATCAAGTTCCACGGCTTGAACGCTTTGACGTAGCTTAGTTTCTCCACCGGCTCATCGTGGCCGGGCTTGGGCCATGAATAACTGACGAAACCGGTTTTAGCCGCCGTCTTAAAGAATTCGCGATAGAAGTTGCGACCTTTTTTATCCTGAAGATCGGTGAGATTTTTACCTTCGAGATCCTTGATGATCGGGTGCATCAACATCACACCGTCAAGGTCGCTGACGAAAAAATACCCGCCCTCGCCGTAGCGAAGGGCTCGGATGGTGTCCAGTGCCGATTGCAAGGCCCGGTCGTGCGGCATAACGCCCTGCTTTTCCAAATCGTCGTACTTCGCCAGCACCGAGATGGCGATCTCGACGGCGTATTGACACGTCAATTGACGTTCATCGGTGACGGCCTGGCGCAGGATGCCTAGGCTAAGCCCCAGCAGCGCCACCATCGTCACGGCGCACAACGCGATGATGAAAAACAATTTGCGGCCGAAGGAAAAATTGCCGAGACGCATCAACACCGCCAATCAAAATCACACCTGCACCCCAGGGACAGGGAAGCCTTTGGTTTTACTCAAGAACAGGTCTGCTCGAATAAAAAGATTTGGTGAATTTTGGAAGATCCCGTGCGCCCAATACTTTGATCAGGCCAGCCATTTCAGAAGCACGGAATAAAACAGATCGGCATCCACCGGCTTGGACAAGAAATCGTTCATCCCGGATTCTTGACAGGCCAAACGATCATCCTCGAACGCATTGGCGGTCAAGGCCACAATGATGGGTTGGGTCAGATCGGGCAATGCTCGGATGGCTTTGGTCGCCGCCAAGCCGTCCATTCTGGGCATCTGGATGTCCATCAAAATCAGATCGAAGGTCTGTTGTTTTACCGCTTCAACCGCTTCGATTCCGTCCTCGGCCGTGTGGGCGGCGATGCCGACGCTCTCCAGCAGACAGAGCGCGATTTCCATATTTACCGGGTTGTCCTCGACCACCAACACGCGGATTGTCGAGGCCAAACGGCGCAAGCCGTCCTCGGCGCTTTCCAGGGGTTCGGTTGGAACGGATCGGAGCGGGGCCTGGTCACGTTTCAACCGCGCGGTGAACCAGAACCGGCTTCCTTGTCCAAGAGTGCTTTCGGCGCCGACTTCGCCGCCGAACAAATCCGCCAAGCGCTTGGTTGCCGCTAAGCCGACGCCGATTCCGCCATACTGGCGCGTACTGCCGTCGTCCACTTGTTCGAACGCCTGGAACAATTTTGGCACATAATCCGGAGCAATGCCGATGCCGGTATCGGACGCTTCGAACCGCGCCACCAACCACTCGTCCTGCTCCTGGACAACCGAGACCGATAGGACGATGCGTCCGGTTTCTGTGAATTTGACCGCGTTGCTGGCGTAGTTGAGCAAGGCTTGACGCAACCGAAGGGGATCCCCCAGCACAGGGATAGCGGTGCTGCCGATTTCGATCTCGACCCGCAATCCTTTGACTTGGGCCTCGGCCGAGATCATCGCCCCCACATCCCGGACGATATCGCCCAATTCGAACGACGTTTCCTCCAACTGCAATTGGCCGCTATCGACCTTAGTGAACTCCAGAATGTTGTTAAGAAGAAACAGCAAATGCTGACCGGCGCCCGTGATTTTTTTCAATTGCTCGGCCTGCTCCGGCACGGCGCTGGCCGCCAAAAGATGGGACATACCCATCACGGCATTGAGCGGCGTGCGCAGTTCGTGACTCATATTGGCCAAGAACACGCTTTTGGCCCGATTGGCGGATTCCGCCAGATTGCGTGCCGCCTCAAGCTCCTTGCTGCGTTCCACCATCGCCTCCAACTGCTCGGTGGTCAGACGCAACCGCTCCTGACGTTTTCCCGCCCGCCACGTATAGAAGGACACGACCGACCAGAACGCGATCAAAATGGCAATGAAGAACAAAGACAATTGATGGAAACTGGTGGTCGCCACCACCGAACGCTTTTTGGCGTTGGCGACGCTGTCGGCGATGGTGACGCTCAGCTGTTCGGACATGCGGTCGATCTGGGCGTTAAAGGGAAAGATGAAGGCGGCGGCGCTTTTGAAATCGATGTCCAACATAGACCCCATCCAATTGATCGCGCCTTCATAAAGGTCGAGATTGGCGATGGAATCGTCCAAAGAATTCCTTTGCCCCAGGTTGGGATCGTGGTCTCGGTAGGCCCGCAGATCGGTGACGATGCTTTTGGCTTCACGGGCCAAGGAATCGACCTGCGCTTGCAGATCGTCGATCTTCTCGCCTCCCGCCGACAGCGTCATCAATCGATAGACCTTGGCGTTGACGCCTTGCAAGCGGCTATGCAATTCAGACAAACGCGCGGTGCTTTCAAGATCAGTCTCGACGATCATGGTCACCAGCACTTCCTGATTCTTCAGAACCCTGGCTCCAACTGCGAACAACGCGATAACCAACAGCAAGACCAGAAGCGGCAGGAGGCTATGCCGCGCAAAGGACGCAACGTTCTTGCACACAGTGGAATCCGCTTGGTTTTGCTTGTTTGTCCACATGATCAAAACTTCACCGTGACCGTGCCGAATACGCGGCGCTCGATCGGCGGTCCGGCGGTAGTCACTTGGTTCTTAGCATTGAGTTGTTGGCCGCTGACCGCCAGCGTCACGGACTCGATCGGCGTGTAGCCGATGCGGGCGTCAAATGTCAGATAATCATTGATCCTTGTTCGGGCCAACGACGTGCCGTTGTTGGCGATGGCAATGTCGTCATAGGCGGATTGCCAACGTCCCAGGCAATCCATTTCGAATTGACGCCACGTCCGTCCGCCGCCCAACGTGACCACATGGGTGGGCGAACCATGCCGATTATCGACTGAACTGTTGGGATTGGCGTAATCGCCATTGACGATGACGTCATCATGGATTTGCACCAGCGCATAGGAGCCCTTCCAACGCCACCCCTGGTCGCTGGAGCCCTTCAGGCTAAGTTCGCCGCCAAAGCTGGAGCTGGAACCGATATTGCCCGCATAGCCGTAATTGGTGGCCGGATCGGTGATCCCGGCATCTCCCGGCGGGGCGATCACGTCGCGAGTCATTTGCTGAAACAGGGCGATTTGGCCGGCCGAGGACAGAGCAGGCAGCTTGCGGCTGTAATCCACTTCATAGGTGTTGATAATCGACGGCTTGACCAAGGGGCTGCCTTCATAGGCGGTCACTAATCCTGCGGAATAGGCCGGATTGCTCGACACCGGCTGGGGAAACAAATCGTAGAAATCGGGGATTTGCGCCGCCCGAGCCGCCGACACGCGAAAGGAATCCGCTGCGGTCGGATTGTAGACCAGCGCCGAATTATAGCTGGGCGCCGATTTCGGTTTTTTGTTGTAGTCGCTGGCCGAATATAATACGCCCGCCGCGACCGGTCCCGAATATGAGAATGTAGCGTAATCGTAGCGAACGGAATTGGTCAGGGCGAGTTTAGGCGCGACCTGCCAATTCCACATGGCGCTGGCCGAATAATCATCGATCTCCAAGAGTGATCCCGAATAGGCGCTGCCGCCACCCCGATTATTGCGATATTCGGCGCCCAGGCGGATGATATGGTCGGCATTGGGCTTGATCAAATCGCTCAGCTGCACCACCGACAATGTGTTGACGATCCGCACACAGGTCAAACAGTTCTCGCCGGGAATATAGGCGAACGACACCCAATTGCGGTAAGCGTTAAGGCCGAGATAGCCCAATTTGGTCTCTGACCCAAGCCCCAGCTTTTCTCGGTTCGACGAATATTCGGTCCAGCCCGGATAGCCGCCCACGGTCATTTCCAGCAGGCGGGCGCGGGTAACGTCGGCCTCGGCGGACACCGTCACCCCGGAAGGAAGCTCGGCCCTGCCGTGGGCGTAGGCGCTGCGGTTAAAGGCGCCGGAGGGAAAAGCGCCATAGGAGGGCGGCAAAGTGGCGCTGGAAAACTCCCCGCTGCCATGTTCGCTGACGGAGAGCCGAAGGCCCGCTTGGTCGCCCAGACGGGCGCTGGCCACGGCGGAAAGCTGTTGATTGAGCTGTGTTCCAAAGCGAGCGGTGACGCTGTTTGTCTGATCGAAGATGGGGTCGAGCGTGACGATGTTGATGACGCCCGAGGTGGCGTTGAACCCGTATAAAGCCGTGTTGGGGCCCTTGATCACTTCGATTTGGCGGATCTCTTCCAGTTGAACCGGCACGGTCGCCCAGGCGGTGTAACTGTGATAGTCCACATAGATCTCGCGCCCGTTCAGCAGCACCAGAACGCGGGAACTATCGGCGGAATTGTAGCCGCGCACGCCCACATCCGCGTCTGCAGCGCCATAACGGCGCACATCTATGCCCGCCACCGACTTCAAGATGTCGGGAATATTGTCAGCCCCCGAACGGCGGATGTCGTCCATGGTGATGATTTCCATGTTGACCGGGGCATCGCTGACTTTTTGCGGCGAACCGCTGGCGGACACAGTGACGGGTTCGCCGAACAAATCCTCCAGATTGGCATAGTTCATGGTTTGCGCCTGGGTTGGCGCGGATAGCGCGGTCAGGGATAAGCCTCCCGCGACGCCAAATATGCGCATTCGATGTTTCATCGGCTAGCGCTCCGAGACCATGAGTTTAAAACTGGTGTCGAAATCGATGCCCGCCGCCGTTGCCGCCGTATGCGAATAGTAAATCGCCAGCTTGGGATTGGTCTCGATCGCCACCACGCACACTCCGGCCTCGACGCATTTCAAATCGCCGCTGATAGTAAGGATGCCCGGATTGATCCCTTTGGCCGAAACGGCGTCGGCAATGGAGGTGACGAAGACAGCGTAAGCCCCATCCACATCGGTGGCGGTGCCTTGGGCGATGCGCATGCCGCCCAGAACCGACTTGACCAAGTCCAAATCGGCGGCCCCCTTGACGACGATGATGCTTGCTCCCGGCGGTGGTTTGTGGAGGATGAAGTTAAAGACCTTGGCCGCGACCTTGACTTGCGTCGTATCCATGTCCGCCCACGCCCAGCCTGACCAGCCCATAAAGGCGCAAAACAGGGTTAGCCCAAAAATCGGAACTATATGCGTCTTCCCTCCCCGAACGGACCGCACCAAAGATCTTCCCCAAAATCTGCAAGAAATAGTCGCAGAATTTTAACAGTGCCGGCCAAAGCCCATGATGAAGATTTATTGAAGATCCGCCTTTTCCGACCCTGCGGCTGCAATCAATGACGAACGTATGCCTTTAGTCGATCAAGGCGCCAAGATCGCGACACTCATCGTCCGCCAGTTCAAAAGAAGAGATATCCAGATCGTCGCGCATATGGGTAGAGGATGTTGTCCCCGTCAGGGGGATGATGTGGTTCTGACTTAAAAAGCGGAAGAAAATCTGCGGGCCAGTGCGGCTATATTTCGCCATCAGCGCCTTGATGGACTCATGAGCCAAAATGTCCGGATTGGCCGATAGCGTCCAAAAGCTTTGATAAAAAATGCCCTGCTGGCGGCAGAATGCGCGAATCGATTGATCGAAGCCAGTCTTGGCGTAAAATCGGTTCTGCACGACAGCAGGTTTGACGCGCGCTTGCTCGATTAAATGCCGCAGAGCGTCAAGATCGTAGCAATTGCTGATCCCCAATTGCCGAACGCCACCCGCATCGAACAGACGTTCCATGGCATTCCAGACCGCGCGCATCTGGGACGGATCGGCCAGCGGCGAATGCAACACCAGTCCATCCAAGATTTCGGTCCTTAAATTTATTTTGGATCGTTCAAACGATTGCGCCACCTGTGTCGCAAGACTGGCCGAGGAGTCATAGGGAACGCGTAAGGGGTCTTGGCCCGCAAGCGGAGTGAATTTGGTTTGCAGGTAAAGATCCTGACGGCTCACAATTCCGCTCTGCAACGCTGCGGCAATTCCAGCACCCACGCCAGCCTCGTCGTAATGCTTGGGCTGACAGGCGGTGTCGATTCCGCGAAACCCCAGCCCGATAGCCTGTTCCACCAAAGCCGCCGTACGCTCTTTTTTCCATGCCGTGCCATAGAGGATGGGGGGCATTGCCACGCCGTAAAGGGATTTCCAAAGTGGGTAAGGCGCCGTCATCTTGACACAAAGCCGATCAATAATTTTGTCGTTTGGAAAAACAGACACCCGGAAAGCGCGGTTGGTGTCCCGGACGTGATTCGAACACGTGGCCTACGGTTTAGGAATACGCATCCTACTTACGCCACAAACAAACAGGACTGGCTCAAACACTGGGAATAAAACCAATCTACCAGATTATGTTTGCGGGTTTGGTGTAGCTATGGTGTACTGGCCTCAGAAAATGGCTCTGAGGCACCATGGCAACTTTCCAAAAACGCTCAGGTAACTGGCGAGCAATTATCACCAAAAAAGGCTATCCCCGTCAAACCAAGACATTTGACAGCAAGGCCGAAGCCGAAGCATGGGCAGCGGTCATGGAATCGGAAATGGCTCGCGGGGTGTTCGTTGATCGAACGGAAGCCGAAAGCACCACCCTTGCCGATGCCTTGGACCGATACGAGCGCGAAGTGACCCCCAACAAGAAGGGCGCACCTCAGGAACGTTTACGGATTGCCGCTTGGAAGCGTGACCCCTTGGCCCTGCGGTCGCTAGCGTCCATCCGTGGCGCGGACCTGGCCAAGTGGCGGGATAGTCGCCTTGCCGGTGGTACCAGTCCGACCACCGTCCGCAACGACCTGGCGGTGATTTCTCACCTGTTCACCATCGCCGTGAAAGAATGGGGCTTGGAATCACTCACCAACCCAATCGAAAAGATCAAAGTCCCCTCTGCCGCCAAGGCGCGAGAACGACGCCTTAGCAACGTTCCAGATGACGATGAGAATACTGAGGAAACCCGCTTACTGGCTGAGTGCGACAAAGGGCCAAAGTACCTTGGCCCTATGGTGCGCCTCTCAATTGAAACGGGAATGCGCCAAGGTGAGTTACTGGCTTTGAAATGGAATAATATTGACCTGAAACGGCAGGTTGCTCACCTGGACGAAACAAAAAATGATCATAGCCGCAAAGATCGGACTAAGGGACGAGACGTGCCGCTATCCGCTTCCGCTATCTCCGTATTTAAAGCTATTACAAGAAACATTTCTGGAAATGTTTTCTCAATTGGCACCATGGCCGTGGTTCATGCTTTTCAACGGGCCTGCAAGCGGGCCAACATTGAAGACCTGCATTTTCACGATCTGCGCCATGAAGCCACATCGCGGTTACAGGTCAATACGCTGGTCGAGTCAGATACCATACTGCTGGCGTTGTCGCAGGTGTTCCGACCAGCGACAGGCATGTGCTGGTGTCGTTCCTCGGCGATGGCGGGGATCGGTATTATTTGCGATTAGTGGATTTACAGAAAGATTGACCTCCGGCTTATGGAAAAGCCCCATTCCTGGAGTTTTTCCATAAGCGAGTTCAGCTTGAATCTTGCCTGAGTAAGTCATGTTTGACATAATCGTTAACCATGGATTACAATCATTCATGTTTGAGATTATCCAGAGCGATGAATTTAAGGCATGGCATGATGATTTACGCGACAAGATCGCCCGCGCCCGCGTCTCTGCCCGAATCCGTCTTGCCGAGCAAGGTAACTTAGGCGATTGGAAGCCATTGCGCGAAGGTATCTCGGAAATGCGTATCGATGTTGGCCCCGGCTACCGCCTGTACTTTATCCCCCTCACTTGCGGCGGGGCGGAGCTGAAGGTCAGGCCCGGCCCGGATGTGTCGCCATCAATTTTTGGCCGGGGGTGATACACAGCCATGGCGGCGCTCAATGCGTTGACAAAATCTCGCCGGAACTCGTACCCGCCGTAGCGATCGGCGAACTGCTCTTGCAGAACTGACCAACTCAGAAATTGCGGCTTTTTAACCTTGTAAAGACGGGAAGCGAGCCAAACGTACACGTCGAGTGCGAACGCGCTGTGCCTGAGCCGGGCCATAGCCTCTACGTCGAGTGGGACCGCACGGTCAGACAAGATTTTGAAAAAATCGTCCGATAAGACCAGCGTCTGGCCAAGTTTCCCGTCATCGATCCATGATTTGATTGGCTTGACGCTATCCGTTGTCCGTTGCCAGCCTAAGGAAAAAATGGACGCGGCTAAGGCTCGACTTTGCTGGCTGAGCCGGGCCATTTCCCGTCCATCTTGGCCAAGATGGAGACGGCGGAGCAATGCCCTGGTCGAGCGGTCAAGTTCGACCACTGGCCCGTGGCGAAGTGCCTCTGTGCAGATGTGCGCGAGCAGGAGTCGCGGCTTTGGACCGTAGGGTAATGGCTGGTCCTTCCATTGGCCATCGATCCAGAGCGCGCCCGCGTCAATGCGAAGGGATACGTCGCGGAACTGCCGCGTCCAGACTCGGTTTGGCGTCTTGCTGCGTGGCATTGAAATCTGAGTTAAGACCCAAGGCAGATGCCACCTTTCACCATCTCCTTGTGGTGATGCGGCAGCATCCTCCAGCCGCCGTAAAACCGGGCGGCGCGAGAGGTCAATGAGATCGTCCAAGATCTCACGCCCCCGTCTTGCGCGGCCTCCCAGCTTTTTTGGGCGGCGGCGCGGGAGCGTATTCGACGGCCCGGGCCTGAACGTATTCTAGTAACCAGCCGCCGAGGTATCGGGCGAATTTTTTGCCGGTATCGACATATGAAAAACGCGGGCCTACGAGCCGCTTCTCGCGATGCGTCGCGGTGCGGTAAGCCTGAAGTGTCCGGGGGGAGACGCCAAGCAAAGCGGCGGCGGCGGCTTGATCATAAACAGAGTCAGGATGAATTTGTGCAGTCATGACAGATCCTCGCGCCGAAGCGCGCTAATGACCTGTTCGTCGACGCCAAGCTTGGCGTCTCACCGGCAATTGCTCCCGTGGAGTTCGTGTTGCGCTGTTGGTCTCTACCAACACCCGCTTGCCGTGACCAGTTATGAGCCCAAGGCATCCGCAAGCCCTGCGCGTGCCCCCAAAGACGCACAACCATCTCATATGTGTGAATTCGCGTCAAGCGGACAGGATGCACCCAGACCCCACAAGATGCTTGGTGTAATTATGGTGTAGTGGAAATTACGCCAGAACCGCAAACACCCCGATGTGGCCCGACGTTGCCAGACTATAAGTGTTTGATTTTCATTGGAAAATTTGGTGTCCCGAGCGTGATTCGAACACGCGGCCTACGGTTTAGGAAACCGTTGCTCTATCCAGCTGAGCTACCGGGACACATGGGGTCGGGTTATACCATTCCCGTAGGCGTCGGCAAACGGTTCTTGCCGCTTAAGGCTGAACTTGCTATTGGAGGACCCATGTGCGGAATCGCGGCTTTTCTTAGTACGTCCTCGTGGACCCGGACCTTTGATCCGGCTCCGTTCTTGGCTCTTGCCCGAGATTGGTCGCAAGCACGGGCCAAAGCCGACGATGTCTTGGCCGACGATGCTCTGGACCGGTTGGCTCAGTTGTTCCCCGTTTTGGGCGGTTTTGCCCTGCATCGCGCTTTAAGCGCCGATCCGTCCCTGCTGCAAACCTTCCGCACCATGAGCGACGATTTGGCCGCGATGTTGGCCACCGTGCGTCAGCGCATCGCGGCGGAAGGACGTACCGACGCGCTGGAGCGCACGCAAGAACGCTTGGCCGATTACACGTGGCAACTTCAAAACGAAGTCCTGGGCACTCTGAACAAGGTAGCCGCGTTGGCCCCCGCTCCGTTGGCCGATTTGGACTTGGCTCCGCATTTTCTGGCTTGGTCGGCCGAGATCGTGCTGCAAAGCATCGACAAGTTGGAAGTTCGCGGCCGCGATTCCGCGGGAATCAGTGTGCTGCTGACCCTGTCGGACGACGCGCCCCCCGGCAAGGAATTGCCCGCCCCGCTGGCTGCCTCGCTGAAGTCCCTGCAAGAGGCCGATGAATTGGGCGACCGCCAGATCCGGGTAGGCCGTTCCGCATCCGGTCAATGGACCCTGCGCGCCATTTATAAGGTCGCTAATCTGGTGGGGAGCCTGGGCGACAACGGCCACGCCTTGCGCCAAGCCATTCATAACGACGCGCTGCTGTGGGCCTTGGCCCCGCGCCTGACCCAGGTCAACATCTTAAGCCACACCCGCTGGGCGTCCAACGGCATCATCAACGTGCCCAATTGCCATCCGGTGGATGGGCGCACCTTGCCCATTGCCGCCCGGAATAATACCGACGCCATTGCCACCGCCTTCGTCATGAATGGCGACGTGGACAATTACGCCAGTTTGGTCGCCAATTCGGTGCTTGAGCGCGGGTTGACGCTGAACCCGGCGGTCAGCACCGACACCAAGATCCTGCCGGTGGCATTCGCCCTGGAGACCGATCCGTCCCAGCCGCTGGAAGACCGCTTTCTGGGCGTGATGCGGCGCTGCCACGGCTCGTTCGCCATTGGGCTGCAACATCTGGATCATCCCGACCGGCTGGCCCTGGGACAAAAGGGCAGTGGGCAAGCGCTGTATTTGGGCGAAGTGCCCGACGGCTTAATCGCCGCCTCGGAAGTTTACGGCATCGCAACCCTTTGCCGGTCCTATTGGCCCATGAACGCGGGCGGCGAGCAAGGCGCGGTGGTTCACTTAAAGTGCGGTCAGAAGCCGCATATGGACGGGTTGATGCTGGCGGGCGCCGCCACCTGGACTCCCGCCGCCGAGACCATTCAGATTTTCGCCCGCGACATCTTTCGCGGCGATTATCCCACCTATATCGAAAAGGAAATCGCCGAGGCCCCGGCCGGCATCGCCAAAACCCTGGCGGGCAAGTACCGCCGCGACGGCGACGGCAAGGTCCAATTCCAGATCCACAGTTTCGGCAACGGCGATCTGCTGTTGCGCCGCCTGTCCGACCGCGACCAGCCGCCCGTCCGCCGAGTCATCGTGGTGGGACAAGGCACCGCCGCCGTCGCCGGCATGGGCATCGCCCATCTGATCCGCCGCAACATCGCTCAAGCGGGCATCACCGTCGAAGCGGGCACCGCCTCGGAGTTGTTCGGCTTTGTTGCCGACGGGCGATTCGATGACGCCTTGGTGGTGGCGGTGTCGCAATCGGGCACCACCACCGACACCAACCGCATCGTCGATTTGGCCAAAGCGCGGGGCGCGTGGATTCACGCCATCGTCAACCGGCGCAATTCGGCCCTGGTGCAAAAGGCTCATTCTTTCCTCTACACCTCCGACGGCCGGGATGTGGAGATGAGCGTGGCCTCGACCAAGGCCTATTACGCTCAAGTCACCGCTGGCAAGCTGTTCGGTCTGCTGCTGGCCGATCAGCTGAGCCAATTGAGCGCCGCCGCCTTGAAGGAAGAAATCGACGCGCTGGAGGCCCTTCCAGCCAAGGTCCAGGCAGTGCTGGACGACCGTCCTGCCATTGCAGCCATCGCAGCCAGCCGCGCGCCCTATGCCCGCAATTGGGCCATGGTCGGCAACGGCGCCAACCGCATCGCCGCCCAAGAGATCCGCATCAAGCTGTCCGAGCTGTGTTACAAGGCCATTCCGTGCGACGTGACCGAGGACAAGAAGCACATCGATTTGTCCACCGAACCCATGACCATCGTCATCGCCAACGATCTGCCCGAAATGGTGGTGTCGGACACGGTCAAGGAAGTGTCGATCTTCAAAGCCCACAACGGCAAGCCCATCGTTATTTGTGCCCAAGGTGAAAACCGCTTCGATCCGGTGGCCGAGGCCACCATCAAGGTGCCGGTGGCCGGCGCCGGTCTTGATTTCGTCGTCGCCACCGTGGCTGGTCACCTGTTCGGCATTTCCGCCGCCCAGGCCATCGACCGGACCTGCGCGCCGTTCCGCGATTTGCGCGGCCTGCTATCGCGCACCGAAAGCGCCTTGCCGCAGCACGAGATTGACGTGGCGTTGGAAACCGCGCTGGCCGTCGTTCAATCGGGCGCGACCGATTCGGCGCTGGCCGCCAGCCTTGCGGTCAAGGTCGCCTTGTTCGCCGGTTGGGTCAAAGGCGCGGGCGACTCCATCGCCATGGACGATTCCGCTTTGGTCCAATTCCGCCAGCTGCTCAATCGAGTAATCGAGGATTTGACCCGCCCCATCGACACCATCCGCCATCAGGCCAAGACAGTGACGGTGGGCATTTCCCGGCCCCAGGCCGAGGTGTCGCCGTTGATTTTGGACGCTCTGACTCGCCTAGACGTGTCACTGACCGCCTTGGCCGACCGCGACCGCGAAACCATGGAAGCATTATCACCACTAATCACCGGGGTGGACGGAGCCGTCCTGTACGACATCGTCGAGCGCGGCGGCAGCGCGCAAGATCCTGAATGGCGCTTGCAAGCCGTCAAGGCGTTGGAACCCACCCAGTTGAATTC
This sequence comes from uncultured Rhodospirillaceae bacterium, assembly GCA_903924765.1. Lineage (GTDB taxonomy): Bacteria > Pseudomonadota > Alphaproteobacteria > Rhodospirillales > Magnetospirillaceae > CAIYCT01. The sequence continues at coordinate 7,281 of CAIYCT010000260.1, read as the reverse complement.
CTCGCGCTATATCAATCCGGCTTTGGCCGAGGGCACCAAGCGCCGGTCCTTGCGCACCGGCGTCGCCGTCACCGGATCGGGGCGGACGGGAGCCCAATCGCTGCTGGTCTCGCCGCTGCACACGCCATCGGGCACCGCCATCGCGGGCTTGTTGCTGCTGCGTTTGTCCATCGCCCGCGACGCGTCGCTGCAACAAAAAATCTCGGTGTTGAAAACCCTGGGCCGTAAATTTGACGAATTGTCCGAACATGTGGCCGATCACGGCAAAGGACGGACCTTGCAGCAGATTTTGACCGAAACGCAGCCCGCCTTGCTGTTCTTCGGCGATTTGCACGCCATCGCCGAACAGGGCCCTTCCGACAAAGCTTAAAAAAATTCATCCGGATACACTCGACAGCGGGGTGCGGAAACCCTTATATCTGAGAGTGGTTTTTTGTGTTTTGTCGACGGACGCCACACGAGAGACGCGTATAAAGATCACGTGAAGTTTGTAAAGGATTGTCCATGGCCCTGTTTACCAGACGTTCCCGCAGTGAAGATGTCCAACGGGGCGATGTGTTCCGTAAGATTGGCACTTACGGCGGCGATTGGGTGGTCGACCGGGTTTTCGACTATCCCGACATTCCGCGCCATGTGCGCATGGTCGAACGCACCAGCCACCGCGCCATGACCGTCGCCGCCGACATCTTGTTCGATCCAGCGTCCTTCACGCCGCTGGAAATGGGTGGTGTGGCGGTTACTCCTTAACTCCGCTTTTTATTTTAAAATCGAAACAAATATTTTCCTTTCGTAAACTTTGCAGCGACTGTCGGTTGCGTTATGGTGCCCAGCGATTTGCCGTTATAAACGGCTTGACCGTTCATTTGGGGGAATGTCGGTATGGGATGGGATCGATCGGCGCCTTGGGCGGACAAGGTTAGAACCGCAGAACAAGTGGCTCGGTTGGTCAAACCGGGAGATCGTATTTTCATCGGCACCGCCTGCGCCACGCCGCGCCGCTTGGTGGCGGCGGTGGAAGCGTTGTCGCCATCTCCCGCCGATGTCGAGTTTTTCCACTTCCTAACCGACAACGCCGTAGCAATCGTGGACGGCAAGCCGGTCACCAATTTCCGCCATCGGTGTTTTTTCGTCGGCGCCGACATGCGCGGTTTGGTCAATAAAGGACTGGCCGATTACGTTCCGATCTCGTTGTACGAAGTGCCAAGATTGTTTGAAACCGGCAGGCTTTGTGCCGACATCGCCTTTATTCAGGTTACGCCACCGGACGATAACGGCTATGTCAGCCTGGGCGTTTCGGTGGACATTACGTCGGCCATCACCAGGCGGGCGCACAAAGTTTTCGCCGAAATCAATCCCAACATGCCGCGCACCTTGGGCGACACCTTCATCCATGTGGACCAGATCGATCATCTGGTCTGGGTCGATGATCCGATCCAGGAATATCGCCACCAGACCTCGGACGACATCGCCGAACGGGTGGCCAAATATATCGCCGGCATCATCGAGGACGGCTCGACGCTGCAAATCGGCCTGGGCCGCATTCCCAACGTGGCGCTCAAATATTTGATGGATCGACGCAATCTGGGCATCCATTCCGACGTCATCACCGATTGCATCTTGGATTTGGTGGAAAAGGGCATCATCAACGGGTCAGAGAAAAGCCTGTATCCGGGCCAGATCGTCACCAGCTATTGCCTGGGCACCCGCAAACTTTACGATCTAATTGCCAACAATCCCAAGTTCGTGTTCAAGCCGATCGAATATGTGTCCGATCCGGTCACAGTGTCCAAGAACGATAAAATGGTGTCGATCACCCAGGCCTATGCCGTGGATTTGACCGGCCAGATTTGCTCGGATCAATTCCAGGGCGAGTTCTACAGCGGCGTTTCCACCCAACCGGATTTCATGCACGGCGCGTCTCTGTCCAAAAACGGCAAGCCGATTATTTGCCTGTCCTCGACCACCTATGACGGCGACACTTCGCGCATTCGGCCCTTGCTGGAACGAGGCGAAGGGGTGGCGGTGGCCCGCTCGGACGTGCATTACGTCATTACCGAATTCGGCATCGCCTATCTGTACGGCAAATCCATCCGCGAGCGGGCCTTGGCGTTGATCGAGATCGCACACCCCAAATTCCGGGATGATTTGTTGGCCGAAGCCAAACGTCTGGGATACGTTCCGGCTGAGCAACGGATCGATTCCCACGGCAGCTACATGATTGAGGAAGAGCGGGTCGTAACCTTGAAGAGCGGTCGCTCGGCAATGATCCGACCTGCCCGCGCGTCCGACGCCCACGCCATCCAGCATTTGATCCACGAGATGAGCGTCGATGACGTCTATACCCGGTTTTTCCGGCGCCTCAAGGGCTTATCCTACGACGAGGCCCAGCGCATGTGCAGCGTCAATTACGACACCGAAGTGGCGTTCGTCGCCACCACCGGCCCGCGCGAGAACGACCAGATCGTGGGATCAAGCTGCTATTTTCTCAATCCCACCACCAATTTGGCCGAGGTCGCGTTCATGATCATTCCCGACTGGCAGGGAACCGGTTTGGGGCAAGCTTTGCAAAAACGCATGATGGAATTCGCCAAAAACCGAGGAGTGAGAGGCTTCACCGCCGAAATCCTGGTCCGCAATGCCAAGATGGTCGGGCTGGCCAACAAATGCTGCGACACAGTCACCATCGAACGGATCGAAGACACCTATCACGTGGTCATGAAATTCGGTGAGGACCCTCCCCAGCGCTTGGCGCTTGAGGGGTAATCAGGTGCTGGACGCCCAGTTTTCCAGCACCAACAGCGCCCACACCTTCAGCGCGTGATCGCGGTAGCCCTGTTTCTGTTCGGACAGGATGCCATTGACCGCCTTCCAATCCATCCCCAGTCGTTCCATGCTGGCCTGGGTAATGCGTTCCTCGACCAGTGACCGTAGATCCCGCTTCAGCCACAGTCCCATGGGCGGATTGAAGCCCAATTTGGGCCGGTCGACGATGGCGGGCGGCAGCAGCTTGCGCGCCACCGCCTTCAAGATGGTTTTCTGGCCGCGGGCGAAACGGGTCCTGGATGACAGCCCCGCTACCCGCTCGACCAGCTGATGGTCCAACAAGGGCAGACGCACTTCCAGGGCCACGCTCATGCTCATGGCGTCGCCGTAGGCCAGCAGATTGCCGGGCAAGAACGACAGCAGATCGGTGGCCTGCATGGCATCCAGCGGATCATCCATGCCCAGGCCGCCATAAAGATCGGCGATGGGACTGGCGGGCAAGGACGCCAACTTCAACAACGCCTGGCGTTGATCGGGGCCGAAATACTCGACCCAATGGGCATAACGCTCGGGCTGGGTCAGAGCCAACGCCGACAAGAATTCCCGCGCGCGGCGCCAGGCATGGCGACCGGATTGGCTTTCCGGGATCAACACCGCCAGTTTCGACGCCACCCACCGCACCGGCTTGGGCAACATCGAGCTGGCGAATTCGGCCCAGATGCCGCCCTTGTAGCGGGGATAGCCGCCGAACACCTCGTCACCGCCGTCGCCCGCCAGCGCCACCGTCACATGCTGGCGGGTCTGGCGGCTGAGTTCTCGGATCAGCAAGGCGGTGGGATTGCCGAACGGTTCGCCAAACGCCGTCACCATCTGGGGCAGGAAATCGGCCAGATTGGACTGGGCGGGCAGCTCGCGATGCGTCGTTCCCAAATGAGTGGCGATCAACCGCGCTTCATGGCGCTCATCGTAAGCGGCTTCGTCGAACGTCATGGTGAAGGTTTTGGGCGGAGGCAAGCCTTGATCCTTGCGCTGCTTGGCCATCAAGGCGGTAATCACCGAGCTGTCGATGCCGCCCGACAAGAAGCATCCCACTTCCACATCCGCCACCAACCGTCGCGCCACCGCCCGGTCCAGCAAGGGCATGACGGCTTCCACCGCTTGCTCCTCGCTCATGGTATCACCCTCGCCGAAATGGGGCTGCCACCATTGGCCGGTTGTAACCTGTCCGTCCTTCCATGCCAGCCAGTGTCCGGGCGGCAGTTTCTTGATGCCTTGATGCAAGGTCAAAGGGGCCGGAACATACAGACAGGCCAAATACTGGGACAAAGCCTCGCGGTCCCAGCTTAGATCGATCCCGGAATGAGCGCACAAGGCATGGATTTCCGACGCAAAGGCCAAGCCGCCATCGGCAAGCCTAGCATAGACCAGCGGCTTGACGCCCAAGCGGTCGCGCACCAGGGTCAAACTTTTCGCCTGGCGATCCCACAGGGCAAAAGCGAACATGCCCGCCAGCCGGTCCAGACAATCCAGCCCGTGGCGCATCAGCAGCCGCAGCAGAACCTCGGTGTCGCTATGCGAGGCGAACGTCTCGCCCAATCGTTCCAGATCCTGGCGCAACTCGGGGTAATTATAGATTTCGCCATTAAAGGCGATGACCCAGCGGCCGCAGGGGCTGACCATGGGCTGGGCTCCGCCCGGCGACAGATCGATAACGGCCAGACGAGTGTGGACCAGCCCAACCGCGCCATCCGGATCGACCCACGCGCCCGAACCATCGGGGCCGCGATGGGCCAAGCGACCGGCCATGGCCTGCAACTCGGGTTCGGTCGGTCGCGTGGTCCCCGCTATTCCGCACATTATTCGATGGTGAACCCAGCGCTGAGAGCGTCTTGATAGAAACCCGCCACCGTGTCGTGACAGGCGTCCTGCGCCGAGCGGCCTAAATTCTTTAGCTTGCCCAAAATGTCGTTGGGCACGGTAATAATATGGCAGCCCAGACGATCGGCCTCGATGATATTGAACACTTCGCGGGTGGCGGCCCACAGCAGCTCGGCCTTGGGCTTGACGGCAGCGATGCGGCGCGACTGTTCGATCACCGGCACGGGGTCCACCCCAACATCGGCCAAACGGCCCGCGAACACCGAGATCACCGCAGGAACATCCGCTGCCAGGGCTTCGGTCACCTTCGCTACCTGCTCGGTGGTAAACAAGGCGGTGACGTTGAGCTTGATCCCCGCCGCCGCCAAATCCTTGATCAGCGGCACGGCGCTTTGACCCTTGGTGTTTTGCACCGGAATTTTAACGTAAACTGAGGGACCCCAGGCGGCAATGAGCTTGGCCTGTTGCTCCATGGCGGCAAAGTCGTCGGCAAACACTTCCAGGCTGATGGGACGGTCGCCAATGATCTGAAACGCTTGCTGCGCAAAGGATTTGTAATCCTTAATTCCGGCTTTCTTCATCAATGACGGATTGGTGGTGAATCCCTTGATGTGTGGCAACGCTGCCAAAGAGCGGATGCCGTCCAGATCGGCGCCGTCGGCGAACAGCTTGACCGTTAAACTTTCAAGATTGGTCATTTTACGACTCCAACGTCTTCAAATAGCACTGATAGGCGGCGCGCAGAGCGTCCTCGATAGAGGTGGTGGCCCGCCAGCCCAGGGCTTGAATGCGAGAACTGTCCATCAATTTGCGCGGCGTCCCGTCGGGCTTGGACGGATCGAACAGGAATTTGCCCTCGAACCCCACCACCTTGGCTACGGTTTGCGCCAATTCGGCGATGGAGCATTCGATGCCGCTGCCGATATTGATGTGGCCCGCTTGCGAATAATGCTTCAACAAAAACACCAGACCATCGGCCAGATCGTCCACGAACAGGAATTCGCGCAACGGCGTGCCGGTGCCCCACAATTCCATGATTTTCGCCCCGGCCTGCTTGGCGCGATGAGCCTTGACGATCAAAGCGGCCACCACATGACCCGTTTCGAGATCGTAATTATCCCCGTCGCCCATAAGATTGGTGGGCATGGCCGAGATATAGTCGCAGCCATATTGCTTGCGATAGGCGTCGCACATCTTGATGCCGGCGATCTTGGCCAGGGCGTACCATTCATTGGTGGGTTCCAGCGGACCGGTCAGCAGCGCGTCCTCGCGCATGGGCTGTTCGGCCAAGCGGGGATAGATGCACGACGAGCCCAAAAACAGCAGCTTTTCCACCTCGATCAGCTTGGACGCATGGATGATGTTGGTCTGAATGGCCAGATTGTCGTACAGGAAATCAGCGGGAAATTGCTCGTTGGCCTTGATGCCGCCCACCTTGGCTGCGGAAATCACCACCACTTGGGGACGGTTTTCCCGCATCCAGGCTTCCACGGCGGCCTGATTGCACAAATCCAATTGCTGCCGGGTCGCGGTTTGGATCTGGCACTCTTCCTGAGTTAAGCGCCGAACCAACGCCTTGCCTACCATGCCGGTATGTCCGGCAACCCATACCCGTTTGCCCTTTAAGGAGTAATCACGTATCACGTTGCTCTACCTATTTTGCCGCTTGCGCGCACTGTGCCACAACATCCCCGGCAGGTTCAATGCGCGCATGGCCGTTTGAAAGGCCAAACCCGTCAGCCTGCGTTCCAGCGTCCGTTTGATGCCGTGTTTGTCCAGGATTTGATCCACTTCTGCCCGCATGCGGTCCAGGGCTTTTTGCGACAAGGCGTCGGGGTGAATACGGAATTTCGCCAAGGACCGAGGCAGATGAACCACCCGCGCCGGCGGCGCGCAGGCCCGCAGGAAGAAGTCGAAATCCCCCGCCAACTTAAAGCGCGCGTCAAACGGCCCCACTCTGCGGTGCAAGGCTTTGGTCCAAAAGGTCGCCGGTTGCGGTATGGTGGAATAATCCACCGACCGCATCCATCTGTCGCCATAGGGGAAATATTTGCGGGTGTAGATCGGCGCGCCTTTAGGGTCGATCAATTCCAAATCGCCATAGACCAGATCGGCCCCGTCCGCCAGCATGTCCACCGCCCGCTGCAACGAGTCTGGCAGATACAAATCGTCGGCGTTCAAATAGGCAAACACATCGCCGGTCGCCAAATCGAAGCCGCGATTGATAGCCTCGTACATGCCGTTGTCGGACGCCACCACCAGCTTGGTCCTTGGATATTGGGCTACGATCTGGTGACTGGAATCGGTCGAACCGCCATCGATGACCAAATGCTCGAACGCGTCGTAAGTTTGCGCATAGAGGCTGTCCAGCGTGGCTTTAAGATAGGCCTCGCCGTTCAGGCATGGCGTGATGATGCTGACTTTGGGACCCTTTGGCATAATCGGCGGCTTGCAAGAAGTGGCGGGCGATAAAGTGACCGTGACGGTGCAGGATTTAATGGACTGTTTTGGCCGGAATGTCCAAATCTTCTGAGGCGTTTGTGGCGTTTTCCTATGGATTGACATGCCTCGAAGAATGGCTAGTGGATCGAATCTAACGCTTGGTGCCCGCGCCTGACGGCGGCAATGATTTTGTCGGGG
>CAIYCT010000259.1 GCA_903924765.1 uncultured Rhodospirillaceae bacterium | reverse complement strand
GTGAGGATTTGGAAGCCATTGCAAATGCCCAGCACGCGCAAGCCTTTGGCAACCCGCGCCACCACCTCGCGCATAATCGGCGACCGGGCGGCCATGGCCCCGCAGCGCAGATAATCGCCATAGGAGAAACCACCCGGCACCACGACCAAATCCACGTCAGGAAGTTGGGTCTCGCGATGCCAAACCATAAGGGGAGGCCGACCGATGCTGGCGGTCAAGGCCACGGCGACGTCTCGGTCACAATTGGAACCGGGGAATACGATGACGGCGGCTTTCAACAGGGATTTTCCTTAAAAGCTAGCGGGAGCTGAAACTCTATCTTTAACAGCCTGACGCTCGCCTGTCATGTCCCTACTTGAAGATAAAGAACGCGCCCGTGGCGATCAGGGCGAATCCGATGCCTTGGTTCAGAGTAACCGGTTCGTTCAGATAGAAAACCGAAAAGCCCACGAACACCGTCAGGGTGATCACTTCCTGCATGGTCTTGAGCTGGGCGGTAGAGTAGATCTGATGGCCGATGCGATTGGCCGGAACCGCGAAGCAATACTCGGCCAAGGCGATGCCCCAACTGGCGGCAATCGCCAACCACAAAGGTCGATCGGTAAATTTTAGATGTCCATACCAGGCGAAGGTCATAAACACGTTGGAAACCAACAACAGGGCGATGGGCAGAACGGCGGTCCAAACGGCAGGCATTGTAGTGTCCTTTAGAAATCTTGTTCCCCTTTGATAGACATTTCGCTATCACATCGCTCTGGTCAATGGGAGGAAATGTGGTGTCCAAGCAGCGCGTGTTTTCGGGCGTTCAGCCCACCGGTAAACTTCACCTGGGAAATTACATAGGGGCCCTGAAGCAATGGGCCGACCATCAGGATGAGTACGACAACATTTTCTGCGTGGTCGATCTGCACGCCATCACCATCCCCGAGGCGATCAATCCCAAGCTTTTCCGCGCCAAGATCCTGGAAGTGGCGGCGCTTTACATCGCCTGCGGCATCGACCCGGCCAAATCCACCATCTTCTTGCAAAGCCAAGTGCCCGAGCATTCCGAACTGGCTTGGGTCCTGAACTGCCTGACCCCGCTGGGGTGGTTGCAACGGATGACCCAATTCAAGGACAAAGCCGGCAAGTCCGACTCCATCGGCACCGGGTTGCTGGATTATCCGGTGCTGATGGCCGCCGACATCTTGCTGTACGACACCCAGAAAGTACCGGTGGGCGAGGATCAGAAGCAGCACATCGAATTCACTCGCGATCTGGCTCAGCGCTTGAACACCATGTTCCCCGAAGCCAAGCTGGTGATGCCCGCCCCGATGATTCCCCCCGCCGGAGCCCGCGTCATGGGTCTGGACGATCCCACCGTAAAAATGTCCAAAAGCATCGGCGAGACCAAAAAGGGCCACTCGGTCGGCCTGTTGGACACGCCCGGCGACATCAAGAAGGCGATCATGAGCGCCCAGACCGATAGCGACAATGAAGCCCGCTTCGATCATTGCGGTCCCGGCGTGCGCAATCTACTGGACCTTTATCTGGTGCTATCCGGCCTATCCAAACACGAGATCGAGGAAAAATTCCACGGACAAGGCTATGGCGCGCTCAAGAAGGGCGTGTTGGAACAGGTGATGGCCGCCGTCGAGCCGGTCCAGGCCCGCTTCAACGAGTTGACCAAGGACCAAGCCTATCTGGAAGAGACCCTGCGCCAAGGCGCCGACCGCGCCCGCGGCATCGCCGCCTCCACGCTGAAACGGGTTAAGGAAGCCATCGGTTTCGTGGTGTAATGCGTTAAGGGGCAGGAGTGATGAAACTCTTTTTATCCGCCTGGAAAATCGGTCTTTTCCTTTTTTCCCTTTTGCTTCTGTCTCCAAGCATCACTTCGGCGGACGAGAACTGCGCCGTCGAGCCGAGCCATTGCGTTCCAGGCGATCCAGACTGTTTGTGGAAGATCATTAACGAGGCCTGCGTCCCCAATCAAATAAGCCGTGGCTCGCCCAGTCCCTGCAAATTCGTCGATCTTACCCGTGGACAAGAGCAGGGTTGGGCGATCCTCAAGGACCGAAAAGGCGCGGCGCAATTCCTGCTGATCCCGACCCGTCAAGTGGCGGGCATCGGTGATCCCGTCCTCGTGCCTCCCGTTCCCCACCCCAATTATTGGCAAGCGGCGTGGGAGGCGCGGGAACGGTCGGCGCGCTGCTTATCCCCCGCCATTGATAACGATTTGATCGGACTAGCCGTCAATTCCGGTCAAATCGACCCCAGTACCGGGAAACTAGTGGGCCACTCCCAGAATCAATTGCACATCCACATTGATTGCATCCGAGGCAAAACCATGACCGCCCTTAAGGCAAGCTTAGCAAAATACCCCGCCTTCAACACATGGACGCCCTTCGACGTGGAGGGACGAAACGTCTACGAGAGATGGTCCACCGTCGCAGATACCTTGCAAAACATTGATGTTTTTAAGCTTGTGTCCGACCGCGCACAGGATCGAGGCGCTTCCATGATATCGCAAACCATCGCGGTGGTGCCCCCCCTCCTCAGGACGGAAGACGGGTTTTCCACATCCTTGCGGCGACCGTGGACCCGGCCCACCCCTTTGGCGCCGAGGAGTTGCTGGATTCAGGTTGTAGCCAGCCCATAAACTATTGATCTAACCGCGATGAGCCGCTTGCTCGTAAGCGGCCCGAAAGGCCGTCGAGGATTCGGCATAATTGTTTAGCAAACTATGGGCCATGCCAATTTGATAATAGGCCCGAGGGGCATCGGATGAAGCCTGTCCATGACGTTTAAGCCATTTCTCACAATAACGGATGATCAATGTCTGCATATTGTATTCAAACGCCCCCCCGATTGCCAACACATCGGCCAAATTATCGAAATCCTCAGGCGGATCAATAAACGCGTCAATCATCTTGTATTTGTAGTCCACGCCGCGTCCATTGATAAAATCAGACGCGCTTACCGTGCTATTTATGCCGCCCCCCCCTGCTGAGATAATATTCTATGACATGCAGGGCTGTTCAACGCTAATTTCATAAGCAAATTAGCGTTCTGAAAAAAGACGATTCCCCCCGCGTCTTTTATGTGAATCTATAGGGGTCAACCATCCAGGAGGGTTGACCCAATGTCGAGCACACTGTTGTCGCTGTTT
>CAIYCT010000258.1 GCA_903924765.1 uncultured Rhodospirillaceae bacterium | reverse complement strand
CTCGAGGCGTTGTCATCGGCAATCCGACTGTTCATCGGCATCATCATCCCGAAGCCGGAATGGGCAAGATTCATCGTGCGGGTCAGCATGGTTCCTTCCTATAAGAAGGTCGGCCTATTTCCGAGGCTGTTCCGGGATATTCGGAAAGTCGGGGAGACTGGCCGCCTTCGGGTCACCGATTCCGGCACTGCGACCTATGCCGTCGGTGGCGCCATTCTTTTTATGGTGGTGGCGTTGCTAGAAGGCGACTTGCTGATGGACGACGCCCAGGAGCGCATCGCCTCCATGGCGTTGAGAATGCTTGGCACGCCAGAAGACGAGATCGCAATCTTGGTTGCCAAGCCTTTGCCCGACTTTTCCAGCTAGAGCGGTTTGCGACCTATTGGGTCATATGCCCCCAGCTCGTCATGCACGGAAACCGTATCGACAGGCGGATCGGGGCTGATCCAATGGGCCTGAAATTTAAACCGGACAGCCGTTGGTCACGTCCGGGGGTGACGGAGGGGACGTGAATGTTCCCGCCTAAATCGGTACTCTAGTGAAACGCGGTGGGGGCCAGCAGTCCGACTAAAGCGAACCCGACGCCCAGAACCGACAATCCACCGGCCATATAAGCCAGCAGAACCATATCGGTGACCACGCTGGCCGAGCACAGCACAATGGCGATTTCAAGAACCGCCGAGGCGTATTCGAACAAATGGTAAGCGGCCAGGGATTTGTCGCGCTTTTCTTCGTCGGCCTTGGCCCGTTCCAATAATTCCTTGCGGCCTTCCCCTCTTTCGGGATCGGAATCCATGCGATCCGCCGTGGCGCGCCAGTCGGCGATGCGCTTGGCGATGGCTGCGGACTTTGACGTGGACGCCTCTGGAGCCAGTTGTTCCAGCATCTCGGCCCCGGTGCGCAGCACGGTCATGCGGATGGTCTTAGCCTGAAAGAACGACCATGTGTCGTTGGCGTGGATGTTGGCGGCCAGCGAGGTGTTCTCGGCGCTTTTGCCCAACGCTCCGGTAATGGCCAGCAAACACGCCAGAATGCTGATCAGAATGGCGATTTGTTTGTTGCGGCTGGCCTTGGGGTGGGCGGGATCGTCATGATGCCCCCCATGATGGGCGGTTTCATGAATGAGTTCATGGGTTTCGTGCGCTTCCATCGGATACCCTTCATAGAATTGAGCTAGAGGATCTATACCCTAAAGAAGACGGGAATAAAGTTTTCTTTCCATTGTGATCTTCTGGGCCTTGCGACCATCTGGAAATGAGTAGATTTCGAGTCTTTCTGGGCCGAGCCGACAGGAGCTAGGATGCCTACCTTTCCCTCACTCAAATGAAAGTTGCCAGTTATGTCAACTACACCCGATACAATGATGCCCAAATCGGCTCACAAGGGTGTCGAGCATATTTCCGCCTCGGTCAAAAAGAGCGGCGGCGCGGGGTTTTTTTGTTCACACGGCAAGGGTGACGATGAAAGAGTCCCCCAAAACGGACAAAACCCCCAGGTTTCCCTAGGGGTTTCGATGGTGGGCGCTACAGGGATTGAACCTGTGACCCCTTCCATGTCAAGGAAGTGCTCTCCCGCTGAGCTAAGCGCCCGGTCACTCTCTTCTTGCGTCGAGAGGGGGCCTTTTAACCGCTTTTGTTGGGCTTGGCAAGTGCCGCTTGAACGAAGATCGTTTTATCCTTTGTGACAGGACGAAACGCCTATGCTACATCTCAATGATGGCATCGACTTTACCTTTCGCACAGGCGGAGCCATCGGCATATTTTCTGAGGGTTCCGAAAGTTCAGACCGCGCCGGTGGTGTTTGCGTCTCCTCATTCCGGACGCCATTATCCGGACGCCTTCGTTGCGTCCTCGCGGTTGGACGCGACCAGTTTGCGGCGCTCCGAGGACGCCTATGTGGATCTGTTGTTCGAGGGCGTGCCCGATCATGGCGCACCGTTGATCGCGGCCCATTATGCCCGAGCTTATTGCGATCTCAACCGCGAGCCTTACGAATTAGATCCGGCTATGTTTTCCGGTCCATTGCCGGTGGCGGCCAACACGCGGTCGCCCCGTGTGGCGTCTGGACTAGGCACCATCGCGCGGACCGTTGGCAGCGGGCTTGGCATTTACCGTTCGAAATTGTCGGTGGACGAAGTGGAACGCAGGCTGGGCGCCTGTTATCGGCCTTATCATGCCCAGCTTGAACGCATGATTGCCGCCACGCACGAGCAGTTCGGCTGGTGTTTGTTGGTGGATTGCCACTCGATGCCCTCCGTTATGGGAGACGTTTCTTATCAACCGGGGAGTCACACCATGGATCTGGTGCTGGGGGATTGTCACGGTCAGGCGTGCTCGGAGGAAATCACTGCGTTGATCGAAACGTTCTTAAGCGAGAAAGGCTATGGGGTCGTGCGCAATGCGCCCTATTCGGGTGGCTTTACCACCTGCCATTACGGCAACCCGGAGCTTAAGTCCCATTCCATTCAGATCGAAATCAATCGGAATTTGTATTTGGATGAGTCCTCGATCTCGCCGGGGCCCAATTTTGACCGGCTGCGGGCGGATTTGGACGGCATGGCGGGGGCTTTGACGCAGTGGGCGCGCCAGTGGCGTGGAGGAGGGGGGCGTGGAGTCGGGGGGCGTGGAGTCGGGGGGCGTGGCGCTGGGGGCGCTGGATCATGAGCGCGCACAAGCCCCTCTCGGTCATCGTTCGTGACGCCACGCAGGAAGACATGGCGGCGGTTCAGTCCATTTACGCTTTTTACGTCGAGCGCACGCCGGTCTCGTTCGAGGAGATTCCCCCGACGGTCGAGGAGATGCAGCAGCGCCGGAACAAGGTGGTCGCGAACGGCATGCCGTATTTGGTGGCCGAGGAATCCGGCGAGGTTTTGGGCTATTGCTATGCCGGTCCGTGGCGACCCCGTTCGGCCTATCGCTATACGGTTGAGGATTCCGTTTATGTGGCTCCCTTCGTGGTCGGGCGCGGCGTGGGCACGGCCTTGCTGTCGGCCTTGATCGAGCGGTGCGAAAGCTTGGGCTATCGGCAGATGATCGCCGTTATCGGCGATTCCGCCAATCAAGGCTCCATCGGTTTGCATCGCTCTCTGGGATTCCGTCAGGAAGGCGTGCTGCGCGGCGTCGGCCTTAAATTCGGGCGCTGGGTGGATGTGGTGATCATGCACCGGCCCTTGGACGCCCACGGCAACCTTTTGCCCGACGGTACGCCCGCTCCAACGGAATAACAGGAGCGAGCTTGGCCCTTCCGCTTGCCGCCTTGATCTTCGACGTGGATGGCACCTTGGCCGAAACCGAGGAAGCGCATCGTTTGGCCTTTAATCAAGCCTTCCAGCGTCACGGAGTGCCGTGGGAGTGGGATTTGCCGCTGTACAAATCCTTATTGGCGATTTCGGGCGGCAAGGAGCGTATGCGCGCCTATGGGGCCGCCACCGATCCCACGCGCTTGGCCGATGACCGGTTTGTCGCTTTGGCGTCGGCGCTGCACCAAACCAAAACCGAGCTATACACCCAGATGGTGGCCCAAGGCGGCGTGCCGTTGCGTCCGGGGGTGCTGGATTTGGTTGAACAGGCGCGTGGGGCCGGTTTGCGTTTGGCCATCGCCACCACCACCACTCGGGCCAATGTGAACGCGCTGCTTGATGGCGCGACCCACGGGGCCGGTCACGCTTGGTTCGAGGTGGTCGCCTGTAGCGACGACGCGCCGGTCAAGAAACCCGATCCTCAGGTCTACCGGCTTGTTTTAGAGCGCCTGACCCTAGCGGCCCAGGCTTGTTTGGCCATCGAGGACTCCCTGAACGGCGTTATGGCTGCGCAAAGGGCCGGGATTCCTGTGGTCGTGACCAAAAGTCCGTTCACGGAAAGTCCCGCTTATCCTGGGGCGTTGCGGGTGTTTTCCGATTTAACCGAAACATCCCTATCCCATCTCGACTCCTTAAGATAAGAGACCACTCTGACTTCTTCATCTTTCGGTCATACAGACTAAAATGCCTATGGTGCGGCGCAGTATCCGCTACCATTTGGGGCTGTAGTATGGTTTTATGCGTTTCATATTCGTGTGCATATTAAGAGAATATTGTTTTGATCATTCGTCCTAAATCGACGCAAATGGAGGATAAAATGGACGGTTCTTCCGTACAATCCGATGGCATCCAAGAGACCGGTTTAAGCGCCGAATCGTTTAAGCAAACAATCGGTGAAATGGCCCTGCATGTGGGGCGGTTGGGGATTGCCGCCGCCGACATCAATGGCCGGGTGGACGATATTTCCGCCAGGGCCACGCAGCAGAAGGAAAAGCTGGAATCGGTGGTGGGCGCCACCCAGGTGATGGCTGAAGCCAACGCCCGCATCGCCAGCGAGGCCCATCAGACCAAGGCCATCACCGATACGGTCGGGACGACAGTCGAACAGGCGCAACAGACGGTGGGAACCGCGCTCAACACCATTTTGGGATTGGTGGACGGGGTCGCTGGCATCGAGGAAAAGCTGCCCGGCCTGCAACAATCGTTGGTGCAAGTGTCCACGGTGGCTAAGGACATCAAGAAAATCGCCGGTCAGACCAACATGCTGGCGCTGAACGCCACCATCGAGGCGGCGCGGGCGGGCGAGGCGGGACGCGGTTTCGCCGTGGTCGCCAACGAGGTCAAAGCGCTGTCGCGGCAAACCGCCGAATCGGTCACCATGATCGAGGAAACCTTGGGCGCGCTCAGCCTTCAGATCGCCACCCTGATCGCCGAATCGAAAGAGGCGGCGGAGATCGCCGCCCAGGCGCGGGCGGGAAGCGGCGACATCGGCGTGGCGGTGGACATTTTGCGCCAAGCGGGCAACGCTGTGGACGAGATGGCGGCGCAAGTAACCTCCATCGCCCAATCGGCCGAGGAGAATTCTCAGCTGTGCGCCGGGATCGACGCGGATGTTCACGCCTTGGGCGCTGGGGCCAAATCCACAGTCGACGATCTGAATGCCGCCAAGGAACGGGCGCTGTCGCTGCTGTTAATGAGCGAAGAGATGATCGGCCTTACCGCCGAAGCCGGAATCGAAACCGTGGACACGCCGTTCATCCGCGAATGCGTCAAGGTGTCCCAGGAAATCTCGACCCTGTTCGAAACCGCCATCGCCAATGGCGAGATCACTGAATCCGATCTGTTCGACACGGATTACAAACAGGTTCCGGGCGTCATGCCGCCCCATTACATCGTCCGTCATACGGAGTTCTGCGCCCGCAAATTGCAGGCCATATTCGATCGGGTAGTGGGATCGTCCCAGCAAATTCTGGCCAGCACTGCGGGCGACATGAACAATTACTATCCCAGCATCAACGCCGCTTTCGCCAAGCCGCCCACCGACGACCCCGCCTTCAACGCCGCCAATTCTCGGGCGCGGACCAAGCAGTTGGATCGCACCTCGCTCAACATGATGACATCCAACAAGCCGTTCTTGGTGCAGACCTATCGGCGCAACATGGGCACCCGCTTCGACATGATGAAGAACGTCTCGGCTCCCATTACGGTCAAGGGGCGGCAGTGGGGGGGCGTTACGGATCATGGTGAAAGTTTAAAAGTTCGCTTTTCACCGTTTCGATCACGTCGCTCCACTGGCCCAGCTTGGTCTGCCGAAACAGACGCAAGGTGGGATACCAAGGCGAATCGTCGCGGTTGGTCAGCCACCGCCAGCAGCCGTCATAGCGAGACATTACCCACACTTGCTTGCCCATGGCTCCGGCCAGATGGGCGATTGAGGTGTCAACGGTGATAATCAAATCCAATTGATCGACCAATGCGGCGGTCTCGGTGAAGTCGGTGATGGCTGCCATGGGGTCGAACGGGCGCAACTGGGGCGGAAGATCGTGGATCTGCCGTTCCGCCTGGCCTTTTTGCAGGCTGATGAAGGCGATGCCGGGCAGGGACAAGATCGGCGTCAACAAGGCCAGAGGAATCGAGCGGCGGCGGTCGGCGGCGTTGGCTCCCTGATCGTGCGGGCGCGGGTCGCCCGACCATGCCAGCCCCACTTTAAGGCCGGTTCCGGGAATGGCCGAGGCCGAGTTGTTTGGAAGGGCGGTGACATAGGGAATGGTGAGGGGAATGGTGTCCAGAGTGGTTCCCAGCACCAAGGGCGCGCTCATCAACGGCAGATAGGTGTCGAAGTCCGGCAGGGGATCGTCCAGCGCCACCGTTCGGCTGACTCCGGGCACGGTGGTCAGCAACCCCGTCAAAGCTTTGTGAACCTGCAAGATCACCGTCGCGCCGCGGGCGGCGATGGGTTGGGCGAAGCGGGCGAATTGCAGCACGTCGCCCAATCCTTGTTCCGCCGTCAGCACAATGATCTTGCCCGCGATGTCGAAGCCGGTCCAGCGCGGTTGCTTGAAGGCGGGCGGGGCCAATTTTCCAGTATTCCAGCGCCATTCGAATTCCCGCCAGCCTTGGGCGAACTCGCCCTTGGCCAACAGGCTCATGCCCAGATTGGTATGGGCGGCGGCCATGGTCGGGGCCAATTCCAAGGCCCGGTGGAAGCAGGCTTCCGCTTCGTCGCGGCGGCCTTGATCCTTGAGCGCGGTGCCCAAATTGTTATGCGCCTTATGGAAATCTGGGGACAGGACCAAAGCCTGACGGCAATGGGTCTCGGCTTCGTGCGAGCGGCCCAGTTCGGACAGGACGTTGCCCAGATTGTCATGCAGCTCGGGCAGATGGGGTTGAGCGCGGACGGCGGTCGCATAGTGGGGCACCGCCTGATCCAGCCGTCCCAACGCTTTCAAGATGTTGGCCACGGTGTTGTTGGCGTGTCCCGACTGGGGCGACAGCGCCACGGCGAGAAGGCCCGCCTCCAGCGCCGGTTCCAATTGGCCTTGAGCGAACAAAAGCTGGGCGCGGTTGGCGTGGGCGCGGGGATGGCTGGGATCAAGCGCCAAGGCGCGGTCGTAGCAGCCCATGGCCTCGTCGGCGCGCTCTTGCCGTGCCAGGCACGCGCCTAGATTGTTATGGGCTTCGGCATACGCGGTATCCAGGGCGATGGCCTGTCTGAACGAGGCCTCGGCCGCGTCCAACTGCTCCAAATCCAGCAGCACGGCGCCCAGATTGTTGTGAGCGGCGGCGGAGTGGGGGGCCAAAGACAGGGCGTGGCGGAAACAGTCGGCGGCTTCCTCGAACCGGCCCAGGTCGCTCAACCCGTTGCCCAGGCTGTTGAAGGCGTCGGCATAGTCGGGGTTATGGGCAATGGCCTTGCGATAGCACTCGAGGGCGTCGGCGGTTTTGCCCAGCCCCTTCAAGGCGATTCCCAGATTGTGATGGGCTTCGGGCACGGCGGGTAGCAGCGCCAAGACCTTGCGATAGAACGGCACGCATTCCTTGAGGTTGCCCGCCTGATGCAACGCCACGGCCTTGGCGAACAATTTGTTCGCTTCCGCATGGGGGGCGTGGGTGGCTTGGGCGCGGCGCTCTTTGCGATTCATGGGCGATCCATCGATGATGAGACGGGCAATGATAAGACAGGAAGGATATTACCCATCCGCCGATCATTTCCAAACGCCTATGATCGAGAGGCGGGAATGAGGAGGAAAAAATGGAGGAAGTCCCTACCTATAGGGGCTGGATTTATTTTGCACTGCACACTAACCCCTTCGGATAGTGGTCTAGGGTGTTGACCTGATGTCTGTTGGAATTCATTATTTGGCATCGCGCTTTCGCGTAAGCGAGAAGGGTCTGTGATAGTTAGGTTTGATCTAATCTACCTTTGAAGTCATTGAAATTGCAAATCACGAGAAATAGGCCGGTCATGATCGCTCACGCGCACAGACGGCGTAAGTGATTGATTTGCAAGAAAAAAGCGCCACCCGAAGGTGACGCTCAAGTTTAGGGAGGAAACGTCCAAGAAAAGCAGCAAGGACATATCGGGGAGACACTCTCTTGCTGCTGTGCAAAATGTAGCAATGCTTTTTGTGCAATGCAAGATAAAAAATCAGAGAGGCACTATTTTTTTTGATTTAGATCAAGAGACAACTAACAGACGTCGGCGCTGGCCGAATGGGACCAGTCCCATCCATGACGCTGGCACAGCGCGTCGAAGGCTTCCGCCACAGAGGTATAATTGCCCAACAGGGCATAGGGCGGTTTGGGCCAAGGCCCCATGCCCAACGACAGCAGCTTGATGGTGTCGTCTTGGTCGATGATCTCAAAAATTTCCTGCGGCGATGACGACAGCGCGATGATGCTGTCGCGCCCGCTCAGGATGACCACCACCGGCTGTCTGCGGCTGGAATAATCGGTGATGAAGCTGTTGAGCAGGCCCGATTGCCAAAAGGCAGGAATTGGCGGCAAGGCCTTTTGCGGCGGTTTTTCGGGGGCGGACTGGTCGGAAACGGCGGACAACAAGGCCAGCGGGTCGTCCAAGCCGAAGCTGGAAGCGATGATGTCCAAGCAGGTTTCGTCGTCCAAAGCGCCCTCGGACCGGCTTTGAATCGCCAGCACTAAGTCGCCCAGAATGGTTTCGGTCAAGGTCAGCGGCATGTTACGGGTCCAATTTTCCCAAAGTGCCGTGTTCGGCTTGATCCTGTGCCTGGCGCAAGGCGGCCAGGAATTCGGGCGACAGGGCTTGCGCGCCAGACAGCGAGTCGATGGATACCAACTCCTCGATGGGCAGTCGCTTGCGCCATCCCTTGGCTTCCAATTCCGGTCCGGCCAGGAAATGATCCACATGGCCGATGCACAAATAGGCCACCGGCACCACTTTTTCGGTCAAACCCAGCAACTCTTTCAGCCGGTTTTCGTCCAAGATGCTGACCCAGCCCACGCCGAGCCCTTCGGCTCGGGCCGCCAACCACAGATTTTGCACCGCGCAGACGGTGGAATACAGGTCCATGGTCGGGATGTGGGTGCGCCCCAACACCACGGGCCCGGCCCGGTCGCGGTCGCAGGTGATGCACAGATTGAGCGGGGCGTCCAAGATTCCCTCCAGCTTCAACGCCTTGTACTGATCGCGGCGGGTGCCTTCGAACATCAAGGCGGCCTCGGCATTGGCCTTCTCGAACGCTTCTTTCACTTGCGCGCGCAGGGCCTTGTCTTGGACCAGAATGAAGCTCCACGGCTGCATAAAGCCCACCGACGGCGCCCAGTGGGCGGCAACCAGCAGCCGCGCCAGCGAGTCCTGGGCGATGGGATCGGGCAGGAATTGACTGCGAACGTCGCGGCGGGTGACGATGGCCCGATACAATCCATGGCGCTCTTCGGGGGTAAGGCTGTTGTCGTGGTCTCTCATCCGCCCTATCTTAAATACGATTAGGGCAGATTGAAACTAGCGAATCAAAGGCGTATAAGACCCGTTCGTTTTTTTGTCCGACTCTTAAGCGTGTTTGGACGCAAGGAAAGAAGATTATGGCGCAGACATGGTCCCCCGAAAGCTGGCGGTCGAAACCCATCCAGCAGGTTCCCACCTACCCCGATACCGCCAAGGTGCACGAGGTCGAACGGACTTTGGCCAGCTATCCGCCGTTGGTGTTCGCGGGCGAGGCTCGGACGCTGGAAGCGGATTTGGCGCGGGTGTCGGAAGGCAAGGCCTTTTTGCTGCAAGGCGGCGATTGCGCCGAAAGCTTCGCCGAATTCACCGCCAACAACATCCGCGATACGTTTCGCGTCATGTTGCAAATGGCGGTGGTGCTGACCTATGGCGCGGCCATGCCGGTGGTCAAGGTTGGCCGTTTGGCCGGTCAGTTCGCCAAGCCGCGCTCGGCCGACACCGAAACCATCGACGGCGTGACCCTGCCCAGCTATCGCGGCGACATCATCAACGGCATCGATTTCACGCCGGAAGCGCGGGTGCCTGACACCGAGCGTCTGGTCAAGGCCTATAACCAATCGGCCTCGACCTTGAACCTGCTGCGGGCGTTCGCGCAAGGCGGCTATGCCGATCTGCACAAGGTCCATCAATGGACGTTGGGCTGCGTGGCCGGGTCGCTCCAGGGCAAGCTGTACGAGGATCTGGCCAACCGCCTGTCCGAGACCTTGGCCTTCATGGAAGCCTGCGGCCTGAATTCCGAAACTACGCCGCAAATCCGCGAAACCGAGTTCTTCACCTCGCACGAGGCGTTGTTGCTGAATTACGAGCAATCCTTGACCCGCATCGATTCCACCACCGGCGATTGGTACGATTGTTCCGCCCATATGCTGTGGTGCGGCGAGCGGACCCGCGATTTGGACGGCGCGCATCTGGAATTCCTGCGCGGCATCAAGAATCCGGTCGGCTGCAAGGCCGGTCCCGGCATGGCCCCTGACGAGTTGCTGCGTCTGATCGACGCGCTGAACCCCGACAACAAGCCGGGCCGTCTGACGGTGATCGTGCGCATGGGCTCGGACAAGCTGGCGGAACGCCTGCCCGCCTTGCTGCGCGCCGTGGAACGCGAAGGCCGCAAGGTGGTGTGGAGCTGCGATCCCATGCACGCCAACACCATCAAGGCGGCGTCGGGCTACAAAACCCGCCTGTTCGACAGCATCTTGGAAGAAGTGCGCACCTTCTTCGCCATCCACAAGGCGGAAGGCACCCATGCGGGCGGCGTCCATTTCGAAATGACCGGCCAGGACGTGACGGAATGCGTGGGCGGAAACTCTTCGGTGACCGAAGCATCCTTGGGCGACCGCTACCACACCCATTGCGACCCCCGCCTCAACGCCAACCAGGCGCTTGATCTGGCGTTCCTGATCGCCGACCAACTGAAGACCGAACGGCAACAGGCCAAGAAGGCGCTGACGGCGTAACCATCTCTAAATCGTCATGCCCGGCCTTGAGCCGGGACCCAGGGGGTACGGAAAAGCTGGCGGTAGCGACTCCAGGGTCCCCGCTTTCGCGGGGATGACTATGGGAATCGTCTCTACCGCATCAGCTCGCGCATGGCGCTGTCCAGGCCGGACAGGGTTAGGGGGAACATGCGTTTGTCCATCAAGCGGTCGATCATGCCGATGGAGTGGGTGTGGGGCCAGTAGCGCTCGTCCAGGGGGTTCAGCCACACGGCATGGGGATAGGCGGCCAGGAAGCGTTTGATCCACACTTGTCCCGCTTCCGGGTTGTACATTTCGACGCCGCCGCCCACCTCGGCAATTTCGTAGGGACTCATGGAGGCGTCGCCGACGAACACCAGTTTGTAATCGGCCCCATAGGTATGCAGCACATGCCAGGTATCGACGCGGCTGTCGCGGCGGCGATTGTCTTTCCACAGGCCTTCATAGGGGCAATTGTGGAAGTAATACTGCTCCAGATATTTGAATTCGCTGCGCGCCGCCGAGAACAATTGTTCGCAGGCCAGGATATGGTCGTCCATGGAGCCGCCCACATCCAGCAGCAGCAAGACCTTGATGGCATTGTGGCGTTCGGCGACCATGTGCAGGTCCAGCGAGCCGCCGTTTCTGGCGGTGGCGGCGATGGTGCCGGGCAAGTCCAGTTGGTTGGCCGCGCCTTGCCGTGCCCAGCGGCGCAGACGGCGCAGGGCCACTTGGATGTTGCGGGTGCCCAAGCTGACGGAATCGTCGAAATTGCGGAATTCCCGTTTGTCCCACACCTTGACGGCGCGGCGATGGCGGCTTTTGTCCTGGCCGATGCGGATGCCTTCCGGGTTGTAGCCGTAAGCGCCAAACGGCGAGGTGCCGCCGGTGCCGATCAATTTGGAGCCGCCGTGATGTTCTTCCTTCTGCTCGGCCAAGCGCTGTTTCAGGGTTTCCATCAATTTTTCGAAGCCGCCCAAGGCCTCGATGGCGCTTTTTTCTTCCTCGGTCAGGAACTTCTCGCCCAGGGCGCGCAGCCATTCCTCGGGGATTTCGGCCACTAGGGAGTCGTCGGTGTCGAACGGCGTCTCCAGCCCTTCAAAGGTGGCGCCGAATACCCGGTCGAATTTGTCCAGATTGCGCTCGTCCTTGACCAGGGTCGAGCGGCTTAGATAGTAAAAGCTCTCGACGCTGTAATCGGCCAGCCCGGCTTTCAGGGCTTCCAACAGGGTCAGATATTCCTTAAGCGAGACCGGGATGTTCGCTTCGCGCAGGCTGTAAAAGAAGCGCGACAGCATGGCGTCACGAGCCCCGGCGCGCCATGAAGGCCAGCCGCTCGAATAGATGCATGTCTTGTTCGTTTTTCAGCAGCGCTCCGGCCATGGGCGGGATGGTGATCTTGTTGTCCTTGCTGCGCAACACTTCGGGCGACAAATCCTCGGCCACCAGCAATTTCAACCAGTCCAGCAATTCCGAGGTGGACGGTTTCTTCTTCAATCCAGGCACTTCGCGCAAGGCATAGAACGTGGTCAAGGCTTCGCGCAGCAAGTCGTGCTTCAGATTGGGAAAGTGCGCGCCGACGATTTGCACCATGGTGTCGGGGTCGGGAAAGCGGATGTAATGGAAAAAGCAGCGGCGCAAAAAGGCGTCGGGCAGGTCTTTTTCGTTGTTCGAGGTGATCAGCACCAGCGGCCTTACCTTGGCCTTGATCACTTCGCGGGTTTCGTAGACGTGGAATTCCATGCGATCCAGCTCCAGCAGCAGATCGTTGGGGAATTCGATGTCGGCCTTGTCGATCTCGTCGATCAGCAAGATGGGGGTGGGCTCGGTGACGAAGGCCTCCCACAGCTTGCCGCGCACGATGTAGTTGGAGATGTCGTGTACGCGGGCGTCGCCCAACTGGGAATCCCGCAGGCGCGACACCGCATCGTATTCGTACAGACCCTGTTGGGCCTTGGTGGTGGACTTGATGTGCCACTGGATCAGCGGACGGTCCAAGGCCTTGGCCAGTTCGAACGCCAGAACGGTTTTTCCCGTTCCGGGCTCGCCTTTGATCAGCAGGGGACGTTGCAGGGTCAGCGCGGCATTGACCGCCACTTGCAGGTCCTGAGTGGCGATATAGGATTGTGTACCCTTGAACATGCGGACTGGCTCCGGTAGGTGATTTAGCTCTTTTGTCCGGATTCCACCGGTCCGCCCGCGAATTTCCAGCCCTGAATGCCGCCTTGCATGCGGTAGATGGGGTGGTTGCGTCCGGCTTCAACCAGCTTCTGCGACGCCACGCCGCAGCGGACGCCGCTTTGACAATGGATCACCAGCTTTTTGCCTTCGGGGGGAACCGGCACCTTGTCGGCGTCGAAGGAGGACAGCGGCACCAAGGTCGAACCGGGAATATGCTCGTACGTGTATTCGGGAACTTCGCGCACATCGATGACGATGGCTTCACCGGCGCTGATCCAGCCCTTGATGTCCGCTGGGCTGGTCACAATAATCTCGGCCATTGACCGTAAACTCCTTAAAAACGTGGCTTTACAGAAAATGGGGGGTTAGGCCGTGGGGTTCAAGTCAAAAAACGCGGTCGATGCTGAATTCGATGGCGTCGACCATGGCCTGCTTTAAGGGCGTATCGGGGAAGATGCCCAGCGCGTCGCGGGCGATGGCGCCGTAATGGCGGGCGCGGGCGATGGTGTCGGCCAGCGATCCTTGCTTTTCCAGGATCGAGATGGCGCGGTCCAAATCCTCGGGCGTTTGGTCTTGCAGCTCCAAGGTGCGTTTCCAGAATTCCCGTTCTTCGGCGTCGCCCCGGCGGAAGGCCAGGATGACCGGCAGGGTGATCTTGCCGTCGCGGAAATCGTCGCCGACTTCCTTGCCCAATTGGGCTTGCTTGGCCGAGTAATCCAGGACGTCGTCGATCAGTTGGAAGGCGATGCCCAGGTTAAGGCCATAGGATTCCAGCGCGTCTTCCTCGACCTTGGGGCGGTCGGAGATGACCGCGCCGATGCGACAGGCGGCGGCGAACAGGGCGGCGGTTTTCGAGCGGATCACCTCCAGATAGGCGTCTTCGCCGGTGGCGGTGTCGTTGGCGGTCATCAATTGCAGCACTTCGCCCTCGGCGATGATCGACGAGGCGCGGGACAAGATGGCCAGCACCGCCAGCGACCCATCCTCGACCATCAATTCAAACGCGCGCGAGAACAAGAAGTCGCCCACCAGCACGCTGGGTTTGTTGCCGAACATGGCGTTGGCCGAGGCCTGCCCGCGCCTGAGCGAGCTGTCATCGACCACATCGTCGTGCAGCAGCGTGGCGGTGTGAATGAATTCGACGCAGGCGGCCAGCTTGACGTGGCGGAAGTCCTTGTGCCCCGCCAAACGGGCCGAGGCCAGGGTGAGGACGGGACGTAGGCGCTTGCCGCCGGCGGCGATGATGTGACCGGCCAATTGGGGAATGAGATCGACCTGGGAATGCATCCGTTCGACGATGGTCGTGTTGACCTTGCTCAAATCGTCGGCCACAAGCGCGACGAGGGCGTCTAGGCCCCGGCTCTTTTTCGATCGTTCCTGGTCAAGATTGACGACGATTGCCACACCAATTCTCCTTGATCTTCCGCCCACCATAGTGTTGCATCTTAAGATCGGTCAAGCGAACAAGCTTTGTCCAGGCCGGTTTGGCGGTAAATTATGACCATTTACACTTCCACCGATCGCTTTTACGGCGGGCGTTTGATCCTGCGCCAGCCCAAGCTTGGTTATCGCGCCGGTATCGACCCCATTTTTCTGGCGGCGGCGGTGACGGCAAAGCCGGGCGACAGCGTGCTCGATTTGGGGGCGGGGGTGGGCTCGGCCGGTTTGTGTCTGCTGTCCCGCTGTCCAGCGGTCAAAGTCGATGCATTGGAAATCCAATCCGAATTGGTTGCCCTGGCCTTGGACAACGCGCAAGCCAATCATGGGTTCGATCATTTTGTGGTGCATCAAGGCGATGTGACCCTGCCGCCGGATTCACTGGCTGGGCGCTGCTTCGATTGGGTGATGACCAATCCGCCCTGGACCGAGGCGGGGACGGGCACCGCTCCGCCAGCGCCGACCAAGGCGGTGGGGCACATGGAAGCGGAAGCCGATCTGGCTTTGTGGTTGAAAGCGGCTGTGGGATTCTTGCGCCATAAGGGCACGCTGGTGATGATTCACCGCGCCGACCGGCTGGACGATATCGTCGCCGGATTGGTCCGGTTGAAAATGGGCGCCATTACCGTATGTCCGCTCTATCCAAGCGCCGACAAAGCCGCTATCCGCGTTTTAGTGTCGGCTCGCAAAGGCGTCAAAAGCCCCTCGGCGATCCTGCCGGGGCTTGTCTTGCACGGCGCTGACGGACTTTATACCGACGCCGCGACCGCAATCTTGGATCACGGTCGGGCGTTGGTTTAAATTTGGCGTATTACCGAGGGCCGCAACGACGCGCCTTCAGGCGTTCCGCTTCTTCGTCCTCGGCGCAATCGCAGCAGAGTTGGGCATGAGGATTGGCGCGCAGCCGATCCTCTTCAATGTCGGCATCGCAAGACCGGCAGCTGCCGGTGGAGAGAGTAGCTGATGATCGTTGCAGGACCATCTGAATAGCGGAGGCATTGAAACTTTCCGCGCGCTCGGTAGCAAAATCCACGTCGTCCATATCGTCTCCCCTGACGGATGGGTGAGGGACACATGTCCCCCAACATGTTGTGTTCAATGCTATAGCATGAACACTAACCGAAGTAAATTGACGGATTCATGTCAAATTTCATTCAATCCATCACCCAAAAGGCTAATAGCGAAAACTGTCAAAAATATGGCGATGCCGGGCCACAATGCCAAGAGGGGGGCGCTCCAAACCAAATCCATGGCCCCGCTCAGCATGTTTCCCCACGACGCCACGGGCGGCCGGACTCCCAGGCCCAGAAAGGATAAAGCGCTTTCAGTCAGGATGATTCCGCCCATGCTGGTGGTGGCGGCGACCAACAACGGCGAGGTCACATAGGGCAGGATGTGACGGATCACCAAGCGGACCGGCGACACCCCAAGGGCGATGGCGGCGCGCACATGGTCGCGGGCTTTCAGGCTTAGGGTCTGGGCGCGGACCAAGCGGGCGATGGTGGTCCAGCCCACCAGGGCGATGATCACGATCAGCCGCGCGATGGCGAAGCCCTCCGAGGTGGCCAGTTGTACGGGAACCCCTAAGCGCAACGGGTCCAACGCCGCCAACACGATCAGCAACGGCAGCAACGGTAAGGCGATGATGCCGTCGGTCAGGCGCATGAGGGCGGCGTCTTTCCATCCGCCCCACCATCCCGAGGCCAGGCCGATCAGCCCGCCTAACACCGCCGCCAAGGCCGAGGTGATAACGGCCACCGCCAGCGACACCCGTCCGCCTGCCAAAAGCCGCGCCAACTCGTCGCGGCCCAGTTCGTCGGACCCCAGCCAATGGGCGGCGCTGGGAGCGATCAAGCGTCCGGCCAAATCAATGGCAGAGGGATCTTGCGCCAGCCAAGGCGACAGCAGCACCGGCAGCGCGATCAGAACCAACAGGGCCAGGGCGATTTTGACTTTCATGAGGATTTGATCCGGGGATCGAGCAGACCATAGGCCAAATCGGCCAGGGCCGACGCCAACACGGTCAGCAAGGTCGCCAGCAGCAGCGCCGACAAGGCTAAATTGTAATCGTTGCCCATGATCGCTTCATAGGACAGCCGCCCCAACCCCGGCCACGCGAATACGGTTTCGGTCACCAGCGCCCCGGACATCAACGCGCCCGCTTCTAGGGCTGCGATGGT
This sequence comes from uncultured Rhodospirillaceae bacterium, assembly GCA_903924765.1. GTDB lineage: Bacteria > Pseudomonadota > Alphaproteobacteria > Rhodospirillales > Magnetospirillaceae > CAIYCT01. Next base: position 12,099 of record CAIYCT010000258.1, on the reverse strand, counting down.
GACCACCGGCAACAGGGCGTTGCGGACCAGATGAGTCACGATCACCCGCCAGGGCGAGCAGCCCTTGGCTCGCGCTGTGCGCAAATACGGCTCTTGGGATTGGGCGATCATGGCGGCGCGCATGTGGCGGATATATTGACCGGCCCCGCCCACGCCTAAGGTGGCGGCGGGCAGGAGCAAGTGACGCAGGCGATCAGCAAGGCCGCCCTCATGGGGGCTGAGCAAGTCGGTCGAACCGCTGGCGGGCAACCAATCAAGCCACACCGAGAACAGGGCGATCAGCATCAATCCCAACCAGAAGGTGGGCAGCGACAACATCAGGTACGACAAAGCGGCAATGGCGCGGTCCCACAGGCTGCCGGGCTTGGCTCCAGCGATAATGCCTAGGGGCAAGCCAATGCCCAGCGCCATCAGCATGGCGGCGGCGGCCAGCAGGGCGGTGTGGCCCAAGGCGGGCAGCACGATCCAACCGACCTCGCGGGCGAATAGGCGGGAATAGCCCAGTTGGCCTTGCACCAGTTGGCCGACCCAATCCCACCAGCGGATCGGCCACGGTCTGCCGATGCCGTAAAGCTCTTTCAGCCGGACCACGTCGGCGGGAGTCAAATGGGGATTGCCCGAGATCATCAAATCGATGGGATCGCCCGGCATGGCTCCCATCAGCATGAACACCACCACCGACATCACCGCCATGACCACAAGTCCTTGACCCAGGCGCGAGGCAAAACGCGTCATCATGGCGTCCCCCAGGTCCAATATTCCACCCACAAGGGCGAGGGGTCGGCGTGACCGGTGGGCGTGACTCCGTGCAGTTCCTTGGGCCAGATATGGGCGTCGGAGCGGAAAAACAGCGGAATGGCGGGCAGGTCTTGATTGTACAGAACCTGCATCTTTTGCCACATCGGCTTGCGCTTGGCGAAGTCCGGTTCCTGTTCGGTGGCGTCCAGCAAGGCATCCATGGCCGGGTTCTTATAGCCGGTGTAGTTCTCGCCCGCCCAACCGTTGTCTTGGCTGGGAATTTCGCTCGACCGCAAAATGGAGCGCGGCAGACTTTCTGGGGCCGAGTACCAGGCGAACATCGCTAGGTCGTGGAATTTACGCTTGGTGACGGTTTGGCCGAAGAAGATGCGCGGCGGCTCCATCTTGACCCGCACCACGATGCCTTGCTTGCGCCATTGGGCTTGCAGGATTTCCGCAACCAATTCCCGTGAGCGATTGCCCGCTGTGGTCAGCAGATCGAAACTTAAGGTCTGTCCGTCGGGGCCGGTCCGCACCCCGTCCTTGAGCACATAGCCTGCCTCGTCCAGCAAACGGGCGGCTTCGAGGGGATCGAAACTCAAGCCGGGCGTGTCGGGGCTGAAGGCCGGGTCCAACGGCGGCACGAACGAGGTGGCCGGTTGCTGACGACCATCGAAGACGTAGCGGCAAATGGCGTCGCGGTCGATGGCCAGGGTCAGCGCTCGGCGCATTCTGGGGTCGGCCAGAAGGGGATTGTCCAAATTCATGTCAATGTGTTCGTACACCAGACTGGGCGTGGTGGTGACGATGAACTGGTCGGAATGGCGCTTGCCGAAGGACAAAGCTTGTTCCAGCGACAATCCCAACTCGCCCGCCACCATGTCCACGCCGCCCGCCAGGATGGTCGCTTCCAGCGAGGCGGTGTTCTCGATCACCCGGATGACCAGATGGTCGAAGGCTGGGCGGGTGCCGTTCCAATAGGGATTGCGCTCCAAGGCCACATATTGGCCAGGCTCCACCTTGACGATGCGATAGGGGCCGTTCCACAGGCCGGGAAGGGTGGTGTCGCGGTCATAGGCGGTGGCATCGTGATAGCGGGCGGGATCGGCTTCGAACCGCGCTTTTTCGATATGGGCGGGCAGCAGTTTGAAATCGCCCAAGGCGTTGTAATCGAAACTGACCCGATCCACATGCAAGGTCACGGTGCGCGCATCGATCACATCGATGGCGGTGACGCGGCGATAGAGCTCGGCCTCGGATACGCCCGAGGACGGGTGCTTGCCCACCTCCCAGCCCAACAGCAAATCGGCGCTGGAGACGGGAACGCCGTCGGCCCATTTGGCTCCTGCCTTGATGGAAACGGTGATGGCGATGCCCTTCTTGCCCGATGGCAGCGTCTCGATCTTGGCCAGTCCGTTGGCCAAGGTGGGCAGCGTCTCGCACATCAGGCACACCAACCGCCAGTGGGCATCATAAGCGGTCAGCGGACGGCGCACGAAGCTCAGCACGTAGGATTTCGCCAGCATGGTGTCCAAGGCGGGATGGAAGGTCGAGGGGAATTGCGAAATGCCCACGGTTAACGTGTCTTTTGCCCAAACCACGCAGGGAGTCAAAAGCAGCGCTAGTGTTAAGGCAAAAACCCGCATCCTTTTCATGCCGTTCGCTTTCCTTCTCTGTGTGGGTACAGTATGACGAACGAAGCAAAGACACACTAGGTTAAGTTTGATGGTTACAGATCGAGAATACCCCCCCAACCGCTTCCCGGCGTGTTGGCGCTGGTGGTGAAGGACGGTAAGATCCTGTTGGTCAAGCGGGCCAAGGACCCCGATAAGGACAAATGGGGCTTGCCGGGCGGCATGGTCGAGGCGGGCGAAACGCTGGAACAGGCGGCCATGCGCGAATTGTTGGAAGAAACCCAGGTGGAAGCCAATGGCGGACGGGTGATTGACCGGTTCGAAATCCGCTCGCAGAATGGTCGATTTCATTACGCCCTGTCGGTGGTTTTGCTGCAGTGGCGGCAGGGTGCGGGGCAGGCGGGGTCTGACGCCGCCGCCATCGGGTGGTTCGGACCCGACGAAATCGCGAACCTGCCTTATTCTTCGCAGTTGCCCCGGCTGGTCAAATTGGCGTTGCCATAATCTTCTTTAAAGCCGCGATGACCGGATCGATGGGGATGGCGGACATTTCGCTGGCGTTCCAAGTCTGTGCCTTGATGATTTCCAAGGTTTTGGTGTTGGGAGCGAACTTTTCCGGCCGGGTCGGTCCGAACAAGGCGACCAGAGGAGTATTGGCGGCGGCCAACATATGGGCGGCGCCGCAATCGTTGACCACGGCGGCTTTGAGGCGACGTCCTAGGGCAATGGTCAGCCATGGCGTCACTTCCGAAGCGTTTTGCAGCGGCAGCAGCGCTGTGGTCACGGCCTTGCCGATGGTTTCCGCCCAATGGGTTTCGTTGGGCCCAAGCAGGAAGACCGGGCATTTTCCCTGTTCCTCGACCCAATGGGCGACCTTGATGTAATGGTCCAGCGGCCAGCATTTGGCCAGATCGTTGGAACCGGGCGCGAACCCCACATAGTCTTTTCCGCCCTCGGGCAGCAGACGGGCGGCCTCGTCCAACGTGTCTTGATCCAGTTCAAGGTCGATGGTGTCGGGCATCGGTTTGCCGGTGACCAACTCGGACATTTCCCGCAACAATCCGGCCACCGACGGCGCTTTGGAAAAGCTTTTGCGCAACGGCGTGGGGCGGAAATCCGACAGCACATAGCCGGCGGCGGAAGAAATGAAATAGTGATGGGGAATGCGTCGAACGATCAAGGTGGTTCTAAACACCCGGCCTGTATCGATGACCAGATCGAAACAGCGTCCGTCCAAGGGCGGCGGTCCCAGCATTTCGCTCCAATGCCGCCCGATATCCGCTTCGTCCAAAACCTCGTTGATCAGCGGGGTAACCAGCGGCGCTAGTTCCTTGGCATAGACCGTATGGCCCTTGCCCGCCACCCAGGTGATCCACGCGTCGGGAAACGAATGCCGCAGATGCGACACGAACGGCAGTTTATAAATACCGTCGCCGACACGCTCGGCCCCGGAATAAATCAGGATGCTTTTGGGATTTAAGGTCAAGATCTGATTGCCCCTCTAAGATAGCCCTAGGATGGCAGTGTTTATAGTTGGACGGAAGATGGCTTTTGGTTACAGTTCGTCGAATAAACATTTTTCGAGGTTAAAGTCTGATCATGAATCTTAAAGACCACATCCGCGGCGTCCCCGATTTTCCCAAGCCCGGCATTTATTTCTATGACATTTCAACCTTGTTGGAACATGCGGACGCGTGGCAGGTGGCCATGGGGCGCATGGCGAGGGATGTGCGGGCGTTTCAACCGGACATGCTGGCGGGTATCGAATCGCGCGGATTTTTGGCTGCCGCTCCGCTGGCGCTGAAATTGGGCTGCGGCTTCGTCATGCTGCGCAAGAAAGGCAAATTGCCGGGCGCCACCATCCGTCATGAATATGCGCTGGAATACGGCACCGACACCATCGAGGTGCAAGAGGCGGCGCAAATCAAAGGCAAGCGCGTGGTGATCCTGGACGATCTGCTGGCGACCGGCGGCACCATGGCTGCGGGCATTGAACTGCTGCGCAAAGTGGGCGGCGAGGTGGTCGGCGCGGCAACCATTATCGAGCTGGCTTTCTTGTCCGGGCGCAAACGGTTGGAAAGCTTGAACGTCCCCTACAAAACCCTGCTCAGCTACGACGAATAGGAAATATTTTCCCGAATAAAGGCGGCGGGCGGCAAGGATTGCCCACCGCATTTTTTTGTTTATCATTATATATCAATAACTTGAAAGTGGCACGGGCATTGCCATGACCTGTATAGGGATCACCCCTTAGAGGTTTATAGCCATGACCGTTTCAGGACTTTCGACCGCGACCTTGCAGACGCTGCTTTCGCAGCTCAATTCCGGGTCATCCAACGGCAGTTCCAGCCAGACGACCAGCTTGTTGTCGGCCTTGAAAGCGTCCAAGCAGACAACGTCCACCAACGCCAACACCAGCGCGGGATCGTCGCCAGCTTATGTCCTGTCCACCAGTCAGAAGCAGACGCAATCGCAATTGTTCAGCTACTCGAATATGGGGACGCTGATCAACAAGGCCGAAAGCGGCTTGGCCAATTTGCTCAATCAAAATGAAGCGGGCGTCGCCACCGACGGGTTGGGCCGTCCGTTGAGTTCGGCGGTTACCGTCGACGTCACCCATCTGGCGACGGCGCAAACCTTGACCACCGGTTCGTTTCCCAGCAGCGATACAACCGTACTGGGCACCGGCACGCTGAATGTCTCGGTGGGGTCCGGTTCGGTGGTTCCGGTGACCATCAATGACGGCTCGTTGTCGGGCGTGGCCAAATCCATCAACGACGCGGCGGCGGGCATCGCCGCCAGCGTGGTCAAAAACAATGACGGCTCGTATTCCTTGCAGATCACCGGTGCCAAGACCGGGGCCGAAAACGCCTTCAGTCTAAGCGGAATAAGCGATTTGGTCTATTCGCCCTCCACCGGCCAGGGATCGCTGCAGGCCACCACCACCGCGTCCGATGCCGCCTATAGCGTGGGCGGCGTGAGCAAAACCTCGCCCACCAACGACAACGTGACCGTGGCACCCGGCGTTACCACTACCTTCACCCAGACCGGCACGCAAACCTTGTCGTCGCCGGTCGGTCAATCAAATGCGTTGAATTCGGCGCAAACCTTGGTGTCGGAATTCAACAGTTTGGTTTCCGCCGATCCTACCGGCGGCACGACATCGACATCGTCCAAATCGACGACCATCACTCAAATGCTGGACAAGGTCGCCCAGCAAAGCTTTGGCGGCAAATCCTTGAGCGATTTGGGCATCAGCCTCGGCACCGATGGCAGCTTGTCCATCAATCAATCGACGTTGACCGCCGCGTACAATGCGGACCCGAAAGCGTTCAATACGACCATTACCCAAGCGGCGGAATCGATCAAAACCGCGCTGTCCTCTTCCAATGGGGTCGCCAGTCAAGTGCACTCGTCCGTCCATTCGCTGCTGACCCAACTGGTCCAAATTCCCTCGCTGGCGCAGGTTCTGGCGGGCAACACCACGTCATCCAGCGGTTCGTCAAGCAGCGGCGTCGCCAGCCAGATCTTGTCGGGCTATAGCGCTTAGCGATCCAATTGGATCAGTCACCCTCTTTCGCCATCACTGGGCTTGACCCGGTGATCCACGCTCTTCCGTTTAGCGCTTAAGACGGAAAGTCCGTGCCCAAGGATGTATCCTTCCAGGTTTCCAGCTCGGTGGCAAATTCCTTGAACTTGTTCTGAACGGAGGTCCAGGCGGGGCGTCCCAGCACCAGATGCAGGGGCGGCTTGGGGTGGCTGACCGCCGTGATGATGGCCTCGGCGGCGCGGACCGGGTCGCCCGGTTGAGTGCCGCTATAGCCATGAATGGCGTCGCGGCGCGCGCCCGCCGTATCGGCGTAATCGGCGATGGGAACCTTGGGCACTTTCAGCGACCTCCCGGCCCAGTCGGTGCGAAACGGCCCCGGTTCGACGATGGTCACCTTGATGCCCAACGGCGCGCATTCCTTGGCTAAGGCTTCGGACAAGCCTTCGACCGCGAATTTGGTGGCGTTGTAATAGCCGATGCCGGGAAATCCGATCAATCCGCCCTGAGACGAGATATTGACGATATGGCCGCTGCGGCGGACGCGCATGGCGGGCAGCACCGCCTTGGTCATGTTGGCAAGGCCGAAGAAATTGGCCTCGAACATGGCGCGCACTTCCTCGTCCTCGCCTTCCTCGACGGCGGACAGATAGCCGTAGCCTGCATTGTTGACCAGCACGTCGATGCGGCCAAATCGCGCCGTGGCGGCGGCGACCGAGGCCGATATATGATCAGGATTGGTGACGTCCAGCGGCGCGACCATGACATTGGGATTGGTGATGAATTGGCTTAGGGTTTCGGGCTTGCGCGCCGTCGCCACCACGCGGTAATCGTGTCGCAGCGCCGCCAAAACCAATTCGTGGCCGAAGCCGGTGGAGCATCCTGTAATGAACCAAATGGGCTGATCCTTCGTCATCATTCTCTCCAATCGCGGTATAATAGTCTTAGGACTTATGCTTCGAAAACAGGTCGACGACCTTGCACACCAACTCGCCGATGGGGCGGGGTTTGGGGGGCGACAATTGCTGAGCCAGATAATCGGCGACCGCTTTGACAGGGTCGGTTTCGGCGGTCATCACCGCATCGACGCCGCGGCTTTTCATCTTGTTGAGAAAGCCTTCGCCCGCAGATTGGGCGATGATGGCGTTGACATGGCGCAAGGGGTGGTCGGTGCCGTCTTCGCCGATGGACTCGAAGTAATGAAAGACTTCGTCCGAGGCCAACTCGATCCGTTGCGGCGCCGAGCTCTGGTCGTTGTCGAACAGCAGCCAGCGTTTGGCGCGACCGGCATGTCCGGTGGTTTGCGAGAAATCGGACGTGCAGGCGACGGCTATTTTCATGGGACACTCCTAAATGGTTCTTTGTGTGTCGGGAGCCAGAAGGGTTATATAGTCGGTCGGCGGACGGGCTTAACCATAGTGCCAAGGGAGCGAAGGATGCAACCGGTAGAACGGTCTTATTTGGACGGTTATTTGCGTGACATTTTGCAATCGGTCAAAGTCGTCGCCATGGTTGGAGCGTCGTCCAATTGGAATCGGCCCTCGTTTTTCGTAATGAAATACTTGCAAAACAAGGGCTATCGGGTGGCGCCGGTCAATCCCGGTCTGGCCGGTCAAGATCTGTTGGGCGAGTTGGTTTACAAGGATTTGGCCTCGATCCCATTTCCTGTCGACATGGTTGACGTGTTCCGCAATTCCGAGGCGGCGGGCGAAATCGCCGACGAGGCCATCGTCATCAAGGCCAAGGTGCTGTGGATGCAGTTGGGCGTGGTCAATGAGGCGGCGGCCAAGCGGGCGGAAGCGGCGGGCCTGAAAGTGGTGATGAATCGCTGCCCCAAGATCGAATTCGGTCGTTTGGGCGGCGAGTTGGGTTGGTTCGGCGTCAATTCCGGCATCATCTCCAGCCGTCCCAAGCAAGCGCCGCGTCCCCGCTTTCAACGGGCCGAGTCCGATGAGGTTCGCCCCACCACATTCGGCTTTGCCACCAAGGCGGTGCATGCCGGGGCGCAACCCGATCCCACCACCGGGGCCCGGATCACTCCCATTTATCAAACCTCGTCCTATGTGTTCGACGATGTGGAGCAGGCGGCGTCGCTGTTCAATCTGCACAGCTTCGGCCATATCTATAGCCGCCTGTCCAATCCCACCGTCAGCGTGCTGGAAGAACGCATTGCGTCCCTGGAAGGCGGGCGGGCGGCGGTGTGCGCCGCGTCCGGTCATGCCGCGCAGTTCATCACCTTTTTCACCTTGCTTGGTCCAGGTGATCACTTTGTCGCCTCGCGCAATCTGTATGGCGGGTCTTTGACCCAGTTCGGCCTGTCGTTCAAGAAGCTGGGATGGCATTGCACCTTTGTCGATCCCCACGATCCAGCCAATTTCACCGCCGCCATCGGTCCCAACACCAAGGCGATTTTTGTCGAGGCCTTGGCCAATCCCGGCGGGGTGGTGGTGGATATCGAAGTGGTGGCCAAGGTGGCCCACGACGCTGGCATTCCTCTGATCGTCGATAACACCCTGGCCACGCCCTATTTGTGCCGCCCCATGGAATGGGGGGCGGACATTGTCGTTCACTCCACCACCAAGTTTTTGGCCGGTCACGGCAATTCCTTGGGCGGCTGTGTGGTGGAATCCGGTCGGTTCGATTGGAAGACAGGCGGGAAATTCCCGTCCTTGACCGAGCCTGAACCGGCCTATCACGGCCTTGGGTTCTACGAAACCTTTGGCGATTTCGCCTTTACTACTAAGGCCCGCGCGGTGGCGTTGCGCGATTTCGGCCCGGCCATGGCGCCCATGAACGCCTTCCTAACCTTGACCGGTATCGAGACCTTGCCGCTGCGTATGGCCCGTCACTCCGAAAACGCCCTGACCGTGGCCAAGGTCTTGGCCGGTCACGCCGCAGTTTCATGGGTCAGCTATGCCGGTCTCGAGACCAGCCCCTATCACGGATTGGTGCAGAAATATCTGCCCAAGGGAGCGGGCGCGGTCTTTACCATCGGCCTGAAAGGCGGGTTCGACGCGGGCAAGAAGTTGGTGGAAAGCGTAAGGGTTTTTTCCCATCTCGCCAATATCGGAGATACCCGCTCGCTGATTCTGCATCCCGCTTCCACCACCCATAGACAGTTGTCGGAGCAGCAGCAGATCGAAGCGGGAGCCGGACCGGACGTTATACGACTATCCATTGGTATAGAAGATAGCGATGACTTGATAGCCGATTTAGATCAAGGATTAAGTCTCTAAAATTTTGTTCTTTTGTTCATAATTACAGTGTAGACCCTAGTTCTGTTCGTATGTGGAGCCGAAGTAGGTATGTCTTTTCCAAAATCACCGAGCGCAACTATTGAAGGCATTCCCTTCGGTTGGGATATTCAACAAGGCATATGTTCGTTTGGCGACCATCCTGCGGTGATGATTTGGCTCGACACCACGTTGGCTCATCTGATGGATGGCATGCAAAAGATGGTGGGGACCGAGCGCTATCTGCTGTCCTTGCAAAGCAGCGGGCGCGATGGGGTCGATGCCGATTGGGCGGTGATCGAAAGCGCGCCTGATTTCGAGCAGGGATTTGCTGCCATCGCAGCCATCGCCGCCGCCGCCGGATGGGGGCGCTGGTCGATTGTCTCGATCGATCGGGACAAGAAAATCTGCCGCTTCCGCGCCAAGCAAAGCTGGGAGGGACGCTATCAGCAAACCTTGGGGGTGGCGTGGGGCAGCGCCTTGTTGGCGGGCAAATTTTCCGGTTATGCCGGACGATTGTTCGGGACCAATTGCTGGGCGACGCAAACCGCCTTCATCGCCAATGGCGATAGCTACGACGAATTCCTGGTGCAGCCCTCGCCGCTGACGGTGGAAGCCGAAATCAATCGCCTGTTATGGGAAAACAAAGCAACCCAGGCCGATATGGCGGTGGCGCTTGAAAAGCTGCGGGTCGAGGTGCAAGAGCGCAAGCAGGCCGAGGAAGCGGTGCAGCGCTTGGCGTTTTATGATTCCATGACCGGTTTGGGCAATCGACGCATGCTCTTCGATCGGCTGCACAAAGAAGCCGCCCGCCCCAGCGACGAACGCGGCTACGGCGCTTTGCTGTTCATCGACGTAGACCATTTCAAGACCTTGAACGATTCGTTGGGGCATTCGGCCGGGGATGACATGTTGCGTCAGGCGGCCGAGCGCATCCGTCTGGTGTTGCGCCCCAGCGACACGGCAACGCGCATCGGCGGCGATGAATTCGTGGTTTTGCTGCCCGATTTGGCCAACGAAAAAGCGACCGCGTCGGAGCGGGCCATCGAAACAGCCGAATTGATCCGGCGTTTGTTGGCGGAAAAATTTGTCTTGGGAAATTACGACCATTTCGTCACAGCCAGCATCGGCATCTATTATTTTGGCCCCAATGATTGGGTGGATGCGGAAACACCCTTGCGCTTGGCCGATATCTCGCTGTTTCGGGCTAAGCAGAGCGGGCGCAACATGGTGTGTGTCTATTCCACCGACATGCAGGCCGACGCATCGCTGCGATTGAACCTGGAAAACGCGCTTAAGGGAGCCGATCCCGACCGCGAATTCCATTTGTTCTTCCAGCCTCAGGTGAATGCAAACGGCAACTTGACCGGATTGGAAGCGCTGTTGCGGTGGAAGCACCCCGAATACAGCCATGTCCCCATGGATCTGGTGATTCAGATGGCCGAACATTCTGGGGCTATTTACGCTCTGTCAGACTGGGTGATGCGCGAAAGCCTGTCCCATTTGAAAGCCTGGGTTGCCCATGGCTTGCCGGACGGCTTCGATCATTTGGCGGTCAATATCGGCACGCACCAATTCACCCACGTCAATTTTGTACGCGACATTCGCGCTTTGCTGGACGAGTTTCAGGTCAATCCCAAATTGTTGATGCTTGAAATCACCGAAAGCCATTTGCTTGAAGATAAAGCCATCGTCGGCGAGAACGCTGCGGCATTGGAAAGCATGGGCGTGCGCTTGTCCCTGGATGATTTCGGCACCGGCTATTCGTCGCTGTCTTATATCAAGCGGCTGCCCATCGATCAGATTAAGATTGATAAATCCTTTGTGTTCAAGGTGTTGAGCGATACCAACGACCAAGTCATCGTGGAAACCATTTTGGGCATGGCCCGCCGCTTCAATTTGAATGTGGTGGCCGAGGGCGTGGAAACCATGGATCAGATGAAATGGTTGTCCGAGCGCAGCGCCAATTTGCGCTATCAGGGATATTTGTTCTCCCGTCCTGTCCCCGCCCATGAACTGATCCGTTACGGCATCCGATCCGCTTAATTCCCCCATTCCTTAAAGGCTTCTCAGGGAATGAAAGAAACGCTATTGTCGCGGGTGCGCGTTGTCCGGGGTTGTTAAGAATGGCGGTTGAGGAACAACAAGACTATTTCCGAGAAGCGATAGACCATCACAAAAACGGCCGTCTTGCCGAGGCCGAAGCTTTGTTTCGTTTGAAACTGGAGCAATCTCCCTACGATCTGGCGTCACTGGTCAGTATTGTCCGCATCATTCCGCCGGTGGAAGCCTTGGAGTTTTACTTTCGGATCTTCCAGACTTGGGATCTTCCGGGGGTCAAGGAGCAGATGCCCGATGACTCGATCCATCAAATCAATGCAGATTTTGGCAATGCGGTTGCTGTGTCCAGAAACATTGTTGTTGAGCTGTTTGTTATCAACAAGCTGTCCACGATTTCTGGAATTATAGACAAATTGTACTCACTCTATGATTATATAGAGGAAAAGACGCAGTTTGAAATGTATGCGCGAATGAAGATAAAAGAAAATAAGTTGGAGGATGCGCAGTTCATTCTCGAGAAACTGGTCATTGATATGCCAAATGACGCGGAAATATTGTACTTATTGGCGTCTGTCTATAAAATGCGAAGTCTGTTCCAGCCTGCGTCCTATTATTTAATGCAGGTGATTAAAAAATCGTCGGCGCATAAGGTCACTTATTTTTTGGACTTATCCTGGGTGCTGGCGCGGTTGGGCCAAATAAACGACGCCATCGGGTGGCTGTTTTGCGCCGAAACCGTATTCCAGCAGGGCTGTTCAACGCTAATTTCATAAGCAAATTAGCGTTCTGAAAAAAGACGATTCCCCCCGCGTCTTTTATGTGAATCTATAGGGGTCAACCATCCAGGAGGGTTGACCCAATGTCGAGCACACTGTTGTCGCTGTTT
>CAIYCT010000257.1 GCA_903924765.1 uncultured Rhodospirillaceae bacterium | reverse complement strand
TTGACGCAGGCACGATGGTGGTTGGTGTGGTAGATTTCTTCATGGCGTTGCTTTCCTTTCATGGATTCGATACCCAGAGCCTACAGGCTCAAGGTCAGCAACGCCTACCGCACATTTTCAACATTCAACGGGACATCCCCAGATTGTGCCTATGGGACATTTAGCTGATCCGGTCTTGTTCGAACCAGTCCCTAAGACGTCCAAGACAGAAGCCTCTTTCTCGCAGTATTCTAAACGCATTGTTGCCTTGGTAGTTCTTGCCAATCTGTTCACCTTCCTGACCATCGCCATTTCACTGACCTCCAGCTATCATTTGTACAGCGAACGGGCAGCGGCGATGTCGCGCAATACCGACACTTTGGTGTCGCAAAGTATTTCCAGCGAAATTGATCGCATCGATTTCGGCCTGCAAACTGTCGTGGATGAATTTTACCGGATGCAGGCGGTCAAGTCCCAGGACTATCAGGGGATGAATATTTTCCTAAATCGTCAATTGGATCGCCTGCCCATGGTGTATGCCCTTGGGGTGACCGATGCGTCGGGAAAGATTCTGGTCTTTTCTGCCGGGGGCCCGAAAAGTGCCAATCTCTCGGTGGCGGATCGCGATTATTTTAAAGCGATGCACAGCAATCCGGGACAGAACATTGTCATTTCAAGTCCGGTGATTGGCCAAGTCAGCGGCAAATGGGTGTTGGTTTTTGCGCGCTCCTTACGTCATGCAGAACAGGGCTTTGACGGTATTGTGTTGGCGACGGTGTCGCTGGAATGGTTCGATAGCAAGTTGAATGATTTGAAGGTCGGCTCGCATGGTACCGTGGTGTTGCGCGGTGATGCCAGCCGGAATTTCGACTTGTTGGCGCGGTTTCCGCAAAAAGCCGAATTTGTTGGGCAGACTGCGGTCTCGGACATTTTCCGTTCCACCATTACCGCCAATCCGCAATCTGGCAGCTATGAAGCTTACGCGGGCGGTGATCATGTCCACCGGATATTTTCCTATAGCGCGGTTGGTTCATATCCGCTGATCACCTTGGTTGGACTGGCAACCGATGACATTTATGCCGAATGGTGGAACGAATTTTTTAAGCTGATGTCGCTGGGGCTGGCGTTCTGCTTGTTCAGTGGTTTTGGGGGCAGAGCAATTTTGCGGGCTTTACGCGCCAAAATGGATGCCCAGCAACATGCTCAGTTTTTGTCCTTCCACGATCCGTTGACTCACTTGCCCAATCGCGTGCTGGCGCAGGATCGGTTCTTGAAGTCCATCGCCTATGCCGATCGCGAGAAATCCATGATCGCAATGTTGTTGCTGGATTTGGACAATTTCAAAACCATCAACGATTCGCTGGGCCATGCCGTCGGCGACGGATTGATTCGTGAAGTTTCACTGCGGCTGCTGAAAAGTGTGCGCAACACAGACACGGTCAGTCGACAGGGGGGAGACGAGTTCCTGATCATTTTGAACGATGTGTCTCAGATCGATTCCATTGCGCCGTTCTTGGTCAAAATCATGGACGCGGTGCATGAACCGTTCGAGTTTGCCAGTTCGACCTTGCACACTTCGGTCTCGGTTGGGGTGGCGCTTTATCCTGATGATGGCAGCGATTTCGAAACCTTATTGAAGAAGGCGGATACAGCCATGTACTGGGCCAAGGATGCCGGTCGCAACGCCTACCGGTTCTTTGACGAGAAAATGAACATCGAGGCTATCGAGAAGTTTCGTATGCATCTTGGGTTGCGTACGGCCATTAGCCAGGGGCAGTTCGTTCTGCATTACCAACCGCAAATCGATCTTAAGAGTGGAATGGTTGTTGGCGCCGAGGCTTTGATTCGCTGGAATCATCCTGAAATGGGATTGCTCCCCCCGTCCTCTTTTATAGCCATTGCCGAGGATAGCGGATTGATCGTGCCAATTGGCGATTGGGTCCTGCATGAGGCTTGCCGTCAGGCTGAGGCATGGAAGCGGGCTGGGCACCCAAATCTGGTGATGGCTGTCAACTTGTCGGCTGTGCAATTCAAGCGGTCAGATATCCAGCAAACCGTACAAAACGTGTTGGAAGAAACATCGTACGACCCAACCTTCCTTGAACTTGAATTGACCGAATCCTTGTTGTTGGAAAATATGGAAAACGTGTTGTCCACAGTGAAGAACTTGAAAGCGATTGGGGTTAAATTCTCCATTGATGATTTCGGCACTGGCTATTCCAGTTTTTCGTATCTGAAGCGGCTGGAGATCAACAAACTGAAGATTGACCAGTCTTTTATACGTGATTTGCCCCGCGCCCCTGATGACCAAGCCATCGTGCGAGCTATCATTCAAATGGGGCAAAGTTTGAGCTTGCGTGTCATCGCCGAAGGCGTGGAGGATGAGGCCGTTTTGACAGCTTTGCAGGACTTACAATGCAATGAGGCGCAAGGTTACTTTTTTGCAAGGCCTTTGCCTGCCGATGAGTTCGTGCACTTTTTGCAAAGACATTCGGCGGATCTCATCGGAAAATAGGGTTGGTCATCAGCCCCTCCTAAATCGGCACCCCAACCCTGCAAATCCCCATGCTGTTGGTCCCACCCCCATGACCATAGCAGCCTTCAC
>CAIYCT010000256.1 GCA_903924765.1 uncultured Rhodospirillaceae bacterium | reverse complement strand
GCCCGACAACTACATTCCCGCCAATCCCATGGTGACCCCGCCGCACATCGTGCCCGAATGGTATTTGCTGCCATTTTACGCCATCCTGCGGTCCTTCACCCAGGATCTGTGGATCCTCCCGGCCAAGCTGCAAGGCGTGATCGGCATGTTCGCCGCCATCATCTTGTTGTTCTTCCTGCCCTGGTTGGACAGTTCCAAGGTGCGGTCGGCGACATTCCGTCCCATTTACAAGCAGGTGTTCTGGTTGCTGGTGATCGACGCCATTGTCTTGGGGTATGTTGGCAGCCAGCCGGTTTCGGATAAGTTGGTCACCATCGGTCAGTTGGCGTCGGCCTACTACTTCGCTCACTTCCTGGTGATCCTGCCCTTGTTGGGCAAGTTCGAGAAAACACGGCCGTTGCCTCCCAGCATTTCGGCGGCTGTCCTGTCTTCGACGGAGAAAGCATAAATGAGGAACTATCTCACCGGCGCTTTGGCGCTAGCCGCTCTGGTTGGCGTTTCGGCGACCACTCCGGTTCAGGCCCACGAGGGCGTGGAACTGCTGAATCCCGGCTTCTCGTTCGATGGGTTTTTGGGACGCTACGACAAAGCGGCGTTGGCCCGCGGCTTCCAAGTGTTCCATGAAGTCTGCTCCAACTGCCATTCGCTGAACTTGGTCGCTTATCGCAACCTGTCGGCGGTGGGATTGAGCGAAGACGAAATCAAGGCCGTCGCCGCCGAGCGGCAGAAGCAAGATGGTCCCGCCGACGACGGAAGCTATTTCCAACGTCCCGGTCGTCCCGCTGATGCTTATATCGCGCCGTTCCCCAATGAAAAGGCCGCCGCCGCCACCTACGGCGCGGCTCCGCCTGATCTGTCGTTGATGGCCAAGGCCCGTCACAACGGTCCCAACTACATCTACTCGCTGATGCTGGGCTTCGAGGATACGCCGCCAGAAGGAGTGACGGTTCCCGATGGCAAGTATTACAACAAGTACTTCTCGCCAGCCATTTCCATGCCTCCGCCCCTCAGCGACGACGTGGTCACTTTCAAGGACGGCACCAAGGCCACCAAGGAACAAGAAGCCAAGGACGTCGTCACCTTCTTGAACTGGGCGGCCGAACCCGAGCTGGACGCCCGCAAGAGCTTGGGCCTGAAGGTCCTGGGTTTCCTGGCGGTGTTCACCGTTCTTCTGTACGCTTTGAAGCGGCAGATTTGGAAAGACATCCATCATTGAGTTGATGGGCTTGAGCAGAGTGACTTCAATCGGAATCACTCTGCGATTGCCGCCATTGCGGCGGCGGCCAAGCGGGCGGAAGCCCGCGCTCGGCGAGGGCACGTAAAGATTGGAGAAGGCCGCCGTTTTCTGACGGCGGCCTTTTTTTCGGGGAATAATCATGACTTCTAACGCAAAACCGGTTTTGGGCATTATCGGCGGTTCGGGGGTGTACGACATTCCCGGCCTTACCAACACGCAGTGGCAGACGGTGGAAAGCTCCTTTGGGGCGCCTTCCGACCAATTGTTGTTCGGCACATTGGGCGACCAGCAGCTGGTGTTTTTGCCCCGTCACGGAAGAGGTCATCCGATCCCGCCCTCCGAGCTTAATTTCCGCGCCAATATCGACGCCTTGAAGCGCGCCGGAGTGACCGAGATCCTGTCGGTTTCGGCGGTGGGCTCGTTGAAGGAAGAATTGCCGCCCGGCACCTTCGTGGTGGTGGATCAGTTTATCGACCGCACCTTTGCCCGCACCAAAAGCTTTTTCGAGACCGGTATGGTGGCGCATGTGTCCATGGCCCATCCGGTGTGCGGGCGCATGGGCGACCTGATCGTCGAAGCGTCCCAGGAATGCGGCATTCCGGTGGTGCGCGGCGGGACCTATTTGGTGATGGAAGGGCCGCAATTCTCAACCAAGGCCGAGAGCGAACTGTACCGGCAATGGGGCTGCGACGTCATCGGCATGACCAACATGCCCGAAGCCAAATTGGCCCGCGAGGCCGAAATGTGCTACGCCACCATCGCCATGGTCACCGACTATGATTGCTGGCACCCCGATCACGACGCGGTGACGGTGGACCAAGTGATCAAGGTGCTGGTGGGCAATGCCGACCGCGCCAAGACCTTGGTCAAGGCCATTGCCCCCAAGATTTCCAGCCGTACTACGGTTTGCTCCAAGGGCTGCCATACGGCGCTGGACGCGGCTTTGATCACCCATGGCGACAAACGCGACCCCAAGGTTGTGGCCAAACTGGACGCCGTGTGTGGCCGGGTGCTGAAGAAATGAAGATCAACGGAAAACCGACCCGCACCATCTGGCCGTCCGCCGACAATCAGGCGGTGGAGATCATCGATCAGACCAAGCTGCCCCATCAGTTTGTGGTGCTGTCGCTGAAGACCTTGGCCGAGGCAGCCCAATCCATCAAGGATATGTGGGTGCGGGGCGCGCCGCTGATCGGGGCTACCGCCGCTTACGGCTTCGCCCTGGCCGCTCGCGCCACGCCCGACGATGACGGGCTTAAGGCCGCCTATAAAATCCTGCACGCCACCAGGCCCACCGCCATCAATTTGAAATGGGCGTTGGACCGGTGCCTGGCCTATGCTCTGCCGCTGCCGGTGGATCAGCGGGCCCAAGGCTTGTGGGCGCTGGCTGCCGAAATCGCCGACGAAGACGTCGCTATCAATTCCGCCATCGGCGATCATGGCTTGGCCTTGATCCGCGAATTGTGGGATGGCAAAAAGACGTTCAACATTCTGACTCACTGCAATGCCGGCTGGCTGGCGACGGTGGATTGGGGCACGGCCATCGCGCCGATCTACAAAGCGTTCGATGCAAGCATTCCCGTTCATGTGTGGGTGGACGAAACCCGCCCGCGCAATCAAGGGGCCAGCCTGACCGCGCGCGAGCTTAATTGGCATGGCGTGCCTCATACCGTTATTGCCGACAACACCGGCGGGCACCTGATGCAGCACGGCATGGTTGACTTGGTCATCGTCGGCACCGACCGCACCACCCGCGACGGCGATGTGTGCAACAAGATCGGCACCTATCTGAAAGCCTTGGCCGCCTTCGACAACAAGGTGCCGTTCACGGTGGCGCTGCCCAGCCCGACCATCGATTGGACGGTGGCGGACGGCGTCAAGGAGATTCCCATCGAACAACGTGACGCCAAGGAACAAACCCACATGGTTGGCAAAACCAAGGACGGAGCCATGGTCGAGGTGCAAGTGACACCAGACGGCTCGCCCGTTGCCAATTACGGCTTCGACGTGACACCTGCGCGCTTGATTACGTGGCTCATCACCGAGCGTGGACGGTGCGCCGCCAGCGCGCAAGGCCTTAAGGAACTATTTCCCGAATCCCAGTAATCTAAATCAATGATTAGTCAAAGATAGGGGCTTATGACATACTCCAAAGGCCTGAGTGTGGGGAAATGTGTCGGTGTTGATCGCGCAGTATTATAATCTGCTGTTCCGAGGAGAGCAGCCCGCTTTGATCGAAATACGGCGGGCGCAAGTTATTTTGTTTCGCGCCAAGGTGGTTGCCACGGTTTTCGCGGTATTGACCCCTTTGTGGATCCCCGTCGATCTGTTGATTTTTCCAGGCAAGCTGGGCATTTACTTGGCGATTTTACGGGCGTTTGCCTCTATCGCTTTTATTCTCTTGGTTCTGTATTACCGCTTTTCCAAAGGCATCATCGCGGCGCATCACGCTTTGGGGTGGTTGTTGATGGTGCCGACTGTGTTCTTTTTGGCCAGTCAGCCGCTCTTGTCGCATTTCGAGATTACCGGCCAAATGGAGCAGACTATAGCCGCCGGTTATTCGTTTTTGCCTTTCGTCATGATTTCCGGCCTTTCGGTTTTCCCCATAACCGCCTTCGAAGGCGCTAGTTTGTGCATTCCCATGTGGCTGGCCAATCTGCTGATCGCCTTTCTGGGCTATCACATTTTGCCATTCGAGACTCATTTGGGCGTGCTGTGGCTATTGGGCTTGCTAAGTATCGTCGCCACCTTGGCGGGGATGAGCCAGTTGCACTTCATGCAGCAGATGATCACCCAATCCTCCCATGACGGTTTGACCGCGGCATACAACCGCCAAATCGGTGAGGAATTGATGGAGGTCTATTTTTCCCTGGGCATACGTCTAAGCAAACCCTTTACCCTGGCGTTTGTCGATTTGGACAATTTCAAATCGGTCAACGATCTGTTCGGCCATGATGAAGGCGACGTGGTTCTCAAAAATGCCGCCATCGCCTTGCGCCATCTTTTGCGGCAATCGGATATCCTGATCCGCTGGGGCGGCGAGGAGTTTTTGGTCGTTATGCCCAACACGGATATGGACGGCGCGCACAAACCGCTGGCGCGCGTTCAAGAACAAGGATTGGGTCTGCGTCCCGACGGGAACTCCGTCACAGCCAGCATCGGCGTCAGCGAACGAGTGCAGGACGATGTGGACAATTGGGAAGAGTTGGTCGAGAAGGCGGATCGCCGCATGTACATGGCGAAACAGACCGGCAAGAATCGCATCATTTACACCGATATTTCCCTGCCGGAAAAGACCTAGCCTCTTTGAATCCGCTTCGATCTGACATATGAAGGACGGCGTTTTTTCTTTTTGAAGCGAGCCGTTCATGAAAAGCCTATGGTCCGACGCCGACGCCCAAGCCGTCATTGATCGTTATGCCCCGCACGGGGTGAATGCCGATCTCGCTCTGCGGGTTTACACCACCCGTTTGCTGGGCGGCGATCCGTTGCTGGTGCTGCATGGCGGCGGCAACACCTCGGTCAAGACCGAGGCCAAGGACCTGTTGGGCCGCGCGGTTCAGGTTCTGTGCGTCAAGGGATCTGGCTGGGACATGGGCAACATCGAACCTGCCGGTATGCCCGCCGTGCGCTTGGCGCCGCTGCTGGATTACCGCGCGCTGCCCGCTTTGTCCGACGAGGACATGGTCAATGTCCAACGCGGCAATCTGATGGACAGCACCTCGCCCAATCCCTCGGTGGAAACTCTGCTGCACGCTTTCCTGCCGCATAAATTCATCGACCACACCCATTCCACCGCCATCCTGTCTTTGACCGACCAGCCCGATGGCGAGGCCTTGTGCCGCGACGTGTTCGGAAAAACCATGGCCTATGTGCCCTACATCATGCCGGGTTTCGCCTTGGCCAAGGCGGCAGCCGAGATTTACGAAGCCGATCCCTCGGTCGAAGGCATGATCTTGGTCAAGCACGGCATCTTCACCTTTGGCGACACCGCCAAGCAGGCCTATGAGCGGATGATCGCCAAGGTCGATCTGGCCGAGCAGCGTCTGGCCAAAGGCAAGACCCCGGTATTCGCGCCCGCTTCCTTGCCCAGTTCGCTGGCGTCGGTGGGGCAGGTGGCTCCGATCCTGCGCGGGCTACTGGCCGAGAACGTGGGCGACGGCGCGTGGCGCAAGTGGGTCCTGGATTTCCGCATGTCAGACAAAATTCTGGCCTATGTGAATGGGGCCGAGCTGAAGCGCTATTCGCAACAAGGCGTGGTCACTCCCGACCATACCATCCGCACCAAAAACGTCCCCGTAATCTTGCCCGCGCCTGAACAGGGCAACCTGGCTCACTGGGCCGATCAGGTTAAAGAGGCCTTGGACAATTACGCGGTCGCGTACCACATCTATTTCGCCCGCAACAATGCGCGGGTTGGCGGCATCAAGACCCCGCTGGACGCCTTGCCCCGGGTGGCGCTGGTTCCAGGTCTGGGGCTGTTCGGCATCGGCGCGTCGGCCAAGGACGCCGCCATCGCCTCGGACATCGCCGTCAACACCGTCACCACCATCACCGATGCGGAAGCGGTGGGGCAATTCACCGCTCTGCCCGAGGCCGATTTGTTCGATATGGAATATTGGTCGCTGGAACAAGCTAAGCTTGGCAAGTCGGCGGAAAAGCCCCTGACGCGGCAGGTGGCTGTGATCACCGGCGGCGGCTCTGGGATCGGCGCGGCCACCGCCATCGCCTTCGCCAAACAGGGGGCCGAGGTCGCGGTGTTGGACTTGTCCGAGCAAGCCGCCAAGGATATCGCCAAGCAATGCGGCAAGACCGCCCTCGGGTTGGCGGTGGATGTGACCGATCGGGCGGCGGTGTTTGCCGCATTCGAGCAAATCGCAGCCAAGTTCGGTGGCGTCGATGTGTTGGTCTCCAACGCTGGCGCGGCATGGCAAGGCCCCATCGGCGAAGTGGACCCATCGGTGCTGCGCATGTCGTTCGAACTGAACTTCTATGGCCACCAAAACGCCGCCCAGGCCGCCGTGTCCCTGTTCAAGACCCAAGGAACAGGCGGCTGTCTGCTGTTCAATGTCTCCAAGCAGGCCGTCAATCAGGGCAAGTCTTTCGGTCCCTATGGCCTGCCCAAGGCCGCCACCTTCGCCCTGGTCAAACAATACGCGTTGGAATATGGCAATGTCGGCATTCGCTCCAACGGCATCAACGCCGACCGCATCCGTTCCGGCCTGCTGACCGACGAGATGATCGAGGAACGATCAAAGGCGCGCGGCCTGTCCCGCGCCGACTATATGGGCGGCAACCTGCTGGGCCAGGAAGTCCGCGCCGAAGACGTGGCGGATGCCTTCCTTTGGCTGGCCCAAGCCGTGCGCACCTCGGCCTGCATCGTCACCGTCGATGGCGGCAATATCGAAGCCAGTTTGCGCTAGAGGAGATTATGCGAAGGGGTTTTCCCCTTCGCGCATCCCGGTTATCTGCAAATGGAAACCGGCAGCCATATGGTGTTCTATCTCAAACGTGCGGACGGCATCCTGACCGTCCGTGTTCTTCACGAGCATATGAATTTTAGACGGCGCCTGTAGCACGGTGGTCTGATGCGAAGGGATTTGTCCCTTTGCGCCTCCCAATTGGACACCTCCAAAAACCCTGGCAATTAGGGCGGTCCTTTGATTCAATGACGGGATCATGGTGGTGAGGTGGGGCAATGAAGGCACCG
>CAIYCT010000255.1 GCA_903924765.1 uncultured Rhodospirillaceae bacterium | reverse complement strand
GCCAATCTCATGCACAGAAAGCGTATCGATAGACTGATTGGGGCTGATCCAATACCAAGAAACAATCCCAATCAGATGGTGCTCCAATGGGCTTGAAATATAAACCGGACACCCGTGGACTCGATCCGGCCATCCACATGCTTCCGTTTGGAAATTTGCTTGTTTATGCACGTGGATGCCCGGGTCAAGCCCACGGGCATGACGGTAAATAAAAGGACCTATATTTCGCCGATCTGGAGTGACGATGTAAGAAATACCCCTACCGCGCAGCGCCAACCGCTTTGATGAAGTTTTCGATTTGACGGCGCAGGTCTTCGTTGTCGCTCATCAATTGGTCTGCGGATTTATAGACCTCGTTGGCTTGGGTTTCGTTGCGATTGGTCGCATCGGCCACCTCGCCGATATTCTCGGCGGCGGAACGGGTGCGATTGGATGCAGCATCCACATTGCGCGCGATTTCCGAGGTGGCGGCGTTTTGCTCCTCGACGGCGGCGGCGATGGTGCCTGACATCTCGTTGACCTGATTGACGGTGTCAGAAATGCGTTCGATCGATTGCACCACGCTGTTGGTTTCGCTTTGAATGGCCCCGACCTGGGCGGCGATGTCCTCGGTCGCCCGCGAGGTTTGCCCGGCCAGATGCTTGACCTCGTTGGCGACCACCGCGAAGCCCTTGCCCGCTTCGCCCGCGCGGGCGCTTTCGATGGTGGCGTTCAAGGCCAGCAGGTTGGTTTGACTGGCGATATCGTTAATCAGATTGACGATCTCACCAATCTTTTGCGCCAGCTGAGCCAGTCCGTTGATTTTCTCCCTAGCCTCCAACGCCTCGGCGGCCAAGGTCTGAGTGGTCGTCGCGGTGTTCTGAACGTGCTGGGAAATTTCATGAATGGATTTGGACAGTTCCTGCCCGGCCGCCGAGACGGTCTCCACGCTCATGGTCGCTTCGTTGGTCGCTTCCAGCACATGCCGCGTGCTGGTCTGCATGGTTTGAGCGTCAGAGGTCAAGGACGTGGCCGACTGGTGCAGCCCGTCGATGTTGCCGCGAATCCGCTGCAAGGTGGCTCCAACCCCCGATTCGAAGTCTTGGATCGCCTGCTGGGTTTGGCGGTGACGTTGTTCTTGCTGCTGAAGGGCGGCGCGTTCTTGCTGTTCCTTGGCCTGCGCGCCCTGCAAGGACACGCGCCATTGTTCCACCGCCAGGGCCAACGGACCGAACTCATCCTGACTGTCCGTGCCCGCGACCGCCGCGGCGATATCGCCGCGGCCGACCGCGTTGACCGACTGGGTCAGCTCCTTGAGCGGCTTGGTGAAGGCCCGCAGCAACCAGAAGAAGCCCGCCACCACGCCTGCGATCAAAATGATCGATCCCGTCACATTGAACACACTGGACGTGGTTATGCTTTCCTTAGCCTGAGCATCCACGACAGACAGCCGAGTATTTTCCAATGCGATCAACTCGCTTAAAGCCTTGACCGAGGCGGCGCCGCTGGAAAGGATGGTTTTCTTGCGCCATTCCGCCGCTTCTTCGATCTTGCCTTGCTGCATCAAATCGAACCAAACCGGACGCGCGTCCTTGTAGTCCTTGTAAATCGCCCGCAGCTTGTCCAAGGCCACCTGTTGGTCGGCGCTCAGCGACAGTTTGGAATAATCGTCAAGGGCGGCTTCAAAATCGGAGAACAGTTTGGGGCTGCCGTCGATGATCTTCTGGCGATCTTCGGCAACGGGAACGGCCAGATATTGTGAAATCCCGAACCGCAATTGCCATTGAGCGTTTTGAGCCGATGCCAAAGCCTTGGCCGCCAGGGCCGATTGCTGGCTCGCACGTTGATCCGCCGCCAACCTGGACATGTTGACTTGATTGATGACGATGCTGCCCACGGACAAGACGATGACCAACAGGCCAAAAAGCACCAACTTTGCTGTTACGGTCTTGATATTCATGCATCCTCCCTTGTGTAGGCAGTCTTGATGGTGGAGGGACGAAGGGTGTAAATCGTCCGCAAAAACACCGACTAAAGAAGCACCGACCTACTTATATACAGTAACCCTCACCCCCTTTATCATATTTTCCATTCAAAGAAATGTTAAATTATGGAAGGTTTTCAAAAATTTGTGTGGAATCCAAACCGACTAAATAAGCGGTGATGTTGCCCGATAGAACGATGCCGTCATGCTCCTTTCACAACCGTCATCCCGGCCTTGAGCCGGTGATCCACGTTCTTCCGTTTAGCAATATGGGGGGGGTGAAACACGTGGATGGCCGGATCAAGTCCGGCCATGACGAGGAAAAAATGTCTATTGCGCGCTGATCTTCATCTTCATCTTGGGATGGATGTGGCAATGGATGGCGTAATCGCCGGCCTTGCTGATCTTGGTGGTCAGCGATTCGCCGGGCTTTTGCAGGCCCAGATCGTCGGTATTGCCGTCCGCGTCATCGACGCTGATATTGTGGGTGACGTCGTCGCTGTTCTTGAAGGTGATGGTGTCGCCGACCTTGACGGTCAAATTTTTGGTGCTGAATTGCTGATTGGCCTGATCGACGGCGTTGTCGGCGGAAAAAACGATGCCGGACGCGCACACCAAGAACAACGCCGTAAGGGAAACAAATTTCAAAGTCATGTTGATCTCCTAGTGATGATGAATATCAGATCCCGTTAAGTCCAAACGCCATCCAGATATTGAAAAATAACGTATTGTTGTCGCTGGCGTGAGCGCTCATGCCATTGAACTGGTTGTAATTGGTGTATTGCAAGGTCAAGCGGGTGTTGGCCCAATTGACCGGCGAATCCGGTTTGCCCCATGGCACATAGCCCAATTCGGCGACCCAGCCTTCCGTATTGGGCCGACCGTTGAACACCTGCGCGTCGGTCGAGCCGGTTACCTTGAAATACTGAAAGGTGGGGATCCAAGTGGCCTTTATGGCGTAGGAAATATCGGCCCGCAGGGTGTTCAGCACATCCGAGGCATTGGCTCCGCTCAGCACCGAACTAGCCCCCAGGGATTGCGTCTCGTGTATCCAGGTGGCGTGAGCAGATAGAACATCGGCGGTGACGTTCTTCAAGTTCGCGTACCATTGGAAATTGGCGTCGAAGGCGATGTCGGTATAGCGATCCGTTTTTCCGGTCGAGCGGTCGCCGTTGGGATTGGCAGCGGCGGTCAAGCCGTACGTCCCCACTTGGCCGTAATATTTGCCGTTCTCCCAGGCGTTTTGCAGCGCCGCCCGCCAATAGGGAAAGGCGTCGGGAATGTTGTAGGTCAGGCTGGGCGTCAGCCCCTGCAGGATCGACAGTTCGTGATTGCCCAATTGCTTATAGACGTTGGCTTCCACATACAGCAGATCGTTCCACATCAGATAGGCCCCGGTGCCCACCACGTTGGTGGCCAAGGCCCCGTCGATCAAGGTTGTGGGCGGCGTCGAACCGGGACCGCTGGAGGCGGAGAACGGCGACGAGGCATAGGGAAAGCCCCAATTGGGCGACGAATTCCAAATGTCGGACATGGTCGGATTGTTGTTGACGGTGATCCCCCACACCATGTCCTCGTCGAACAGGGTGCCGTCGCGCACATAGCGAATATCCGAGGTGTTCAGACCGAAGGTGCGGGAAACCCCGTCATAGGTGCCTTGGATGAACGCCCCGACCCGGTCCGGAATGATGATGCCGCCATAATAAATCGTGGTTTCATTGATGCCCCAATTGTCGTTCTTGCGATATCCCTCGGCCACCGGCGAAGTCTCGGGCGTCTGCGTTCTGGCGTAAGAGGTTTGCACCATGACGGAAATCGGCGGGAAATGGTCCTTTTTATCGGACGAGACATAGCCATACAGCTTGAAGTCGCGGCCGAACGAGGTCAGTTGCGGACCGTAAGCTCCCACATGGCACGCCGCGCACGGATTGCCGGTTTGAATGGCGAAACTGGGCAGCGCCACTGCGGATTTCAGCGGCGCGGACGCCAACAGAGCGACCGCACACAGCACCGCAAACCGTCGAAACAGAAATGCCCTCATTTTCCCTCCTTACTGCTCGATACTCTCTCATTCGGCCTGGATTGTAAGATCCTGTCGGCCTTGCATAACTCGGCCCATTGCTCATCGCCGCCCTCCGATAGGGAGCGCACGACTTCGATTTGCGCCATCATGCCGTGATCCTCGTGACTGAGGAGGTGGCAGTGGTACATGAACTTCCCGACAATCAAGGGGTTGGTAAACGGCAGAATGATCTTGACCACGCTGCGCTCGGGCACCTTGACCGTATCCAGATAGCCCACGAACGGCTGCGCCACGCCGTTGAGTTCGACCAGTTGGAAATGCACCTGATGAATGTGAAAGACGTGAAGGTCGTCGCTGTCGTTGCGGATCGTCCACTCCTCGATGCTGCCCAAAGGCACACGGGTATCGATCCGGGCAGCGTCGAACAGTTTGCCGTTAACGAAATACTGCCCCGCATCGGCATTCTGGCTAAAGACGATCTGACGGCGAGCGGTGATGGCAAGCTTCCGCAAATCCGGGTTGGCGGTCAAAGCCAAGGTGTCCAGCGACGGCACGGCCTCGCCCTCCACCGCCAGGCGGACCAGGCGGCGGCGCAAGCTGTACTCGGCCCCTTGGCCGGTGGGAACGCCTTCGGCGGTCAGATCATACTGACCGGGATTGTGCGCCGTCACCAAAACTTCGTAGCGTGTGGCCGGACCCAGATGCAGCACGTCGGTCACGGTTTCCTGATTCTGGGCCACCCCGTCCACGCTGATAACGCGGAAGGTCAGGCCCGCCATCTTCAGATGAAAATATAAATTGGCGCTGTGATTGCCAATGCGCCAGAATTGCGTTTCGCCCGGTTTGGCGTGCAAGACGATCTCGGTCTTGCCATTCACCGTGGTCAGACGGTCGTGCCATTGGTTTGAAATCACAGGGTTGGGACTGTCGTCGAACACCATGTCTTTCAAAACCAGCAGGTTCTCCTTGATGCCCTGCAAGGCGGGATATTTCTTGTCGATGCCCTCGACCACCAACGCGCCGCTCAAACCGCCCATCACTTGATGCTCGGACGCTTTGTGAATATGGGCGTGATACCAATAAAGCCCCGGCGGCTGAATGGCCGGTATGGCGACGTCGTAATCAAGTTCGTGTCCGGGATCGACCGACAGATGGACATTGTCCGAATTGCCCAACGGCGAGGTTTGCAGGCCGTGATAATGCAAATTGGTGGGCTCATCCAAGCCGTTAATCAGCTTGATCTTCAGGTGATCGCCGGGCTGAACACGCAGGACCGGCCCGGCGTGATCGCCGTTATAGGTCATGCCGTCCACCGCCACATCCCCCATAGCGATTTTGGTCGGTTGCGCTCGCAGCGCGATGTCCAACACGCCGTTCACACTGGAAATTTGATGGAGCGATTGATCGGCTCCATCAAACCGATCAAAGAAATAAACGCAAGAGCCCAACACACAGGTCAGCGCCAACACCAGAACCAATCGGCTGCCGCGCGTTTTAACCTGTCGATCTTTGTCATTTGTCCCCCGCACCCCATCGGTCATATCGCGTCACAACTCTCTTCATTGCGTTGCCAGGAATTCTGCGAATCATTATCAACTTAGTTGCGAGCCGCTGTCAATTGAATTGCGACTCATTATCATCTTAGAGTCAAACCGCCGATAAAAAACGGAAGATGTTCCCCTTGTTCTTATTATTTGGCCCGGATGTCGGACAGGAAGGCGCTGACTTCATGATCCAGATTGGCGGCCTCGCCCCTCAAAGCCGAGGAAGCTTGGCTGACCTGTTCGGACATGCCGCCGGAATCGTTGGCGACGCCGGTGACGATCTCGATGCTCGAGACCACATGGGCGGTGGCGGTGGCCGCCTGCTCCACCGACCGGGCAATCTCGGAAGTGGCGGCGCCTTGTTCTTCAACCGCAGCGGCGATGGCCGACGACAATTCGTCGATGGTCTCGATGGTGCGGGTGATCTCGCCGATGGCCATGACCGCGGTTTCGGTTTCTTCCTGGATGGCGACGATGGAACTTCTGATTTCTTCAGTCGCTTTCCCCGTCTGATTGGCCAAGCTCTTGACCTCGTTGGCGACCACGGCGAAACCCTTGCCCGCGTCTCCAGCCCGCGCCGCTTCGATGGTGGCGTTCAAGGCCAACAGGTTGGTTTGGCTGGCGATATCGTTGATCAGATTGACCACGTCGCCGATCTTGTTGGCCATTTCGGACATGCGCGAAACCGTCTCGTTGGTGGATTTGGATTGAGCCACCGCATCCTTGGCGATGGTCGCCGCATGGGCGACCTGACGGGAAATCTCGGACACCGAGGACGACAATTGGTGCGTCGCCGACGCCACCGCCTGAACGTTCTGAGACACTTCCGACGTCTGGTCTTGCACGTTCTGACATTGATGCATGGTGTCAGACACGTTGGTCGCCAACGACGACGAGGAACTAGCCAATTGCGACGAGGACGAACCGATCACCGACACCACGCCCCTGACCCGATTTTCCAAGCCGGTCGCCATGTCGTCCAGATCGCGACGGCGTTGCGCCAGATATTTGGCGTCGAGCTCGGCCTTCATGAACACGTTGAACGCCAGTTGCAGCCGCATGGCCCGCAGCATGGCGGCGCTCAGGCGGAATTCGTGGACCGGTTCACGGGGGAAGTTGCTGACATAGTCGCCCTTTTTGGTCGCTTCGAATTGAACGTTCAGCCGATCCAAGGCCCTGCGAATCAGGCGCAAAATCCAAACTCGGGAGAACAGCAACGCCGCCACGATCGCGGCGAATACCGCCGGAATGACCAAGCGAATGACTTTCGCCAATTTGGCTTCTTGTTCGTACAGGCCGCCCGAGGAGCCGATCTCGATATTGAACAGTTACTTCTGCTCTTTAAGCGCTTTCTTGCTGAGTTTCTCGACCTTGTCGGCAATGATCTGATTCAAAGCGCCGACATCCTTGGCCTCGATGGCCTTCAAGGCGGGCAGCACCCCTTCGTCGCCATAGGTCTGACGCGCTTGTTTGAACTGGGCAACCTGCTGCCTTTCATCGTCATTGGCCAGCGAGTTTTCCAGCAAATCCATCTGCTTGTTGATCTTGTCGATATTTTTCTTCAGCAGTTCGACGCGATTGGCCGGATCTTTGCCCTGGGCAAGATCAAGCGAACTGGCATAGAGAAGGTTTTGATTTTCCTGCATCATATTGCTGACAAGCGACACGCGGCTTAGCTGGACGGTACCGTTTTCATACAGATTTTCACTAAAATTCTTGGCGGTTTCCTGCAAGAAAAAGGTGGTGAAACCCAACACCACAAAAATAATCAGCATGGTGGCAAAGATGAAATTCAATAAACCATTGACGCTTTGGAATTTGCGTTTGGCGTTCGAAACAAAATCGGTCTTGACCAACTGACCGCTTTGCAACTCGTAGCCGGACAAGGTGCCGGTGCGGACTTGCGCGTACAGCTTTTCCGCCAAGGCGACCTCGTCGCGGTGGGGCTTGGTGCGCACCGAAATAAAGCCGGTGACGGCCCCATCTTCGATCACTGGGGCCACATTGGCCTCAACCCAGTAGAAATCGCCGGTTTTGGTCCGATTCTTCACCAGACCGCGCCAGGTCTGGCCCGCCTTCAAGCGCGTCCAAAGATCGGCGAACGCCTCTTTCGGCATGTCGGGATGGCGGATGATATTGTGGGGCGCTCCCACCAGTTCTTTCTCGGAATAACCGCTGATGCGCACAAAATTCTGATTGGTGAAGGTGATGCGGCCAGTAACGTCGGTGCTGCTGACAAGAATGTCGCCCTCACCCATTTCGATTTCACGGCCAGAGGCATTAGCGACATCTGACATCAGTATCTCCACTTCATACCGAGGTAAATTAACGATTTAGGTTATGCGGCTCCGCCCTAATCATACAAAAGACGATAAAGCCCCTCCTAAGTACCATACCTTCGGTTAATTTGAATGCAGAAAAATGGAGATGTTTTAAATATTATGGAGAAACAACCATAAATTTAGAAGAGCCGGATCAGGCCAAATAAGCGGCGATGATGCCCGACAGAACGATGCCGTCGAAAGTTCCCGCGCCTCCGATGCTGGCGGTGCCGACGGCGATTTCCTCGATCTTTTTCAGATGCAGCAAATCCGCGCCGATCAGCGGGCCGGATACCCCGGCGATGAAGGCGACCGGGGCCGCTTGCTCGGGGCACAACAGCAGCGCGCCCACCGACGCCACCAGCGGCGACACCAGGGTCGGCATCACGATCCCCACCCCCGCCACCGGCTTCGAGAAGCGGAAACAGGCGAAGATGTTGACCCCAACCACCACAACCAGGGCCGTCAACAACTGCGGATCGGCAAAATCCAAATGCGCCAACTCGTATAGGGCCAATAGGCTGGGCACGATGCAGCCGCCCACATTCACCGCGATGATGGTTTCGGAATGCTCGCGCTGCCACTGGGGCGCCAATCCGTGCAGGCCATAGACCCGAAGCGGATGGGTGGTGACCGGCTGGTCGCGCACGATGCGCTTGATCGGCAGATTGATGAAGCCGCCGAAGATGATCGCCATCACCAAAGCCATAATGGCGTCCGGGGCCAGATGCAGCTTGGTCAAAGCCGCGACCATCAACTGCCCGAACAACACCGGCAGCAACCCGATCAACACCAACGATAGGAAAAAGAACAGGAAGGTGTCGATGATGGCCTCCTTTTTTACTCGATTTCCCACGGATTGATGATTTCGACGCCGAACTTGGCGAAATCAGAGACATTCCGCGTTACCACAGTCAATCGATGATGCAAGGCGGTCGCGGCGATCAACCCACCGATTGCGGGAAGCGTGTAAGCGAGTTTGGCCGTTTGCCGCCCCCATTCATCGGCAACAGCGGCATCGACAGCAAGCACTTTGCCGTCAAACCACTCATAAAGGTCATATTCCAACCACGCAGCAAGACGGTCGCGGCGGCGGCCATCCGGAAGCGTCTCGATACCTTTGCGGATCTCCCCAAAGGTCAAGGCGCTGACGAACAAAGCGTTTTGCGGAGCCGCTTCAAACCAGGCGACGACCTGAGAGGCGGGAACCGGCTTAATCAATTCGGATAAAGCGCAGGTATCGAGCAAGTAACTCACAACTCGATCTCACGGGGAACAGACCTATCGCGCTCGATGTCCAACTCAATCCCCGCCAACGGAGAGGACCGGAGAAACTGAACCAGAGTGGGCTTGTGCCCTTTCAGGCGTTCGTAATCAGCCGTGGACAGAACCACAGCCGCCGCTTGCCCGCGCACGGTGATTTGCTGCGGACCGAGGCGCGTCGCGTCGCGCAACAAATCGCTCAGCTTGGCTTTCGCCTCTTGAACCTGCCAAGACCGCATCACCGCCTCCATCTGACCAGACTGACCAGATGGAAGATAGCATTAAACAGCGTCTGAAAACCACCCCTATTGCAACCGCTTAACCACCCCCGCCAAGGCGGACAGAGCTGTTTGGGTGTCCAGCGCCACGCGGATCAGCGACGGCAGTTGCAGCGGGTTGGCCGCCAAGGATCGGATGACGCGCCAGGGGCGGACCTTGCCCTCCTCGTCCATGCCGACCAAGGCGGCGGGGGGCAGCGCGCGGTTGGCGGGGTCGGCGACCACGCGAAGGATGGCGAAGGGAATGCCCAGATCAAGGGCGGCGCGGCCCAGGCCGAAGCTTTCCATATCCACCGCCAAGGCGCCGTAACTGTGATGCAGCGAACGTTTGGCAATGGGGCTGTCGATGACGGCGTCCGAGGCGGCGACGATTCCTTGGACCGCGCCGGGCAGACGGGCGGCCAGAGCGTCGCTTAAGGCATCGTTGGCGTGCAGCAGACCATGCACCGAGCGGACCTTGCGGCCCAGCACCACCGCGCCCGTCGGCAGTTCGGGGTCCAAGCCGCCGGCGATGCCGCAGCTCAGCAACGCCTCGGCTCCCTGATCGGCGAACTGGGCGGCCAAGCTTTGGGCGCGCAGGGCGCTGCCTCCGGCGCAGCCCACCAGGGGACTGAGAGCGGCAAGAATCCGGGCCTCGGCATCAAATCCGGTTATGATGCCGAAGCGCACCGCTTACAGCCCGAAGGCAACCCGGCCGCTATTGCCGGATTTCAGATTCCGGTAGCGGGCCAAGGCCCACAGCGGGAAGAACGCCTTGTAGCCGTGATAGCGCAGATAGAACACCTTGGGGAAACCGACGGCGGTGAATTCCTGCTCCTGCCACATCCCGTTTTCATCGCGGGCGGTCATCAGGTATTGGATGCCCTTGGCCACCGCCGGGTGACGGGCCTCGCCCGCCGCCATCAGGCCCAGCAGGGCCCAGGCGGTTTGCGACGGCGTGCTATAGGGCGCGGTGCCGCGCGGTTGATCGGCCCAGTAGGAGCGCCCGTCCTCGCCCCAGCCGCCATCTGGGCGTTGGCGCGACAGCAGCCATTCCACCGCCCGACGGAACGAGGAATGCTCGTGATCCAGACCGGCGGCGTTCAGGGCGGCCAGCGCCGACCAGGTGCCGTAGATGTAATTGGTGCCCCACCGACCAAACCACGAGCCGTCGTCTTCTTGTTCTTTCAGGATATAGCCCACACCCGCCTCGGCGGCTTCCTTGGCTTGCCTGTCGCCCAACATGGCCATCACCGACACGCAGCGGGCGCTGACATCCACGGTGGGCGGGTCCAGCAATGCGCCGTGATCGGCAAAGGGAATGGCGTTGAGATGGAAGTGAGTATTGTCGGCGTCGAACGCGCCCCAACCGCCGTCCGAGCTTTGCATGCCGGTAATCCATTCCAGACCGCGCTCGATGCTTTCCTTGTATTTCTCGGGCGAAACCCGATCCAGCGCGCCCACCACCACAGCGGTGTCGTCCACGTCGGGATAGTAATCGTTCCAGTATTGGAAGGCCCAACCGCCGGGACGCACATGGGGTTTCTTCACCGCCCAGTCGCCCTTGACTTGCAGGACCTGACGGCCCACCAGCCAATCGGCGGCCTTGGTCGCCGCCTCCAACGAGGCCTCGTCGCCCGCTTCCAACAAGGCGTGCGCGGCCAACGAGGTGTCCCATATCGGCGACAAACACGGCTGGCAATAGGCGCGATCCTCCTCGATCACCAGCAGCTTGCGGATGGCTTTCTTGGCGATGACCATGCGCGGATCGTCATTGGGCACGCCCAACAGATCGTACATCAGCACCGCGTTGACCATGGCCGGGAAGATGCCGCCCAAACCGTCCTCGCCGTTCAGGCGTTCATCCACCCATTGGCGAGCCAACTCCACCGCCTTGGCGCGGATGAATTTGGGAATATAGGGCTGACCCGCATGCAGAACCTTGTCCAAAACGCGGAAGGCAGCACCCCAGGCGCTGCCGTCTTGGGCGGTGGGCCAATAGGTTTCCTGCTCGGCCGGAATTTTGAACAATTCGCGCACATGGATGCCCAACGGATTGCGGGCGCGCGGCTTCAACGAGGTCAGCACGATCAGCGGCACGATCACCGTGCGCGACCAGTACGACACCTTGTCCAAATGGAACGGAAACCATTTGGGCAGCAGCATGATTTCCACCGGCATCACCGGCACGCCGCGCCACGGAATTTGGCCGAACAGGGCCAGCAGGGTGCGGGTGAACACATTGGCGGTGTTGGCCCCGCCATGGTTCAAGATGGCCTCGCGGGCCTTGACCATGTGCGGCGCGTTGATGTCGTCGCCCACGGTCTTCAGGGCGAAATAGGCTTTGACCGAGGCGCTGATGTTGAATTCGCCGCCATGGAACAACGGCCAGCCGCCATGGGTCTGGTCTTGGATTTCGCGCAAATAGACGGCGATCTTGCGTTCCAGCTCGGGTTCGCGCTCATCGATGAAATGAGTGTACAGGATGTATTCGGCGGGGATGGTGGCGTCTGCTTCCAGTTCGAACACCCAATGCCCGTCTTCCTTTTGCTTCGACGTCAAGGCGAAGGCGGCCTTATTCACCGCCTGGGTCAAGGTTTCAACGTCAAAAGAAATGGCGTTCTGATCCAACAAAGCTCCCCCTTACCTCCTCAAAAATCCGTAATAAATCGCATACCAGAGTTTTTGCAGTCGCGAAAGACTGATGCGCGTATGTAGGTTGCGCCAGTTGCCCGCCTCCAGCTTGTCCAACACTGCCAGATAGGACGCCCGCATCAAGGCCGCCGGTCGCATGGAATCGGCGGGAAGCTGGTCCATCAGGGCGGCGGCGGTGACGAAATGCCGCCGTGCCAACAGCGCCAAATCGCGCAAAACCAGCGGCAACAGCGGATGCGCCAAAACCTGGGCCGGATTTGTGCCCGCGATTCCGTACGAGGTCAACAACTCATCGGGCAGATACAACCGTCCCAGGCACGCATCCTCGCCCACGTCGCGCAGGATATTGGTGTATTGCAGCGCGCGGCCCAACGCCGCCGAGACATCGTCGGCCAACGGCTGCCACGGCCCGAACACCCGCACCGACAGGCGGCCCACCGCGCAGGCCACCCGCTCGCAATACAG
Source organism: uncultured Rhodospirillaceae bacterium (assembly GCA_903924765.1). Taxonomy (GTDB): domain Bacteria; phylum Pseudomonadota; class Alphaproteobacteria; order Rhodospirillales; family Magnetospirillaceae; genus CAIYCT01. Next base: position 1,384 of record CAIYCT010000255.1, on the reverse strand, counting down.
ATCGAAGGTGGCGAAGTCGGGGCGCACCACCGGCCCGTGCATGTCCATGGCGCAACCGTCGATCACGGCGATGAAGTCGGACAATTGCAGATCGTAGTCGCGGATCGGCCCGACCAGCGCCTGCGCCACCCAATTGGTCGGCTGTTGCCCGGCATAGAGGCGAGCCAGATCGTCGCGCCAATCCTGCAATTGCTGTTGCCGGGTCGCGATGGGCAGGCTTTCCTCGTCGGCGATGTCGTCCACGTCGCGGCAATAGGCATAGACCGCGTACATGGCGTTGCGCCGTTGGGGCTCCAGCATGCGCATGCCCCAATAAAACGACGTCCCGGCCTGTTTGACCTTGGCCTCGATACGCGCTTCCAAACTCATCCCCTGCCCCCAAAAAATACCGCGCGGCCAAGACCCGTCGCGGCAGCCCCCACATAAGCGAGCTTGCTCAGCTCCACCCGCCCAGCCAATGGGTCTTGCCGTTTTAGCAGGTCCAACAGCCGTTCGGCTACCGCCACGATCACCGCAGTCTCGCGCCGCAACCCGCCATCCTTGACCATAGGCGGCAAGGTCTTGGCCAGTTTGACCAATTCCTCGGTCTTGTCCAGCATGCGCGTCATCACCGCCCGAATCGCCGGAATGGATTGGGGCAAGCGGATATCCTCCGCCGTCGCGCCCACTTCGCTCAGCCAGTCTTGCGGCAGATAGACCCGGTCCAATAGAACGAAATCGTCTTGGCAATCTTGCAGATGGTTCAGCACTTGCAGCGCGTTGCACAAGGCGTCGCCAGGAACCCAGGTGTCGCGGGATTCACCGTGCAAATCCAACAAAAACCGCCCCACCGGCGAGGCCGAATAGCGGCAATAATCCATCAAATCGTCCCAATCCTTGGTGCGCGGCTTGACCGAATCGCGCTTGAACGCCACCAGCAAATCGCGGGCATGCTCCAGGGGGACGTTGGCGGCGAGCAAAACCGTGCGCGCCTTGGCGGCGGGGCCGTCGCCGGGTGCGCCCTGCAAATGGGCGTCCATCTCGCTCAGCAGACGAACCTTTTCGTCCGAGGGCATTTGCGGATCGTCGCTGATATCGTCGGCGGCGCGGGCGAAGTTGTAATAGGCATGGACGATGGGGCGGTGCTCCGCCGACACCAGCCACGACCCGACCGGGAAGTTTTCCGTGTCTTTCGTGCGTGTCATTTATACGCCCTCGCCGGGCGGGCGCTTCCGCGCCCTTGGCCGCCGCAGCATGCGCTGCTTAATACGCCCTCGCCGGGCGGGCGCTTCCGCGCCCTCGCCGGGCGGGCGCTTCCGCGCCCTTGGCCGCCGCAGCATGCGCTGTTTAATACGCCCTCGCCGGGTGGGCGCTTCCGCGCCCTTGGCCGCCGCAGCATGCGCTG
>CAIYCT010000254.1 GCA_903924765.1 uncultured Rhodospirillaceae bacterium | reverse complement strand
TTGACGCAGGCACGATGGTGGTTGGTGTGGTAGATTTCTTCATGGCGTTGCTTTCCTTTCATGGATTCGATACCCAGAGCCTACAGGCTCAAGGTCAGCAACGCCTACCGCACATTTTCAACATTCAACGGGACATCCCCCGTTTTTGTTCTTCTGCTCCGAAACGGATTTAATCGGCGTTGCTCTGGTGTTGCGCTCGATCCGCAGCAACACCAACAAAATTGTTGCCGTCACAAACACGGCGAAGGCGCCGCCAGCGGCATACAAATTGAACAATGCCGATGCTTTCTCTTCTGCAATGCGGATATTCTCGCCATTGATACGTCTCTTCTCTTGCACAATTTGCTCTTTGAAGGCGTTGGCATGCCAAGCGATGAATTCGTCCCACCGCACGCGCCGGGCATCGTTGATGCCAAATTTAGCAATTCGCTCTCCATCGGCGGTTAAGTCCGTGGACGCTTTCTCCAAGCTATCCACGTAACCCCAGGCCAAGTCCTCGTTATTATTGATGCTGGAGATCTCGGTCATGTTCCGCCGAACATAATCGCCAACCGCCTGTGCCGAGGGCTTGCCCACATCGACTTTGGCGGCATAAAGCGTCAAATTGTTCAAGATCAGATCAAGGTGCGGTTTCAACCGGCGCAGATACTCGACCTCGGCGGCAGCTTTGGCGGCTTCTTGCTCTTTTCGTTCCAAGGTGTCGTCAACATTGGCTGTGGTATGAACCGCTTGGTCATGTTCCTTGACCTGCATATAATCCGCATAGGTGGCCGTGGGCTGACGCATATGTTCATTGGCTTTGGATGTCATTTTCCCAACCGCGACGAGACAACTGACAACGACTCCAACTAAAGCCAGCGCCGTTACCAACAGTCCAAACCAGCGGACCAGCGTGAAAAATTGCCTCTCAATTTTTACGCTTGCATGAACTATTGACTCATCCGCAATGGCTGACATATTTTTATCCCCCGATAACACCCCTTTCCGATCCATTGGCTAGACCGGACGCTAAATACAAGTAAGTATATCCACATTCAAAGGTCAATAAATTATTTTCAAGGAATACAGCCGCTATCTTTGGGAACTTTGTAATTTTATCCACAATACAACTTTGCGGTTGAGTTTGGCGCTACTTTTATATTTTACTTATTTTAACTTTAAACAAGATCAATTGCTTCATTTTTGTTAAATCATCACAACCCCATAGCCTCAAAGATTCTTGGCATTTCCCCAAGGAATGTTTAACCTGCGAATGAATATTGAGGAAAACGAGGAGGATCGTGATGCGAGACCGGATGAAACCGATGGCAATTGCCGCTTTGCTCGTTGGGATTGCCTGCGGATCAGCCCAGGCGGCGGAACCGGTTAAGGTTGCTTATTCTGAAAAGTTTGGGCTTACGGTTTTTGCCAACCCCGACGCAAGCGGGCAGTGGTGTCGCCCGCATTTAAGCCTGTCCGTTTTGCTAAAAGCGGATAGCCCCCTTTTAACGCAAGGCATTAACTCAGTTCTATCTGGGATTGGCCGGTCTCTGAATGATCAATGCCCCTCGGCAGAAGGAGCAAAAATTGCGGTCTATAACGACAGCACCAGGGATTTGGTTGGCCCCGTGATGGTCGTAAAACGGTCAGATAATTGGTTGCCGCAGACGGTTCAACAGACACCTCCCCCTCAGCAGCCAGACACCGTTACCCCTTCGCCTGTGACGTCCGAGCAGATAGCGCCTTCTCAGCCCCTAAGATGCGACCATTCTCTTACCTCTACCGACTATTTTGTCACAGTTTGTGTGGTTCGAGGTTTGGAATACCGTCAAAAATATGATGCCTTAGCTGAAGCCCGGAATAGATTGGATGCCGCATCGAAGATGATGGTTTGTGCCCCCGGCACGCAGCAATCGCTCTTCAACGTGGCGCAACAAACTGCCGTTAACATACTTACTTCGAACCATATTAGCCCGCTGATGGATTTCAATGACGCCATGGCCGTGGAGTGTAAGCGGGGAGCGATTCAAACCTTGCAACAGTAGAAGAAAGGTAGCCTGGGAAATTCGGACAGTTTGTTCAGTGATTTTTAATAGGGGGCTCACAGTGGCCCCCTTAATTTAGATTATCCCCACCTACCAAATTCACGCTTCATATGATAAGCAGGGCTGTTTAACGCTAATCAGATAGCCTCGTAGGCGAGAATGTGATCGATGCTGA
>CAIYCT010000253.1 GCA_903924765.1 uncultured Rhodospirillaceae bacterium | reverse complement strand
CGATGTCGGTGCTGGTGATGGCGGTCACTTGGGCTGTGCTGAAACCGGCCAATTGGGCCGAGGTTAAGCCCAGAATCTGGGTGTTGGAGATAGCGTTGATGACGGCGGTGGTGAAGGCTTTGGCCTGGGCTGTGGTCAAGGCGGCAAACTGATCGCTGGTCAGCCCCGCGATCTTGCCCGAGGTCAGTGCGCCGATTTGCGCGGTGGTGAAGGACGACAGTTGAGAGTTGGTTAGGGCGGCGATGTCGCTGGAGGTGGACGCGACGATTTGGGCGGTGGTCAGGGCCGCCAGTTGGACGACGGAGAAATACGAGAATTGGGTGGCGGAGAGGGCTGCGATGTCGGTAGTGGAAATGGCGGTGACTTGGGAGGTGCCCAGAGCTTGCAGCTGTGTATCGACCAGCGCGTTGATCTGCGTGGTGGTCAAGGCTGCAACCTGCGCTGCCGTCATGGCGATCATGTCGGAGGCGGCTAAAGACGCTATAAATGTTGTGGACTCTGCCGCGAGTGTCGCGGTGCTCATTCCACTTACTACTGATGCCATGTTTGCACCCCACCTGAAAGGCGTTCTGCCAAAAAACCCGATAGTCCTATGCCAAAGTTATGCCAACTCGCAAATCGCTGTAATGCGCCAAATTCCGAAGCCATTTGGTTGTGAGGGGCAGAAAATGCCGGGTCGAATTTGCCTATGGAAACATTTAGCCTATGACCTATCGCCACTAAAACCAGCACCCATCCCGTTAACGAGAGTAAAGCCTAATGGCCTAGGCCGCAATGGGGGAAATCCCCTAGAAATCCCAGATTTCAAAGGGTTGTGACAGGATTGAGGCGCAAAACGAGCTAATTTTTAATTTAGTTCTGAATGTCGTCCATGGGGACAAAAGTATGGGCTTGAGCCATGGACCAGGGCTGGGCGAAATAGGGATCGTCGCATTGGTCCAGCAACGCGCCGGGCGCCAACATGGGGTAGAGTTGCGCGTAGGTCTTGACCTCGTTTTGCGAGATGCGTTTCGAGATGTGGTGCGGCCTAAAGTCGGAGGGGTGGTCCAAACCGATGGCGGCGACCACTTCGGCCAGGGTTTCCAACGTGCTGTGATGGAAATGATAGACCCGGGGGGCTTTTTCCTGCACCACTAGGGACCGCTGGCGGATGGGGTCTTGGGTGGCTACACCGGTGGGACACCGTCCCGTATGGCAACTCTGCGCTTGGATGCAGCCGACCGCGAACATGAATCCGCGCGCGGCGTTACACCAGTCCGCGCCCAAGGCCATTAGTCGGGCCATGTCGAATGCCGACGCCACCTTGCCGCTGGCGCCCAACCGGATGCGGTCGCGCAGATTCAATCCCACCAGCGTGTTGTGGGCGAAGTTGAGGGCGTCGCGCAACGGCATGCCGATATGATCGACAAATTCCAATGGCGCGGCGCCAGTGCCGCCCTCTGATCCATCGATCACCAGAAAGTCCGGGGTTATGCCGGTTTCCAGCATGGCTTTGCAGATGGCCATGAATTCCCACGGATGGCCGATGCACAGTTTGGCGCCAATCGGCTTGCCGCCGCTCAAATCCAGCAATTGCTTGACGAAGGACAAGAACTCCATCGGTGTGGAAAACGACGAGTGACAGGCTGGCGAGATGCAGTCCACACCTGCGGGAATGCCCCGCGCGGCGGCGATTTCTGGCGTTACCTTGGCGCCCGGCAAAACGCCGCCATGACCGGGCTTGGCACCCTGAGACAGCTTGATTTCCACCATCTTGATCTGCGGCGCGGCCACGGTTTCGGCAAAGCGTTCGGGCGAGAAGCCGCCCTTCGCGTCGCGGCAGCCGAAATAACCGCTGCCCACCTGCCAAATGATGTCGCCACCCGGCTCGCGATGATATTGGCTGAAGCCGCCTTCGCCGGTGTCATGGGCGAAGCCGCCCAGCTTGGCCCCGGAATTCAGGGCCAGAATGGCGTTGGCGCTGAGCGCGCCGAAGCTCATGCCCGAGATGTTGAGCACCGAGGCGCTGTAAGGCTGTTTGCAATCAGGCCCGCCTATGGTGATACGGAACGGCTCGGCGCTGGGATGCTTGGGTGCGATGGAGTGATTGAGCCATTCGAACGCGGTGGCATAGACGTCCAGCTTGGTGCCGAACGGCCGTTTGTCCAAATCGCCCTTGGCCCGTTGGTAGACGATAGCTCGCTTGTTGCGGCTAAAGGGCACGCCTTCGGTGTCGCTCTCGATAAAATACTGTCGGATTTCCGCCCGCATGTCCTCCAATAGGAAGCGCAGATGGCCGATGATCGGATAAGAGCGCAGGACGCTGTGATGGGGTTGAACCAGATCGTGGATTCCGACGGCGGTCAAAAAAGCCCCCACCAGCAGCAAACCCAGCCAGACGGGGTGCAGCGGGGCCAACGGAATCAACAGCGCGGTGGCCAGAACGGACAAGGTAAAGGTGACGAATCGGGCGGATAAAGCCAAACGGACAAATGCGGACATGGACTTTTCCTTCCTGACTTTATAGGGCTTTTCAGAGAGTTATATCAGAGTCTGGAACGCGTTACCATGACGCCAATATTTTCGCGTCTGATCTGACATCCGATAGCGCGAAGGGATGACGGCGGCAGTTGGTTTGGTCTATGATCAACGCCTTCACCTCTCAAGGACGTCATCGCCATGCATCTTAAAGATTCCTCGTTGTTGACCGACCTTGCCTTTGTGGGCGGACGCTGGACCGAAGCTTTGTCCAAGACGCGATTTCCGGTGGTCGATCCGGCCAATGGCGAAGTCTTGGCTCGGGTGCCCGACATGGGGCGCGACGATGCAAGGTTGGCAATCTCCGCAGCCCAAGTCGCGTTCGACGGCTGGCGCGTCCGTCCTGCCAAGGAGCGGGCAGCGATCTTGCGGCGCTGGTTCGATCTGATCATGGCCAATCAGGACGATCTGGCGACCATTCTGACTGCCGAACAGGGCAAGCCATTGGCCGAGGCCAAGGGCGAAATCGCCTATGGCGCCAACTTCGTCGAGTGGTTCGCCGAGGAAGCCAAGCGCGTCTACGGCGACATCATTCCCACCAATGCCATGGATCGGCGGCTGCTGGTGACCAAAGAGCCCATCGGTGTGGTCGCCGCCATCACGCCGTGGAATTTTCCCACCGCAATGATTACTCGCAAATGCGCTCCGGCCTTGGCCGTGGGCTGCGCCGTCGTGGTCAAACCCGCCGAGGACACGCCGCTCAGTGCTCTGGCCTTGGCGGTTTTGGCAGAGCGCGCCGGTCTGCCCGCCGGTCTGTTCAATGTGGTCACCGCCAGCCATGGGGCCGAGGTGGGGGCCGAGCTGACCTCCAATCCGGTGGTGCGCAAACTGTCTTTCACCGGGTCCACCGAAGTGGGCAAATTGTTGATGGCTCAATGCGCCGGGACAGTGAAGAAAGTCAGCCTGGAACTGGGAGGCAATGCGCCGTTCATTGTCTTTGACGACGCCGATTTGGACAAGGCGGTGGCTGGGGCCATGGCCAGCAAATACCGCAATGCCGGTCAAACCTGCGTCTGCGCCAACCGCTTTTTGGTCCAAGACGACATTCATGACGCATTCCTTGACCGCTTGACCGCCAAGGTGGCCGAATTAACGGTCGGACCCGGCCGAGAGGGCGCGTTCACCCAAGGGCCGCTGATCAATCAAGAGGGAGTGGATAAGGTCCAGCGTCTGTTGGCCGACGCCGTGGCGCGCGGCGCCCAAGTGGTCACGGGCGGTAGGCGTCACATGCGCGGGCACGGCTTCTTTCAACCCACCATCATTACCGGTGTGACCGCCGACATGGACATCGCCACCCAGGAAATCTTCGGCCCCGTCGCCGCCCTCCAGCGCTTCAAGACTGAAGACGAGGCCATTGAAATCGCCAACAATACCCCCTTCGGTTTGGCCGCATACTTTTACACCCAGGATAATGCGCGGGTGTGGCGCGTGTCGGAAAAATTGGAATATGGCATCGTCGGCATCAACGAAGGCATCTTCTCCACCGAATTGGCTCCTTTCGGCGGAGTCAAGGAATCCGGCATCGGCCGCGAAGGCTCGAAATACGGAATCGACGATTTCCTGGAAATCAAATTTCTGTGCGTGGGTGGGTTGTAGCGCGCTTCCCAAGTCCACCCTATAATATGGATATATGCCCAGAGTCTTTTTAAGTTCTTAACCAATTTCTTGTTATTCCCATTGTGCTGGTGTTCAAACTAAAGACGCAATGGGAATAGAAGAAATGAGAATTAAGATCGCAGCCCGTTTGGGATTGGTTATTTTGGCTGTCGCCGCCTCGGTCATTTTGGTGTTTACGGTCGTCGCCAACCGCAATACCTCAGCTTTGGTGCATCAGGTCGAGCAAGATGGTTTGACGGGCAATTATAACGATTTATCTGCAAACATTACTCAGGTCGCGCGCCAAGCCGAAGCTCTTGCCGCGCTCGTTGCCGCCGATCCTAGCGTTACGGCTATGGTGGCGGCCAAGGACCGAGATCAGCTGTTCCAGCGCATGCTGCCGATTTATAACTCCCTTTCCAAGTCGTATGGCGTTGAACAGATTCATTTTCATGAGGCGCCTGCGGTTTCCTTTTTGCGGGTGCATAAGCCGAATCAATTCGGTGACGATTTGTCCGCGCAACGCCCCTCGGTCGTGGCCGTCAACAAAACCGGCGTCGCCGCGCGAGGTCTGGAACAGGGGGGGACTGGTTTAAGCATTCGGGGTATCGTTCCCGTTCTCGATTCAGGAAAACAGGTGGGATCGCTGGAGGTCGGACTTTCGTTCGGCAAACCGTTTCTGGAAGAGTTTAAACGGGTCAGTGGTTTAGACGTTGCGCTTTATGTCCGTCAGGATGGGACGGTAAAGCCGTTTTACTCGACCTTTGCCGCATCGAATTTGTCCCCGGATGAAATGTCCAAGGCTTTTGCGGGAGAGCCGATCTATAAAGAAATTAACGAAGGCTCTCATCCGAGCGCCATCTTTGCGAAAGCAGTATTGGATACTCAAGGACACATTGTTGCCGTGGCCGAACTTGTTATGGATTCCTCCAGTTACGCTGACAAAATTTCCCAGGCTCATCGTGAATATTTGATTTTGGGCGTTGTTTCTCTTTTTGTTGCCTTGCTTATCGGTGTTCCGTTCACCCGTCAGATCGCCAATCCGATCCATTATCTTCGGGATCTGATGGAGCGCATTGGCCGTCAGGACTTTGCCTTTCAGCTGAAATACCTGGATCGACAGGACGAGATTGGAACCTTGGCCCGGGGCGTGAACATCATGCGCCAAGCGGCTGAAAATCAGGCCAAAATGGAAGCGGAACAGAAAGTCATGGTCGACCAGCTCAAGGCCAATGACGCTGCCCTCACCAAGTCCCAGTTTGCCCAACTGGAAAGCATGGTCTATGCCGCGACCCAAAGCAATGAGGCTGGCATCGTGATTGCCAAAATGACCCGTTCCGTGCGCCAAACGGCCAAGGAAAGCCAAACCATTGCCGCTGCGATCGAGGAGATGGTCGCTTCCGTCAACACCATCGCGCAAAATTCCGAGATTGCCGCCGTCGAGGCGGGTGACGCGGAATCGGCGGCGCGGGAAGGCGTGACTGCGGCGGATATCGCCCGCAAAGTCGCAGAAACCTTGATGAGCGCCGTGGCCGAGGTTGGGGGTAAAATCCAAGCTTTGGCCGAGGCCACACAGCAGATTGGCGCCATTGTCGATCAAATCGATGATATCGCCGCGCAAACCAATTTGCTGGCGTTGAATGCGACTATTGAAGCCGCTCGTGCCGGTGAGGCGGGCAAGGGATTCGCCGTGGTGGCCAACGAAGTGAAGAATCTGGCCAATCAAACCGGTCGCGCCACCATTGATATTCGTGAACGCATCCTTGCCTTGAAAGAGGAAATGGACGCGGCCGTGGGCGCCATGGAGCAAAGCAAGAAGGCCGCAGGCGATGGACAATCGGCGGTTAGTCAGGTTACAGGGCGTTTGGACGCCATTGCCAGCCGAGTCGATGGCGTGACCTGTCACATGCGCGACATCGCCAGCATTCTATCGCAACAAACGGAAGCGTCCACCGAAGTGTCGTCGGGCACCGCCAAGATCGCGACCATGTCTCAAGGCAATATTGTTGAGGTTGGGCATGTGCTCGATTCTTTGGAGGCGCTTGCCAAGGCGTTGGATGCCCGCGTCGAGGAGTTTGCCAAGAACCCATCCTCGATCGCTTTGATCGAAATTGCTAAAAACGATCATATTCGCTTTAAGCGCGGCATCATCGAACGATTGATGGAACGCAACGATTTGCGCTCCGATAAGTTAACCAATCACCATACCTGTCGTTTGGGAAAATGGTACGATAACGTCTCCGACCCAGTGATCAAAAGTCATCCGGCTTTCGCCAAGATGCAAGACCCCCATCAGCGCGTTCATGACGCTGGTCACAAAACCCTTGAATTGTTTGAAAGCGGTCGCGAAGAAGAGGCGCTGGTTCAGGTCGAACGGCTCAACCAAGCGTCTTACGAAGTCTAGATCG
>CAIYCT010000252.1 GCA_903924765.1 uncultured Rhodospirillaceae bacterium | reverse complement strand
GGCACCTTGGCCAGATAGTCGGCGGCGGCGGTCGGCGTATCGATCAAGGCCAAATCCTTGCCGCCATGGGCGCCGCCCGGACGCACCAGCCATTTTTCGGCGCCGGTCAGCCGGGCGACCTCAGCGCGGTCGGCCCATCTGGTTTGGGGCACAACTAGTCCATCGATCCCGCCGAACAAATCCTGCACATGGTCGCGGCCGGTCCGCGCCACGATCTCGGGCGGGTTCAGAACCGGCTTGCCCAATGTGGCGCTCAGGGTTTTCAGCGCCCCGATCTGGCCGCCATCCATTTCCACCTCGCCCAGCGAATTGAAGATCACATCGGCGCGGGCCAATTGCCCAAGGGTGACATTGCCCAGCGGCGCATCGGGTTGATCGGGCGACAACAGAGTCAAGGACAAGGTGGCGAAATAATCGGGATCGAACAGATAACGCGTGGGCACATGCCCCGCCCCGACCCCGCCCAAGATCAAAATTGTCGCCTTGGGATCGGCGCTGCCGCCAATCACCAGCCCTTGCGAGCGGGCCAATTGATTGCGAAGCTGGGTTGCTTCCTCGTCGCGCAACAAGCGATCCAACACTTTCGCCAATTGGTCCATGGCGTCGGCATTGCCGGGCACCAGCTCTAAGATGGCGCGGCAGGCCCGCTCGGCGGCGGCCAATTCCTGAATTTCGTAAGCGGCAAAGGATAAATGCAGCAAAATGGCGATGCGTTCGGTGGTCAAATGCACCGGCGTTTTGGCCAAGGCAACGAAATGAGCCTGAGCGGCTGCATCGAATTGACGCAGATCGTACAGCACCATGCCGCGATTATCGTGCGCCACGCCGTAATCGGGGTCCAGTTCCACCGCCCGGTCCAACTGCTCCAAAGCCAGCTCACGCTGGCCCAAACGGTTGAGCGACACCGCCCAGTCATTGAAGATGGGAGCCAAGTCCGGTTTGCCCAAGGCCGCCTGTTCGAACAGATCGACGGCGGCGCGATCCTGGCCCTTGGCCTGAATTAAGCGCCCCAAGTTGTGCAACGCCATGGGATGGGCGGGATCGAGCGTCACCACATGGCGGAACATTTGTTCGGCGGGCTCGGCTTCACCCCGATCAACCAGGATGATCCCCGACATCATCAAGGCGCTGATATCGTCGGGATCAAGGTCCAACACCGACCGATAGGCCGCTTCGGCTTCGGTCAATTGACCGCTGCGATGGAGGGAAAATGCCGTCTCTAGAATTTGTCGCGAGGTCATGGTTTCAAGCCGTCTTTTTTCGTGCTATGCCGTCGCCACTTTACACAAGGAGCAGCCCTCATGTCTCAGCCCATTCGCGCATCCCACATTTTGTTGATGTATGCCGGTTCGGCCCAATCCGACGCCACCCGCAGCAAAGATGAAGCCAAGGGCCAAATTGCCGAGCTCAAGGCGGCGATCGACACGGGCGCGGATTTTGCCCATCTGGCCAAAGAGATTTCCGATTGTCCGTCGGGCGAAGATGGCGGCGATCTGGGTTTCTTCGGCAAAGGCGACATGGTGCCGGAATTCGACAAAGTCGCTTTCGACCTAGACGTCGGCGCCGTTAGCGATGTGGTGGAAACCCCCTTCGGCTACCACCTGATCATGCGCACGGCGTAAGACTCTAAGAGGCCAGGTTTTAGAACCTGGCCTTAAAGCCTTCCAACGCATCTTCTTCGATGATCTCGAATCGCGTCACGGCGGAATCAATGGTCTTGCCGGTCATGGTGCGCCAATAATCCATGGCTTCCTGGCGCGAAAACGGGCCGTAAACCTGGAGCGTGGCCTTAGGAGCCAAGGTCTCGAAGTAAGTATCGGTATATTCGCCGCCCGCCACAAACCAAGTTTTGGCCGCGCTTTGCGTCTCGTCATGCTTGACGAAGTAGCGAACCATGGCGTTGTCCACGGTCCGGCCTGTCAGACTGCGCCAAACGTCCAATGCTTCCTTTTCGCTGAAAGGTCCATAACGCTCCTCGGGCTTGCCGGGGGCGATGCGTTGAAATCCGGTATCGGCATACTCACCTCCAACCACATAAAAAATCTTGCTCATGATCCACTCCACTTGCGACGCACTCTCATTGTGCCGCCTTGACCGCTTTCACCCAAGGAAAAAATTCCTACCGAGAGGCAGAAGCGGCAGAATATGCCGCCCATTCTTGGCGTAATGCAATAAATATCAATAAGATAACTCTGGCACGGATCATGCTGAGCAAAGAGAAGATTTTTAATAGGAGCCCCTTATGGAAAGCGTCAATCTCATTCAACCTCATGCTTTGTTGCAGAAGCGGTCCGAATCCGCCAGCCACACCTTCAGCGCAGACAAAAAGAACACTTTGTCATCGGCATTTTCGGATTATCTGTTTGGCCCCTTGTCAAGCGGCGGCGGTTCCATGCAAAGTGGCGGAGCCAAAGCCTCGACGGCCTTGGCCAACGCGAAACAAGCAATTGAGGCCCGTAAGTAATTTTGACAGTTCATGTGATCGGCGGCGGCCTTGCCGGGTGCGAGGCCGCTTGGCAATTGGCGACGCGGGGAATCCCTGTTCAGCTTTACGAAATGCGCCCGCTTCGCGCCACTGAAGCCCACAGCACCGATCACTTGGCCGAATTGGTTTGCTCCAACTCGCTACGCTCGGACGACGCCCAGTACAATGCGGTCGGGTTGCTGCACGAGGAAATGCGCCGGTCCAAGTCGCTGATCCTGGAGGCCGCCGATCTCAATAAGGTTCCGGCGGGTGGCGCCTTGGCAGTGGACCGCGACGGCTTTAGCCATACCGTGCATCAAAAGCTGGAGGCCACCGGCTTAGTCACGCTGGCGCGCCAAGAAGTCACCGAATTGCCGCCCGTTGAGTGGGGCAACGCCATCATCGCCACCGGGCCGTTGACTTCGCCTGCTTTGTCCCAAGCCATCCTGTCCGTCACCGGCCAGGATCAATTGGCCTTCTTCGACGCCATCGCTCCTATCATCAATTTTGACAGCATCGACATGAGCAAGGCGTGGTTTCAGTCCCGTTACGATAAAGGCGCCAATGAGGACGGAGACGGCAAGGATTACATCAACTGCCCACTGTCGCGCGAGCAATACGAAGCCTTCATTGATGCATTGATCGCCGGGGACAAGATCGAGTTCCATGAATGGGAAAAGAAAACGCCCTATTTCGAAGGCTGTCTGCCCATCGAAGTGATGGCCGAACGAGGCCGCGAAACCCTGGCCTATGGCCCCTTGAAGCCCATCGGCCTGACCAATCCCAATGGCCCCAAACCGGCGGCGGTGATCCAACTGCGTCAAGACAACAAGCTGGGCACCTTATACAACATGGTCGGCTTCCAAACCAAACTGCGCCATGCCGAGCAAGTGCGGGTTTTCCGCACCATTCCGGGTCTGGAACAAGCGGAATTCGCTCGCTTGGGCGGCATCCATAGAAACACTTTCATCAATAGTCCTAAGGTGTTGGCAAACGATCTTCACCTAAAGGCCGCTCCCCATATCCGCATGGCCGGGCAGATTACCGGGTGCGAAGGCTATGTTGAAAGCGCCGCCATCGGTCTGCTGGCCGGACGCTTCACCGCCGACAGCTTGGCTGGGCGCCCCTTCAATCCGCCGCCCTTGACAACGGCCTTGGGTGCCATGTTGGCTCATGTGACAGGCCTCCACGCCACGACCCTCGATTATCAACCGATGAACATTAATTTCGGCCTGTTGCCGCCGCCGCCCGAACGGGACGAGAACGGCCGCAAGATCAAGGGCCGCGACCGCAAAGCCATTCAATCGGCCCGCGCCCTGGCCGATTTGGCCGGATGGGAAGCATGATCAAGTTTACTTGCCAAGCAGGAACGATGGCCGTCTTGCTGATGACCACCGACGTCGCCTGGGCCGAGGAGGATGAGCCCACCGCCGTGATCGCGGTCGGCGCCATTGGCGAATGGGGGCTGACAGAAAACAGCGCCAGCTACGGCGGCAACATTTTTATTGAAGCAACACCCATTGACGAATGGCTGGAAATCGAACTGGGCGCCAACGCGCTTTACTCCAACGAGGGCAAGCAGTGGGAAACCGGCATGCTGTTCAAGATCCCCACCACCGTGGCCAAAGGCGTCGAATTCGCTTATGGCATCGGTCCGCAATGGAATCGCAAATTGGGCAATGGCCTGATCACGGATACGTTCGGACTGGAAGCGGCCATTGAATTGTCCATCTGGCCCGGAGATCAGAACCGCTTCGGTTGGTATTTCGAACCCAGCTACGGCCTCGATTTCGGCAAATGCCATGAACAATCATTCTCGTTCAGCACCGGATTGCTGATCGCTATTCCGTGAGCCTTGCCCCCACTCCATCGTCATTCCCGCGCTGGACGAAATCACGTCTACGATCCGCGTTGCGGCTTAAACAGCAGCCAATTCCGCCAGTTTCGCCGCCAACCTTGTGGCGCCATCCACCCGCAATTTGACCTCGTCCCAGCCGCGTATGGCCACCAGTTTGTGGTCAGGTCGCAGTTTCAATGTCGCTGCTTGTTGGGCGATGTACTGGATCAGCGCCACCGGATTGGGGAAGCTGTTATTGCGGAAGCTAATCACGCCACCCTTGGGGCCAGCGTCGAATTTGGCGATGTTGGCCTGTTTGCAATAGGCCTTGATGACGATGATCTCCAGCAGGTTTTCCACTTCCTTGGGCATGGCGCCGAAGCGGTCCACCAACTCGGCAGCCAGGGAATCGATCTCGGCCCGATCTTGCAGATCGGCGATGCGGCGATATAGCCCCATGCGCAGCCCCAGATCCTTGACATACTCCTCGGGGATCAAGACCGGGGTGCCCATGTTGATCTGGGGCGACCATTCTTCCTCGGCGATGGCCTCGTCGCCGCCCTTGGCGGCGGCTACGGCTTCTTCCAGCAAGGATTGGTACAGCTCGATACCAACCTCGCGGATATGTCCCGATTGCTCGTCGCCCAGCAGATTGCCCGCCCCCCGTATGTCCAGATCATGGCTGGCCAGTTGGAACCCTGCCCCCAACGAATCCAAGGTCTGCATGACTTGCAGGCGCTTCTCGGCCGGTTTGGATAGGCTGCGATCATTGGGCACGGTGAAATAGGCATAGCCTCGGGTCTTGCCCCGCCCCACGCGGCCGCGCAACTGGTACAGCTGACCCAGTCCGAACATGTCGGCGCGGTGGATGATCAAGGTGTTGACGCTGGGCATGTCGATGCCCGATTCGATGATGTTGGTGGACAGCAAGATGTCGTATTGACGGTCGCCGAATGCGGTCATCACGTCTTCCAACTCGGTGGGCGTCAGACGGCCATGGGCGATGGCAGACTTGCATTCGGGCACCAGCGTTGCCAAGCGCTCGGCCACCCGGTCGATGTCGGCCAGCCGAGGACAGACATAGAAGACCTGCCCACCGCGATATTTCTCGCGCATGATAGCCTCGCGCACGATCACCGGATCGTAGGGCAGCACGAAGGTCCGCACCGCTACCCGGTCCACCGGCGGGGTGGCGATGACGCTCATCTCCTTGACCCCGGTCAGAGCCATTTGCAACGTGCGCGGAATGGGCGTGGCGGTCAGGGTCAGCACATGCACGTCGGCTTTCATTTGTTTCAGCCGCTCTTTGTGAGCAACGCCGAAATGCTGTTCCTCGTCGACGATCAGCAGACCCAAACGCTTGAACGAGACGGATTTGGCCAACAAAGCATGAGTGCCGACCACGATGTCCACCGACCCATCGGCCAAACCGGCGCGAGTCAGAGTGGCGTCCTTGGCAGTCACCAGCCGCGACATATGGCCGATTTTCAGCGGCAAACCCTTGAAGCGTTCGACGATGGAGCGGTAATGCTGGCGGGCCAGCAAGGTGGTCGGCACCACCACCGCCACCTGAAGACCGGCCATGGCGGCGACAAAGGCGGCGCGCATGGCCACTTCGGTCTTGCCGAAGCCCACATCACCGCAGATCAGCCGATCCATGGGACGGCCCGAGCCCATATCCTCGATGGTGTCCTCGATGGCACGCAGCTGATCGTCGGTTTCCACGAACAGGAAGCTGGCGCAGAACTCATCCCACGCCCCTTCGGGCGGGGCCAGCACATCGCCCTTGCGGACCAAACGGGCGGCGGCGATGCGGATCAATTGTTCGGCCATGTCATGGATGCGCTTCTTAAGCTTGGCTTTGCGCGATTGCCACGCCACCCCGCCCAATTTATCCAACGCCACGCCCGACTGATCCGAGCCGAAGCGAGACAGCACGTCCAGATTTTCCACCGGCACAAACAATTTGTCGTTGCCATCATACTCAATCTTGATGCAATCGTGAGCCGCGCCGCCCACCTGTACGGTTTCCAGCCCCAGATAGCGGCCAATGCCGTGCTCCACATGCACCACCAGATCGCCCTCGTTCAAGGCCGAAGCCTCGGCGATGAAGGCAGCGCCGCGTTTCTTGCGCTTGGGCGGACGGGCCAGACGGTCACCCAGAATGTCTTGCTCGGTGATCAGCACCAGATCGTGCCACACGAAACCATGGTCCAACGCCAGCGGCACCAAACAGACCGAACCCGCCGCCGCTTGCTGGGCCTGGGGCCAATCGTCGGCGCTAACCAAAGGCGCTATGGCGTGGTCAGCCAGCACATGCGCCAGACGATCACGCGAGCCGATGGTCCAAGCGGCGATGACCACCTTGGATTTTTGCGCCAGCAAACTGTCCACATGCTCTTTCAGATACTCGTAGACATTGGCGTTGGGCAGCGAGCGGATATCGGCGAAATTGCGTCCATGCCTACCGCCCGCATCGACCACATTGTCCTGGTCGGGCGTGTCATAGGGCGCATGGCGCAGAATGGCGCGCGGCGCGCACAGGCGCTGCCATTCGTCCCGCTCCAGATACAGAGCGTTGGGCGGCAGCGGGTGATAGACCATACCCGCTTCCTCGGCCCCAGCTTTCTCGGTCAGGCAACGGGCCTCAAAATAATCCAGGATTTGCGTCCACCGGGCCTCGCACGCCTCGTCGATGCCATCGTCGAACACCAGCACGGCAGTGTCCGGCACATAGGCGAACAAGGTGTCCATGCCGTCATGGAACAAGGGCAGCCAATGCTCCATGCCGGTGAAACGCTGACCGGCGGAAATGCTTTCGTACAACGGGTCGCGGCCCGACGGAATGCCGAACTTTTCGCGGTAGGCGGTGCGGAAATGGGCGATAGAGTGCTGATCTAAAAGGACTTCGGCCACCGGCGTCAGCGTCAATTCCGTGATCTTGCCGATTGTTCTTTGCGACAAGGGATCGAAGGTGCGGATGGTCTCGACCTCGTCGCCAAAGAAATCCAGCCGCACTGGATCGGGGCTGCCCGGCGGAAACAGATCGACGATGCCGCCGCGCACTGCATATTCGCCCGGCTCCATGACCGTTTCGGTGCGGGAATAACCGTTTCCCTCCAGAAACTCCAACATCTTCTTGACGTCTGTGCTGGCACCTACTGCGGCGTGAAAGCTGGCTTTTTCGAACATCGCCCGAGGCGGCATGCGCTGGAGAATGGCGGAAATAGAGGTGACGACAATGCCCTTGGCGGTGGTGATCAACCGTGTCAGCGTATCGATGCGCCGCGCAACCACATCCACATTGGGCGAAACCCGATCATAGGGCAGACAATCCCAAGCGGGAAATTCCAGCACCGTCACGTCGGGGGCGAAAAACCCCAGGAACTCCGCCATGCGAGCGGCAGATGAATCGTCGCGGGCCACATAGACCAGAAGCGGCGCATCCTTCTCAGCAGCCAAACGGCCCAGATGCAGCGCATCGACGCCTTCGGGAACGCCGCTGACAACGGTTTGCCCTGTCTTGAAGAAAGAATTCACGCTTGCGGCTTTCCCTGGGCCACATGGGCGATAATACGGTCCATCAGCTTGGTTTGCCACTCGGGCGGCGGCGGCCGCTTGGCGGTGACCCAATCGAACAGGTCGGTGTCGTTGCACGCCAGCAAGGATTCGAATTGATCCAGCTCCGCCTCGGTAAGCGACGCCAAGGCATCGCGGGCAAAGGCTCCGAACAAGATATCGTTTTCGTTGGAACCCATATGGTTGGCGCGAAACATCAGACGTTTAAGGCGGTTGCTCATTGGGTTCTGTAAGGCTGGCTCAATTGGTGATATGGGGTACCATATAGTCCCTTCACCCATGCCACAACAAGATGCGTCCTTCCGTTCTCGATAAACTGTTCGCCCCAATCACCACTTTGCCCGGCATCGGACCGCGCATGGCCCCGCTCTATGCTAAATTGGCGGGCGAACGGGTGGTGGATTTGCTGTGGCATTTTCCCAGCGGCCTGATCGATCGCCGCCACTCGCCCAGGACCACAGACGCCCAGACTGGTCAAGTGGTGACGCTGACCTTGACCGTGCTTTACCATGACAAGCCGTCCTCGTCGCGCCGACCCTATCGCATCCACTGCCTGGATGGCGATACGCCGGTGACGTTGGTCTATTTCCACGCCAAGGAGGATTGGCTGCTGCGCCTGTTGCCGCCGGGCGAACAGCGGGTGGTCAGCGGAACCATCGATCGTTTTCAAGACGAGTTTCAGATCACCCATCCCGATCATGTGGTGCCTTTGGCCGAGCGGGACCAGATCATGACCATCGAACCGGTCCATCCTTTGACCGGAGGACTGACCGAGCGACCATTAAGCCGCGCCATCGAGGCGGCGTTGGAGCGCTGCCCCGATTTGCCCGAATGGCAAAACCCCGCTTGGCTGGCCAAGAACCATTGGAAACCTTGGCTCGACAGCCTGAAAATCGCCCATCATCCCCAAACTGTAGAAGCGGTCGAGGATAGCCCCGAGCGGCGGCGCTTGGCTTATGACGAATTGCTGGCCAATCAATTGGCGCTGATGCTGGTGCGCAATCAAATGCGGACCAGCAAGGGCCGCCCCCTGGCCGCCAGCGGCGAATTGCGTCAACGGGTGATGGAGTCCCTGCCCTTCACCCTGACCAAAGCGCAACAGCGGGTTCTGACCGAAATCGATGCCGATATGTCGCAACCGATCCGCATGTTGCGGCTGCTGCAAGGCGATGTGGGCAGCGGCAAAACCGTGGTGGCGTTGCTGTCCATGTGCTCCGCCATCGAAGCCGGAGCGCAAGCGGCCCTGATGGCCCCGACCGAAATCCTGGCCCGCCAGCATTACGCCACCATCAAGCCTTTGGCTGAAGCGGTGGGATTGCAGGTGCGGCTGCTGACGGGACGCGACAAAGGCAAGGCGCGCGACTCCATCCTGGCCGATTTGGCCGACGGCACCGCCCATTTTGCCCTGGGCACCCATGCCTTGTTCCAAAAAGACGTGCAGTTCAAGGATCTGGCCTTGGCGGTGATCGACGAGCAGCACCGCTTCGGCGTTCAACAGCGGCTGGATTTAACAGCCAAAGGCCGCGCCGTGGATGTGTTGGCCATGACCGCCACCCCGATTCCGCGCACGTTGATGCTGACCGCCTACGGCGATATGGACGCGTCGCGCCTGGACGAGCGCCCGCCGGGACGCAAACCGGTGGACACCCGCATCCTGCCGCTGGAACGGTTCGACGAGATCGTCACCGGCTTGCACCGCCCCCTCGCCGCTCAGGCGCGGGTCTATTGGATCTGCCCGCTGGTTGAGGAAAACGAGGATTTGGATCTGGCCGCCGCCGTGGAACGGGCCCGAGTGCTGGAACAGTTTTTTCCCGCCAAGGTCGGCCTGGTCCACGGCAAGCTGAAAAGCGCCGAGAAAGACCGGGTCATGGCGGCGTTTCAAGCCGGTAACCTGGATATCTTGGTGGCGACCACGGTGGTGGAAGTGGGCGTCGACGTGCCCGAGGCCACCATCATGATCATTGAACACGCCGAGCGGTTCGGCCTGTCGCAATTGCATCAGTTGCGTGGCCGGGTGGGACGCGGCGACCGCGCCTCCTCCTGCCTGCTGCTCTACGGCCATCCCCTGTCGGACGCCGCCAAAAAGCGGCTGGAAGTCATGCGCGCCACCGATGATGGCTTCGTCATCGCCGAGGAGGATTTGTTGTTGCGCGGCGGCGGAGAAGTGCTGGGCACCAAACAAAGCGGCCTGCCCGAATTCAAAATCGCCGATCTGACCAAAGACGGCGACCTGCTGAACGCCGCCCGCGACGATTCCAAACTGATCGTCAACGCCGACCCGGACCTGACCACCCCTCGCGGCCAAACCTTGCGCACCCTGCTCTACCTATTCGACCGCGACGCGGCGGTGAAGACGCTAAGGTCGGGGTGATGGATCAGGAGTGAGATGGGGTGAGGAGGTCTGCTATTGACCCGGTGATGACGAGATTGGGGGTGACCTGCCCCTAAAAAGTTCCTCCAGATTGAAGTAGAGTCCTGCCCTTAATCGAAGGACGGACTTATGAAACGCAATCGGTTCACAGAAGAGCAGATCATCAGCATCCTGAAGGAACAGGAAGCCGGTGCGAAGGCCACG
>CAIYCT010000251.1 GCA_903924765.1 uncultured Rhodospirillaceae bacterium | reverse complement strand
CCCACCCCCGCCAAGGCCAGGGGCCTTGGAACCCGATTGTTTAATAAAAGGGGCCTGGGGCCAATGGCCCCAGCAGGTGCGGACTGGTCCGCAAACAACCCAATTCTCCAGTTAAAAAGGTGATCTATGGCCATCGAAGCGGTGCCGCCTGCGGATGCGCAGTTGCAGGCATGGGAGTATTTTCTACGAGCGTTTGGGCAGATGGGATGGCAGAGCCAACTGATTTTGGCTGGACTGCTGATTACCTTGGTCTTGATCTTGGTGACCAATGTTCCCGGCCTATGGCAGCGGCTGCGGGGCGGTGGGGAGGAAGAGGTCAAGGACCGTGATGATGCGCCCCCGCCTGCCAGCGCCGGAATGATCCAGCTTGAGAGCATCGTCAATCTGACCGCCAGCATTATTGAGCGGGTGGGCAACAAGCTGGAAGCCTTGAGTGCGTCGCTGGATCAGCACGCCACCTATTCCATTCAGGCCCAGACCGCCTTGCTGGAGACCATGAAATCTTTCGGTGAAACCGTGCAGGCGCACACCCAGACGGTCATCGAAGAAAACGAGGCGATCAAGGAACTGATCAAGACCATGCACCGGCAGATGAAGGTGCTGGAGGTGCCTGTTTATGCTCAGCAAGAACGGCTGGCGGCCTTCACCAAAGCCATGGCGGGCTGTGCCGATTGTCACAAAGCCCATGCCCAATCCCCTGAACAAACCAACAACGGAGATGATGATGACAGATGGCGTTGATCCAGTTGAAACCCTGGCCCGCACCGTATGGGGCGAGGCCCGAGGCGAAGGCCGCACCGGCATGGTGGCCGTGGCCAGTGTAATCAAGAACCGGGCCGACCACCCGCGCTGGTGGGGCCACAATATTGTGAGCGTTTGCACCGACCCGTATCAGTTCTCGTGCCGCAACCGCACTGATCCCAATTACCCCAAGCTGCTGTCGGTCACCGCCAGCGATCCGCAATATGCCGAAGCCTTGGACATTGCCGCCGGAGTGATCGCGGGCACCACCCCCGATGCCGTGCAAGGGGCCACCAGCTATTACGATTCCCGCATGCCGATTCCGCCGTCCTGGGCGGTGGGCCATACCCCGCTGTGCCAGATCGGCCACCACCTATTCTTTGGAGACCTTGCCTGATGCCCATTGACCATAGATTTATCGCCCGGTTATGCCGCGAAGCCTATGGCTCGCCCCCGGACATTGCCGATACCGACCTTGTGGCCTGCGCCACTGTCACGCCCTCCCTTGATGGCCATATCTATGTGGCCTTCCGGGGCACCGATCCGGACAACGTCCATGATGACCTTGCCGATCTGGAATTTATACCGCGCATGGTTCACGGGTTTGGGCGGGTTCATCGTGGCTTCTGGGATGCCGGTCGCGGCATTACCAGTCAGGTGGCGGCACGGGTTACGGGGCAGACCTATCATCTGACCGGCCACTCGCTGGGCGGGGCCATTGCCCTGGTCGTCGCCGTCCGGTTGGCCGAGGCCGGAATGCCGCCCGCCACCCTGACCACCTTTGGTGCCCCGCGTGTGGGCATGGTCGAAGCCGCCGGGGCCATGAAGCGGCTGTTGGCCCGCCAAACCATCATCACCATGTACCGCCACGCGGGCGATCCCGTCCCCCATCTGCCGCCGCAAGTGGCGATGGTGGAGGATTGGCAGCATCCCGTTCCCTTGACCCAACTGGGCGATGCCGACGAAGCCATCGACTGGCTGGACATCCGCAAGACCCTCGCCGACCGGCTCGGCGATCACGCCATAGCGGCCTATGAGACCGCTGTAACGCTGGCCACGCTCGGCTAACAACGTTCCAAAAAACCTGAACGTTGTCCCACCGCCCGGCAATCCTGCCCTGGGCGGTATTTTTATGTCCTAATAAGGAGATCACCCGTGGACCAAACCTCTCTTCTGGCCCTATGGGCCAACGCGTGGCCCGCCATCACGGCGATTGTTGCCGCCGCATCGACACTGGATGCCGCCTTACCGCAGCCCGATCCGGGGTCGCATTGGCTGATCCTGCGCAAAATGATCAGTTTTATT
>CAIYCT010000250.1 GCA_903924765.1 uncultured Rhodospirillaceae bacterium | reverse complement strand
GCTTGCCCAACGCCGCCTCCAGCGGCTGCCACACCAGATCGTAAACCGCCTGACCGCTGTCTTGCAGATCATCCAGTTCAATGTCCTCTTTTTGGATGTCGGTGCGGTATTTCTGAATGGCGGCGTTAATGGCGGACAAATCGCTGAACGGCACCAGCGTATAGACCGGCTTGTCCCCGTCCCAAGTCAACACCGAGGCGATCAGGTGAGATTGGCCCTCTTCGCCGTATATGAAGAAATCCACCAACGCGCCATCTTTGGGCAGGTAGGCTTGTAGTTTATCCAGACCCGCCGGTTCGGTGGTTTTGCGGAAACGGGCGCTGGCGCGGCCCAATTCGCCTTCCAAAACGCCGATGCGATCCTCCAACCCATTCATGATCTGCACGTGGGTGGCCCGGGTTTCCGGCGTCGGGCCCGATAGGGTCAGAGCGGCAAGACGCTTGCGCGTCGCCACCAATTCCGCCGTCAGTTTGTTCATTTCCGGGTCACGGGACAAATGCCCCACTTGTTGCAATTCGGACGCCACCTTCAACAGCAATCCCTTGCGGGCAAGGCTTACTTCCTCGACGCCCTTGGCCCCCGCTTCCCCGCCCGCCTTGGCCAATTGCGCCACATAGGCGGCCAGCTCGGGTGCGTACAAACGGATGTATCCTTCGCGCGCGTTGTTGCCGGTGACATACAGCATCCGGTCAAGGAAAGCATTGCGGCGTTGGAAGATGGTCTGGCGAACCTTCAACGCGCCATCCGGGTCGCCCATATCCATCAGCACCTTGGCCAAACTGTTCATGGCTTCGAAGGTATAGGGATGCTGATTGCCCAGGGTTTCCTCGTCGGCGGCCACGGTCTTCAGCAGTAGCGCCTTGGCTTGCTCCAGCCGATTGGTTCCGGCGTACAAAACCGCCAAATCGTGCTGCGAGCGCAACACGTCCATATGCTTGTCGCCCAAGATCTGGCGACGAGTGGCCAGCGCCCGATCGAACTCTTTTTCGGCCTCGGCCGTCTTACCCATGCGAAAGTGGGCGCGCGCCAAGTTGTTGAGAGCCTTCATGGTGTTGATATGCTTGGGGCCATAGGCCTTTTCCCATCCGGCCAGAACCTGAGAAAACATGTCGGCAGCCTTGGGATAATCGCCTTGCAGCATGTACAGATACGCCAGATTGTTGACCGAGGCGACGGTTTCGGCGTTGCGAGGACCGGCGCTTTTGGCCATAACGGCGATTGCCGTTTTGTATAACGGCTCGGCCTTGTCGAAGACGCCCTGGCTTTCATACAGCAAGGCCAAATTATTGTAGGTCGCCAAGGTGGTGGTATTGGCCTCGCCATAGGTCTTCTTGCTGGAGTCCACCGCTTCGCGCAAATACGGCTCGGCCTGATCGAAAATGCCTTCCTTTTCCAAAATCTCGCCCAGATTATTGGTAGCGATGATCGTGGAAGGATGATCGGGACCCAAAACCTTGCGGTAATGCTCCAATGCCTCGGTGAAGGCATGCTCGGCCTCGGCCAGACGCCCTTGTTTGCGATAGATCGCCCCCAGAGCGGATAACGCCGCCAAGCGGTCAGGGTGGGCCGGACCCAATGTTTTGGTACGGTCGTCCAGCACTTCAATGCCCAGGGCTTCGGCGGCGTCCATCTCGCCCATGTCTTGGAGCACTTCGGTCAATCCGGCCTTGGCCGAGATGTCCTGCTCATGATCGTTGGCGGCGACAGCATCCTTGGACACATCTTCATAAATCTTGCGAGCCTCGGGCAGGTGTCCACGTTTTTGTTCCAACCCGGCCAGATCGATGCGGTTGGTCAAACCCGCGCCTTGGGTTGCCAAACCGTTGGCGGCAAGAATGGTTGCCGCCTCGGTTGTCGCCTCGAACGCCTTGTCGATGTCGCCCGCCGCCAAAATGGCGTTGCCCTCGGCGGCACGGCATTGGGCCAAACCGGGATGCCAATTGCCGTAAACCTTACGTTCGGCCCCGCACAGCAAGGCCAACTGATCCACCGCGTCCTTGGACGCGCCTTGCGCCACTTTCAAACGGGCCAAACTTTGGTTTTGGGCAAAGGTGATGGGATGATCGGCGCCATATGCCGTCACAGCAGCGCTGGCCGCGTCGTGGCTGATGGCAACGGCGTCTGGAACGCGGATTTGCTGGGCGTAGAAACCTGCCAGGGCGTTCTTGACTTTCAGGGTCTCGGGATGGGCCGGACCAAACGCGGTATCAGCCGCCTTTGCCGCATTCAAATAAGTGGCCTCGGCCTCTTCGATCTTGCCGTATTTCGCTTGCAAGGCAGCAAGGTCGGACAGGCTGATGATGGTGGCGAAATGAGCCTCGCCCAAATTGTCCTTAGCGACGGAGGCGGCGCGGCCCGCCGCATCCAAGGCCTTGTCCTGATCGCCCGCCGCGTCGGCAGCCAAGGCTTGCTGATGCACCTTGTTCCATATCCCGGCGATGCGCTGTTTGTCGGGCGGCACCGCCGATGCCGCTTGCAGCTTCTCATTCACCCAGGCCGGCACGGCGGAGACCAAGGCAGTGATGGCGTCGTTGGCGTTTTTCACCCCGGCGACGTCGCCCGTCTTGGCGGCGGCTTCCGCTGCCGCTTTGGCCGTGCTCAACGGATCGTTAGCCTTGGCCACAGGACTCTTGACCACTGGCGCAGTGGCAGCCGGTTGCGCACCTTGTTTCTGCTTGGGTTCGGCGAAGCCGTCATCGGCCGAGACCGCCCACAAAAGGGTGGCGGTCAATAAACCAAAAGCTAATTTGCTTTTTGTGGACGATCTAGACATGGGATTCGCCTCCCTCTCGACTTGCTCTTTAAGACTTCTCTTTATGCGTATAGACGCCGTCCCAATCCGCGCCGGGGGGCGTGGACTCGAAGGCGGCGATACGATCCAGATAAATTTTGTAGATCGCGCGGTTGGGCTCCTCGCCGGACAGCGCTTCAAAAGCGGCTTTGGCTGTGGCCCATTCTTGTTTGCGATAAGCGGCGATGGCTTGATGATGGCGGTCCAGGCGGTCCAGAATTTGGGCATCCACCTCGCCCTCAAAACCCAACGGCTCGACCAATCCTACCGGCTCGTCCTTGCCCTTGACCCGCACCAGATCGATGTCGCGGCAAATCAAACCCGGCACCGCCGCCTTGGTGAATTCGCTGACCATCACATCGACGCCGTATTGCTTGGTCAGGCTTTCAATGCGCGACCCCAAATTGACCGCGTCGCCCAGCACCGTATAGGCCAAACGGAAATCCGAGCCCATGTTGCCCACATTCATGATGCCGGTATTAAGGCCGATGCCGACCTTGATCGGCTTCCAGCCCCGAGCGACAAAATCTTCGGACAATTCATACATGGTCTTGATCATCAGCAAAGCGGCTTGAACCGCGTGCTTGGCGTGCTCGTCATCGCTCAGCGGCGCGCCCCAAAACGCCATGATGGCGTCGCCCATATATTTGTCGATGGTGCCGCGTTGGGATTGAATGACCTTGGTCATCGGGCTGAGAAACGCGTTCATCAGCTTGGTCAAGTCGTTTGGCGACAGACCTTCCGAAAGGGTGGTGAAACCGCGCACGTCCGAGAACAGCACGGTCATCTCGCGGCTTTCGCCGCCCACCTGCACCTGCTGGCCGGTCTTGCTCATTTCTTCCACCAACTCGGCGGGAATGTATTGGCCGAAGGTCTTCGAGATCATCTGCTTTTGATCCCGCTCAAGCTGATATTGGCGGAACTCGATGGTCAGATAGGACAGCAGCGTCGCCACCACCACATAGGACAAGGGAACGATGAAGCCCTCTCGGATGTAAAGCTCGCCCACGACCACCACGAACAGGGCAACAAAGCCCAAGATCAAAGTGCCGCGCATGGGCGGCTGCTTGACGCGGATGGCCACAAACAAGGTCAACAGCAACCCCAGAATCGGCGCGATCATTTGCACCCACAGATGGGCCACTTTCAACGGACCGCCCGCCAGGATGCTGGCGATGGTGTCGGCGATGATTTCAACCCCGTAGACGCTGCCCGCCGGGGTATCGAACCAATCGTGGGACACGTCCGAGGTATCACCCACCAGAACCAACTTGTCTTTGACGAACAAGGACAACTCGTCCAGGTCCCGATCATCCTTGCCTGACAGGTCCAAGAACTCGATGGCGCTCATGCCGTGGTCTTGGCTTAAGAAATGGCTGCCCTTAATCAAGGGCGGAAAATCGATATAGATATTGTTGCCGCGGTCCAGCGGAACGGCTAAATCGCCCAAATGCAAGGTGCCTGGCTCGTACTTGGGCTCAACCCCAAGATACATGGCCGCCGCCGTCACCGAAAACGGCCAACCGCCAACCATGGGTATAGCTTCCGGGTAAATGGTCAACCGCGACATGGACGACACCCAGCGGTTGGATGATTCGATATTGGTGTAGGCGCTGCGCGAGGCCTTATCCAAAATTTCGGTGGGGTGATTGAGCGATACGATCTTGTGGTCGACCACCACGCCCTGGTTCACCAACAAAGTATCGCCAGCTTTTTTCAGCGAGTCGGCCAAGGCCGGATCTTCATTGTAGGAACTGGGGAAATCCATCAACAAGTCGACTGCGACGACTTTCGCGCCCAGAGTCTTCAGGTTCTCGGTGATTTTGCCGATATCGGTGCGGCGTAACGGAAAGCTTTTATACTGAGTAAAGAATTTCTCGTCGGTATTGACGATAAACACCTCGTCCGACGCCAATTGTCCCTTGGTGGCGTGATAATCCATACGCAATTGGTGACGGATCGAGTTGACCTTGTCTTCCAGGGGAGCGAATAATTCGTACCATTGCGCAGGGATCGCCGCAACAAACAGCAACACAGCAATGACGACATCATAGCGACGCGGAACATTCGACATCCCAGACCCCCCTCGAAACCCGTCCCCCCAATTTACCTACGCTCGGGGACAAAAAAGCCGGGCAATTATGCCCGGCTTTGGTAAGAATCCCACCCTTAATTTGAACTGATGAGATCGTTGTAGAGCAGGGCTTCTTTCTGTTTCAGGTCCGCCAGCTTCAATTCGTAATAAGCACGGATCAACAAGGGGCGCATATCGTTATCGTCCTTGTTCTCGGTGAAGTGCTTGCGATACAGGTCCATGGCGGCAACCAACAGACCTTTTTCGTCCAACAAGCTGGCAACGGCAAAGTTGCTGCTCGCCACGGTGGATTTGACGTGAGCGACGGCTTCGCCCAAAGCCTTATCCTCGTCCGGGGACAACCACACCAACGTGCCGCCCTTATCGACTTGATCGGTCAGTTCCTTGCCCGCATCCACAGTGGAAACGTTGAAGCTGTGGCTGCCGGGGGTCAGATTGGCGACCTTGGTCCGCACCATGTCGGCGTCGGTGCCGGGAATCTGCTGCTTGACGCCGTCGATGGTCAACACATAGGAATATTGCTTGCCCATGTTTTGCCAGACCAACTCGGGATAGGACGCGCTCAAGGTGACTTGCTTGGCGACGCGAAGCTTGGGAGCTTCGGTCTGAACGCCGCGGCGCACGGTGGTGTATCGTTGGGCTTCAGCGAAGCGGTTGGACAACCCCGCGCCCAAATCACCGGCCAATTGCTCGGGGCCAGACAGCTTGCCATCGACAACCTTGACCGAACCGGGGGCGAATTCCAAATGCGTGTTGGGACCAACCGTCTGGGCTGTATTGTTGGCCTGATCGACCAATTTGCCGCTGCCGTCAGCGCCGGTGCGCAGATGATCGCCGACAAACAGGAACTTGTTGCTGCTGACGGCCTTCCAAATGGTGCCGTCGCGGCTGACTTCAACGGTCCCGGCGGGCTGCATCAGCATGGCGACCGGAGGATCGCCAGCCAAGACTGCGGGCATCGACACGAACCACGCAAAAGCGAAGGCCCCAATGGACAGTAAAGCCGATAACAAACGGTTGCGCATGAGCCCCTCCCAGGTAAAATTATCGTCAGGATTATGGCGGATAAAGACCGATTAAACCATCCGTATTTTCCCGGATAGGCCTAGAGAAAGGACCTTAGGGATTGTGCAGCAGAAATTCTGGAACTTTGGTGCGGATCGCGGATTCAGAAACTTGAGACCGCTCAATTGCCTCGATCTCCAATTGCCCCATGGCATTCAGGACTTCGAAGCTAGCGGTCATCATGTCGTAATAGGCTTGGGAGTAATTGATGCGCGCATCGTTCAAACGGTTTTGCGCATCCATCACGTTGAAGATGTTTTCCTTGCCGGCAGCGTGCAATTTGCGGGTAGCGGCCAGAACCTCCTCGGCCAAATTGGCGGCGTTTTCCAACAGATCCATGCGCTCTTGGGCGGTCGACAGCTTTTCCCATTTGGATCGCACCAACTCGTCAGTCCGACGAACCTGATAGAGGTGATTGTCCATGGCGACGCCGTGATCGTAACTGGCTTGTTCGACCAGCGAGCGCGTTTTCCAACCGTTGAACAAATCCCAGCTGACCGTCAACAGCATGGACCAATCCTTGCGGTCCCACGATTCGGCGTTCTTGTAATGCATATAGTCAGCTTTGCCCACCAGATCGACGTTGGGCATAAATCCAGATTCAGCTGACCGACGCTTTTCGTTGGCCAGCTCGATGCCGTGCAGGGCTTGTTCGATGTTGTGATTGTTTTTCTGAGCGGTTTGAACCGCCTCTTCCATATCCGCAGCCAGCAAACTGGTCGGAGCTATCGGTTCCTGCATCTCCGACATTTTGGCGGGATGGCCGTAAATCTGTGTATAGGTCGCCAAAGCGCTGCGCAATTCGCCCTCATAGCGGACGCGGGCTTCCTTGGCGGTCTGCAATTGCTGCTTAGCGGTTAGGGCATCGAGACTCATGCCCGATCCTTTGGCAATCCGCTCATCCTCGAGGTTCAATTGATCTTGAACATTGTGAACATTGTCGGTGGACAGACGGATCAGATGCGACCACCGCAGCACCGCCAAATAGGAGCTGACGGCGTCAAGCAGAACCGATTGGCGGGTGCCACGCAAATCCGACTTATTAATGGCCTGAGTGGCTTCAGCCTGACCGACCGCAGAATCGGTGGAATTGCCATCATAAACATGCTGGGTCACCGTCATGGCGGTTTCGTCGGTGGTGCCGCGAATATAAGGGCGTCCCTCAGTGTTCAAGCGATCAATGCTGTCGGTGTATTCGGGGCCCGCATCGGCGGTTAATTTGACTTGCGGCAGGTAGTTACCCCACGCCACGCCGATGCCGGAATGAGCAGAATCCACCGACTTTGTTTTCGAGCTGATTTGTGGATGGGTGTCCAAGACGACGCGCAATTCGTCCACCAACGCCTGAGCGCGGACAACGGAGGGCGCCGTTGTGAAGCAAGCAGCAACACAGGCCATGAGTGCCCACTTATTTCCCAAACCGCTAGACCCCACGAACGTCCCCCGACCTCAATGACGCGCTACGCACACGCTGGAACCACTTAGTCGTAAAATACTTAGAAAATCAATAACGAAACATAAACCCGGATTTCCCATATGACCCAAGGTTTCCGTGACGAAATAGCGTAATTCTGCTATAAGAATCAGTATGATAGCGATTATTTTCGGGGCTAAAAATGGACGCTGCTTCGGGTGAAATAG